>JABDLI010000214.1 GCA_013003065.1 Phycisphaerales bacterium | reverse complement strand
TCGCCCGCCGCCCGGCGGCAAGGGCGGCGACGATCGTCGTGCCGCTGCCGCAGCAGGGGTCCACCACCAGCCCGTCCGGCGGCGCGCAGGCGCGGACGAGCAGATCCATGAGTGCCAGCGGCTTCTGTGTCGGGTAGCCGACGCGCTCCGCCGCCATGTTGTTGATCGCCGGGATGTTCAAGACGTCCGTCGCCTTCTTCATCTGTCCCTTCATCCGCTGGCTCGTCGCCGGCACGAGCGGGGGGTCGAAGTAGTAGTCGGGGCCGGCCGCGTAGTAAAGGATGTCGTCGTGCTTCCGGGCGAACCGCCGGGGGGAGGAGCCCCCCAGCCCGTACGACCAGATGAGGTGGTTGACGAACGCCGCCTCGCCGAACTGCTCGTCGAGCAACCCCCGGGCGTCGTGCACGGTGCGCCAGTCGCAGTGCAGAAGGATCGCGCCGTGGGGTCGCAGCACGCGGGCGACCGCCTCGATCGTCGCGCGAAGAAAAGCAACGTACGACCCGCCCGTCCAGCGATCGGGGAACGAGGCGTGCTCCGCGGCGTGGACGCGTCCGGTGTTGAACGGAGGATCGAGGTACGCAAGGTCGACCGACGCCGGCGTCAGCGTCGAGAGCAGATCGCGACAGTCGCCGAGTCGGATGATCGTCTCCGGCACGTCCTGCTCCGCGGGGTTAGTCCGAATCGATCGGCCCGGTCTCGCCCTGACCCGCGGCCCGCATCGACATGATGAGCCCGGAGAGCGCGCTGATCGCCTCGCGGATCTCACGCACCTCCAGGTCGGAGATCTCCCCGTCGCTGATGGCGGCGATGGCTTCGGCGCACTCCTTCACCGCGTTGACGGCGGCCTCGTCGATGGCTTCGTGACGCACGAAGTGACCGCCGAGCTCCTGGCAGATGTAGTCCAGCACGCGATCGCCCGTTTCTGCGTCGGCGCCCTGGAGTGAACGCACGAGACGCTCCACCGGATTCGGCTGGGCCCCGGCGAGAATGCGATTGACCTGTCGGGTCGACAGGCCGAGCGACGTGGCGAACCGCTTGACCCCGACGCTCTCCACGAGATCGTTGAAGCGGGCGCGGCAGGTGTCGCGAAAGGCATCGTCTTCTGAGTACGTCGCCATAGAGCCGTAGGATACTGAGCCGGAGGGGATTTGGAAGCGCGGCGGGCGTGATCGAAGTCGAGCGGTCAGAGCAGGGGGCTCAGCGTGCCGGCGGCATTCTCCCACAGGCGGCGGGGCCACCAGCGTGCGTGCCACCGAGCGGCGTCCACGGTGGTGGCGCGATCGAGGTAGGAGTGCTGCAGGAAGCGAAGCTGGCTTGCAAAGTCGGTGTCGTACACCAGAAGGCTCGACTCGAAGTTCAGCTCGAAGCTCCGCCGGTCCAGGTTGGCCGTCGTGATCAATGCAAGCCGTCGGTCGAAGGTGATCGTCTTCGCATGGAGGAGACCGCCGGTGAACTCGTGAATCGACACGCCCGCATCGAGGAGTCCCGCGTACTGGCCGCGGCTCGCGGCGGCGACGAGCGGTGAGTCGTTGCGGGCCGGGACGATCAGGCGGGTCTCGACGCCGCGTCGCGCGGCCGTTTGCAGGGCCGCATTCGTCGCGTCGTCGGGCACGAAGTAGGGCGTGGTGATCACGATCTCCTCGTTGGCCGTGTGGATGGCCGAGAGCGTGAGCTGATGCAGACCCTCGTTGCCGCTGTTGGGCCCGGTGCCCAACACTTGCGTCGACACACCCTGCTTCGACAACGGCGGATCGATGGACAACACCGGCTCGAGCGACTCGCCCGTGTCGAGAAACCAGTCCTCGGCAAACAGGGCCTGCAAATCGCGCGCGGCCGGGCCCTCCAGACGCACCATGGCGTCGACCCACGGCGCGAACCGGCGTTTGATCGCGAAGTCGTCGTCGGCGATGTTGTGGCTTCCGACGAAGCCACGCACCCCGTCGATCACCACCACCTTCCGGTGATTCCGGAGGTCGATGCGGGCGAACAGCAGGCGAAGGAGGTTTGCCGGCAGGGCGCGGACGACCTCGACCCCGCCGTCCGCCAGTCGCCGGGCCAGGCGCGAACGCAGGAAGGCGCGAGAGCCGACGTCATCGACGAGCAGCCGGCAGGCGACGCCCCGCTCGGCCGCCCGGAGCAGGGCACGGGCGACGCGTTGGCCGACGACGTCGTCCAGGTAGATGTAGAACACCAGATGACAGTGGGCGACCGCGGCGTCGATGTCGGCTTCCAGCGTCTCGACGAACGTATCGGTGTCGCCGATCAGCTGGAGCGTATTCCCCGGAGTGGGCGGCGTCTCGCGCACCGTGGTCGCGAGGTTCGCGATCGCCCGGTATTCGGGTTGCACCTGCGCCGACTGGCGGGACTCGGCCCGCTCGATGGCGGTCACCTGTCGCAACTTCCGGTGGATGACGGCGTGGCGAGCGATCCGGCCGCGGCTCAACCGCGCTTCGCCCACGAGGAAGTACGCACAGACGCCCGCGAGGGGAACCGCAAGGATCACCACGATCCACGCCAGGTTCGTGGCGGCGGGCCGCGGCCGACGCAGCAGGATGTACGCGACGATCGTGACGCGGGTCGCAGCCTCGCCGAGGAATGCCGCGATGGTCCAGAAAGCGGGGCTCATGTGTTAGCGCGTGGCGACCGCCGGGTCGGCTCGGACGATGACCGACGTCGCCAGCAACGCGACCCACGTGGCGCCCACCGCGCCGAACAGCAACACGATCCATTGCCACTGCGTCGCGCCGACCGGCGCCGCCCCACCGTCGCCCAACGTCCGCACGGCCATCAGCGGGCTCAGCTCGATCAGGCTCATCGAGAGCCCGCCCGTGAGCAGCCCGATGCACGCGAGCATCGGTCCCAGCAGACACATGCCGACACACGCTCCCATCGCCAGCGCCCGCGGCCCCGGGCGCGGGGTGCCGGTTGCCGCCGCGACGATCGCCGCGGCGAGCAGCAGCCAGCCGGTCAGCGAGGCGTCGATCGCCGCCGTGCGTGAGAGGCTCCACGTGGTCAGCAGACGCAGTGGCCACAGCACGACCTGGAGCATCGCGAGCATGACCACGACATCCAGGATCGTCTGCCGGATCGGGGCCGAGGAGGAGGTCTGGCTGAGCCGCAGGAGCGGCCACCCGATCATGACGCCCGTCGTCAGCGAGAGCAGCATGATCCGCAGCCCGTGTTCGTAGCTCGCCGAGGAGGGGTGCACCGGGTGCATCGGACCGATCGCGATCAGCCACGAACCGATCAGCCACAGCGAGGCGAGGAAGATGAGTGCTCGGGGGAGCACGAGGGGCGCCATGGTCAGAGTGTACGAGGGAACGTCGTCCGCGGCAGGAGGCCGGAGGACGTTTACTTGCCGACCACCGCCCGCGGGTTGGTGAGGTCGAGGACGCCGCGGTGTCCGGCGTCGATGTGGCCGAGCTCGGTGAAGGCCGTCTCGATCCGGGCGAGCTTCCGGTCCGCCAGCACTTCCAGCCCTTCCTCGGCGCCGGGCGCGCTCCCCCAGAACAGGCGTGACCCGCGATCGGTCGCGATCACCAGCGACTCGTCGTCGCGGAAGGTCGACACGTCGATCGCCGCCACCTGACCCCGCCACGGCTGGGGGCTGAGCAGACGAAGAAGACGCAGGGCGGCGGTGACGTCGGCGCCCGGCCAGACCGTTCCGACGAGACCGGGTCGGGGCAGGTGCGCGCCGGTGATGACGATCTGGGTCTTGGCGGCGTCGGTCTCGTAGCTCCGGGGCAGCACCTTGCCGGTCGGATCGACCAGGTGATCACCCTCGTCGTCGCGGATGACCGCGGCCGGACGGACGAAGTCGGCGTGCACTTCGATGCGATTCCCGCTCGTCCGCCGGACCTGACGCACCGCGTCGAACCAGCCCGTGTTCATGAGCGCGGAACGCATCGCGACCAGATCGGATTGGGCGATGGGGTCACCGGAGAGCTGGTGTCGGGCGGTGAGGTCGAGCAGCGCGAGCAGATCCCCCCGCACCCACGCCGGCTCGTCCACGAACACGATCGAGACCTCGGTGGCCGTCGCCTCGGCCACGGCCGCCCGCAGCCGGGGTACGCCGAGGAGCCAGCCCCCGGTCAGCGCGGCCACGACGAGGATGGTGATGATCGCCTGGCTCGCCCGCCGTGCCCGCGTCCATTCGGTCTCGGCGAGACGCTCGCGAAGACGCTCCCACCATCGCTCGGGTTCGTTCCGTCGTGTCTTGCGTCGGCGTTTGGCCACGGTGCGTTCTCCCTGGTGGGAAGCACATCGGCCGCCGGCCGCGACGGCGCTGAGAATCGGAAACGATTTGCTCAGGTGGGGCTCGGCCGCGTCGCCCGGCGGGCCGCCAGATCGACGACGCGGGCGCACAACGCCGGCATGTCCTCGCCGGCGGCCCGGGCCGCCAGGGGCAGCAGCGAATGGCTGGTGAATCCCGGCATCGTGTTCACCTCGAGGAACCACGGGCCCGCCGCGTCGAGCATGAAGTCGACGCGGGCGAGATCGCGGCACCCGATGGCCCGGCAGACCCGCTCGGCCATGTCGGCCAATGCGGCACTGACGCCGGTCGGCAACGACGGATGCACCCGCAACTGCGTGTCCGTGCGTTCGTACTTGGCCGCGTAGTCGTAGAACGCGACGGCGGGGACGATCTCCACGATCGGCAACGCCCGATCGGCGACGACCCCCACGGTCAGCTCCCGCCCGGAGACGTAGCGTTCGGCGAGGAGCCGGCGTCGCCGGGGCGCAAGCTCGGCGCGGGCGGACGCGACCGCGGCGTCGGTCGTCGCGATGCGAAGGTCGACCGAGGAGCCGTCGTCGACCGGCTTGAGAACCAGCGGCGGCTCCAGGTCGCATCGATCGGCCGGGGCGATCACCTGGGCGGCGGGTGTGGGCACTCCGACCTCGGCGGCGATGCGTTTCGCCACCATCTTGTCCATCGCTCGCGCCGAAGCTTGCGGATTCGATCCCACGTAGGGAACGCCGCACGTCTCGAGCGTTTCCTGCAGCGGGCCTCCTTCCCCGTACGGCCCGTGGAGGACCGGGAAGACGACGTCGGGGGCATGGCTCCGCACGAGCTCACGCATCTCTGCGGCGTCGGGGCGATCGATCGTGGTGCCGGTCACGCGATGGGTCGCGTCGAGCGCGGCCGCGACCGCGGCGCCGGACTCCAGACTCACGGCCCGCTCGGCGTCCGGTCCCCCCATGAGCACCAGGACACGCCTCACGATGGATCTCCCCGACGCCAGATGACGACCTCTTCTTCCAGCTCGAGCCCGCTGCGCTCGAAGACCCGGCGTCGGACCTCGGCCAGGAGCTGCTCCACGTCGGAGGCGGACGCGCCCGGCTCCGCGACGATGAAGTTGGCGTGGTGGCGGCTGATGGTTGCGCCGCCGATCCGCAGCCCCTTGAGCCCCGCTTCGTCGATCAGACGGCCGGCGGAGCGACGCTCCTCCTGCACCGGATCGAAGGGGTTCTTGAACGCGCAGCCCGCCGAATGATCGGCGAGGGGCTGCGTGCTCTTCTTGTACTCGAAGATCTCCTTCACCCGCGCCCGCACCCGCACCGGATCGTCCGGCACGAGCCGGAACACGGCGGCCAGGATGATCGGGTCGGGGATGTTCGTGGAGCGATAGTCGAAGACGAGCTCGCTCGCCGGATACGTGACACGCCGCCCGTTCCGCGAGATGCACGTGACCGAGTCGACCGCCTCGGCGATCGCCCCGTACGCGCCGCCGGCGTTCATGCGAATGGCGCCGCCGATCGACGCGGGAATGCCGGCGAGCGGCACGAGCCCGTCCATCCCGCGACGGACGGTTTCCATCAGCGTCTTGGCGAGGTCGGCGCCGGCCATGGCCCGCATGAGCTGGATCTCGCCGGTCTGGTTGTACCGCACCTCTCGAAAGACGGGCTGATCGAGCCGCACGACGATGCCGTCGACGCCTTCGTCGGCCACGAGCAGGTTGGCGCCGTTGCCGAGCACGCGGAGCGGCGTCCCCGAGCGTGCGCACCGACGGGCGAGCGTCTCGAGGGCGACGACGGTGCGCGGACGGACGAGAAGATCCGCCCGGCCGCCGATTCCGTACCACGTCATCGCACCGAGCGGCGCGTCGGGAATCACCTCGACGTCGAGGTCGCTGAACAGGCTCGACGACGACAGCGACACCGCTTCCCTCCTCACGCGGGAAGCGGCGTGGCGGCCGCTTCCCGGTCCATGAACGCGGCGCCGATCTGCCACACCGGTCCGGCGCCCATGATCACGAGCAGATCACCGCCCTGGCTCATCACCTCGAGCTGGTCGACGATGGCGTCGAACGGCGTGAGGTGCATCGCGCTGACGCCCCGATCCGTCAGACGCGACACCAGGTCCGTGCTGCTCACGCGTTGCCGTTCCAGCTCCGAGTCACGGACGAAGTAGATGTCGGGGACGATCACGATGTCGGCGGCGGCGAGGCTCTGCGCAAACTCGTCGAGAAGAAACCGCGTGCGGCTGTGCTGGTGCGGCTGGAATACGCAGACCAGTCGCTGCGGTCGCTCGGCGGCGCGTAACGCCCGGAGTGTCTTGTCGATCTCCGTCGGGTGGTGCCCGTAGTCGTCGTAAACAACGATCGGGCCGCCACGCACGACGCGCGTGCCGAGTCGCTGCATGCGTCGATCGAGACCGGCGAAGCCGTCGAGGGCCGCCGCCGCGGCTTCCCAGTCGGCGCCCGCATCGTGGGCGAGTATGACGGCGGCCGCCGCATTGAGCGCATTGTGCTCACCCGGCATGGCGTTCGTCCACTGGGCCAGCCACAGCCCGTCTTGCAGCAGTCCGACGCGGCGCACGGCGCCATCGGTGACGACCTGGTAATCCGCGGCGGGGCTGAAGCCGAACGTGGCGACGCCACACTGCAAACCCCGCGTGATGACGCGGCGGTGCGCTCCTTCGTGCGCAATCAGCAGGCGACCGCCCTCGGCGGCGGCCGGCACGAGGTCGGCGAACGCGTGGAACGCCTCGACGACATGCTCGAGCGAACCGTAGACGTCGAGGTGATCCTCCTCGACGTTGAGGATCGCCGCGATCACCGGACGGTGATGATGAAACGACCGGTTGAACTCGCACGCCTCGGCCACCAGGTACCCCGGGCGTCCCCGGTAGGGCCCGTCCCCGGGCACCGCGCCGGCGCCGGTGCGGCTCCCGCCGCCGATCTGGTTGCACTGAGCGCCGACGATGAAGCTCGGATCGAGCCCGCACTCGAGCATCACGTGGCAGAGCATCGCGGCCGTCGTGCTCTTTCCGTGCGTCCCGGCGATCGAGATTCCGGTGTGGGCCGCCTGGGTTCGTCCGAGGGCCTCGGCGTACGTGATTACCTCGAGACCGCGGGCCCGCGCGGCGCGGACTTCCGGGTGGTCGTCCGGCACGGCGGCCGAGGCGATGACCAGGTCACACGCGTCCGGAATCTGTCCCGCGGCCTGATCGAACGACACCTCGATGCCCGAGGCCTGCAACCCGTCGGTCACCACGCTGGGGGTCGCGTCGGATCCGCGGCAACGGGCCCCGAGGCTCTGGAGCATCAGCGCCAGACCGCTGAGACCGCAGCCGCCGATGCCGATGCACGTCACGTGGCGGTCGGCAAACGGTGATGGGGTCGGGGATGACGGAGGCACGCTGAAGAGTGTATCGGTCGCGGCGGAGCGCGGGGAACAACCCTGACGCGGGGCCGAGCCTCGTGCAACCGGGCTACGACCAGTGCGTCAGCACCAGCAGCAGGTCCGTGAAGTCGACGGTCCCGCTGGCGTCGAGGTCGGCCGGGCAGGTTGCGGGGGGATCGGGGCAGGGGCCCCAGGCGGCGATGACCAGCAGCAGGTCCTCGAAATCGACGTCGCCGTCGCCATCGACGTCACCGTCGATCACGCACGCGTCCGGGACGAGATCGAAATCGGCGTCCGCGGCGCCGGCGGCGATCTCGTCGAGATCCCCCGTGCCGTCGCCGTCGCAATCCGCCTGCGGTCCCGCGTAGACCAGGACGAAGCCGGCGAGGTCTGCCGGGTCGACGTCGCCATCCTGATCGAGGTCCGAACGAGCGCACGCGTCGTCGGCCGTGTAGCCGCTGCCCCCGTAGCAGTCCGTGAACGCTCCGAGGTCGTCGGCATCCACGTCGTCGTCACCGTCGTGATCGAACTCGCGGCGCCCGAGCGAGTCGAGAAAAGCGATGACGTCCGCCCGCTCGTCGGCGGTGAGCGCGAAATACGCGCGGGCCGCGGCCTGCGCCTCGCTCCCCTTCGTGTCGTGCCACGCGACGGCCTGGGTGACGAGGCCGGCGAGATCGGCCGATCGGGCGCGACCGTCGTGGAGCATGGCGGTGCGGGTCCGCAACCCCCAGAGGGGCGTGGTGCGGAATTCCGCGGCGCTCGCGTCGGCCTGCGGGAAGTCGGCGAGGGCTCCCATGTCGTGCAGGAGGAAGTCCGAATAGGGTCGCACGCTTCGGTTGCGGAGCGCCGCCTCGAGCGACGGGTCGTCGCTGGTCACGAAACCCGCGACGTGACAGTCGGTGCACCCCACGGCGGCGAAGAGCGACTCGCCGCTCATGCCCGATCGCGGGGTCTGCGGCGGCGCTGCCAGGAGCCGCTGAAAGTCGGTCACGCGATCGACGAACGGCAGGCCGCCACCCAGATCGGGGTTGTCCTCGGGATCGGGGGCGAAGTCGCACCACTCCAGGACGCTCGCATCGCCGTTGGGCAGCGTTTCGTCCGGCAACAACGCGTTCGTCAGGCCCATCTCGTTGACCGCGGCGTCGGCCGAGAAAGAGCGGATGGTCGGCACCTGCGCCTTCCAGCCAAAACGCCCGACGCGGGCCGGGCCGCCCGGAGTCTCGAGCGGAACGATGAGCTGGGCCCGTCCGCTGACCTCCGCCGAAGGCGGGGTGGTCTCGAGGGCGAGAAACGCCGCATCCGGAATCGCTTCGATGAGGCCGAACCCGAGCGCCCCGGGCGTGATCCGCTGGTGGAGGTCGGTCGCCTCGGCTGGAATCACCTCGTCGCAGCCGAAGGAGAGCTGCTGGAGCAGCGTGCCACCGAGGTCGAGCATCGGGTCGAAGACGCCACGATCATCCACGATGCCGAAGTGAAAGTTGACGAAGCGGCCCGCTCCCCCGACGGGGTTGTTGTGACAGCTCGCGCAGCTCGTCGCGTTGAAGACGGGGCCGAGCCCATCGTCCGCATCGAGGAGCCGCGTGTAGGCCACGCGGCCGAGGTCGAAACGCGTCTGCTCATCCGCGGTGAGTCCGAGAAGTGGATCGCCCATGCCCGGCTGCACCGCCGGCGAACCGGCGTGGAGGCCGGCGGTGAGCGCGAGCAGCGTCACCGCCGCGAAACCACGTGTGCTTGGTGCCGGATGGGGCGTCCGGGGATGGGGGGCCGGCATCTTCACGTTCGCCCTCTCGAGAATCGCATCCACCCCCGAGGAGTATGACCGCTTCTTCTTCCGCCGCAAGGGTGGATCGAGCGATGCCGCGACCCCGGGGCGCTGTGACTACAATGCCCGCCCATGCCCGCCCAGACCCGACGAGCCGCCGCCTCCGCCCAAGTTCTCATCGTGGACGACGAGGTCGATCACGCCGAGGTGATGGCGGAGGCATTGCGCAAACCCGGGCACGTGTGCACGATCGTGAACGGGTTGGAGGGCGCCGAGGAGGAGCTCCGGCACGGAAACTTCGACGTGATCGTGACCGATCTGGTCATGGGCGACGAGACCGCCGGCCTTCGGGTGCTCGAGCTGTCGAAGCAGTTTCAGACCGATGTCGAGACGATCATGGTGACCGCACACGGTGACGTCCCGACGGCGAAGGCGGCGCTCCAGGGCGGCGCCTACGACTTCATCGAGAAGCCGCTCGACCTGGAGGTCTTCCGCAACCTCGTCAACCGTGCCGCGGAGGCGGTGCTGCTGCGGCATCAGAACGCGTCGCTCCAGGGCAAGCTGGATGCCGCCTTCGGCTTCGAGGGGATCATCGGCGAGTCGCCGGCGATCCGTCAGGTGATCGCCACGATCAAGCAGGTCGCGCCAAGCAGCATCCCGGTCCTCGTCCGGGGCGAATCCGGCACGGGCAAGGAGCTCGTGGCCGCGGCGATTCACAAGCACTCCCGCCGGCACACCCAACGGTACGTGACCTTCAATGCCGCCGGTCAGAGCGAGACGTTGATCGAAGACCAGCTCTTCGGGCACGTGCGGGGCGCGTTCACCGGCGCGGAGCGTGACCGCGAGGGCGTCTTCGAGTACGCCGACGGCGGCACGCGGTTCCTGGACGAGATCGGCGACATGCCGCTCACCATGCAGTCGAAGCTGCTGCGGGTCCTGGAGACGGGCGAGGTGGTTCGTCTGGGCGCCAACGAAGCGCGGCAGACGGACGTGCGTTTCGTCAGCGCCACGAATCGCCGGATGAAGGAGATCGTCGCCGACGGACAGTTTCGCGAGGATCTCTACTTCCGGATCAAGGGCGCGGAGATCGTCCTGCCGCCGCTCCGCGAGCGACGCGAGGACATTCCGCGGCTCGTGCAGCACTTTGTCGGTCGCTTCTGCGCCGAAGCGGATCGGCCTCACTTGGCCGTCACCGATGCGGCGATGATGCGGCTCATCGCCTACGACTGGCCGGGCAACGTCCGGGAGTTGCTCAACGTCGTGCAGCGGGTCGTCGTGATGTGCGGCGATGAGACGGTCGACGTGCGTCACATTCCCGAGGAGATCCGCGCCGACGAGGGTTCGGACGGCTCCTCGATCGGCTCACTCGCCGGCGTCGGCCTCGACAAGCTCGAGAAAGAGGCCATCCGTCAGACGCTGGCGATGGCGGGTGGCAACCGCGAGCAGGCGGCGCACATGTTGGGGATCGGGGAGCGGACGTTGTATCGGAAGTTGAAGGAGTATGGGCTGAAGTGATGTTTGTGTTCGGGGGTGGGATGGTGTGACGAATTCCAATTCGCAATTCCTCCACTCCCCGTTCTCCGGGTCCAATTCCACTTCCCCTTCCAATTCCCATTCCCATTCCAAATCCAATTCTCCCCCAACCGCGCAAACACGCCGGTGACGTCCGGACGTCCTGTGCTTGCACGGGCGGCGTCCTGCCGCCCTCGGCCTCAGCAAACCGCACGCTGAACGCTGTGTCGTCCGGCGCGCAACCGACCCCCGCTCGATCCGCCGCATCCTGCGGCGAGGCACAGGACGGCGTGGCGCCCAAATACACCGCCCGCATCCTGCGGGCTCGCGTCTGGATGGTTCGGCGTGGGTTCGGACTGTTTTTCGCACCGCCTCCGGCGGGTGCAGGCTGCGCGGGGACCGGCGGCGTCCATGCCGCCTCGGGCAGGTTGGGTCGGGCGGTTGCGCGATGGGCGCGTATCGACGTTACGCTGCGCGAGCGCAAGCGAGCGCTCCCGCGTGCGTGACCGCGCCCGTGCCCGTGGCCGCGTCCGTGTCCGTGGCCGTGTCCGTGACCGTGACCGTGGCCGTGGCCGTGACCGTGTCCGTGTCCGTGACCGCGACCGCGTCCGTGTCCGTGTCCGTGACCGCGACCGTGTCCGTGTCCGTGTCCGTGTCCGTGTCCGCGACCGTGTCCGTCTCCGGGGGGCTCATCACCTCCCCCTGATTCGTCCGCAGGCGCGACGATCAGGGCCCGCTCCCGATTCACCCGATCACCGTCGTCGCCGACAATCTCCAATCCACCGGCTGCGTAGGCGTGTTGGCGTCCGCGTTCTCTGGACACCGATCGGCGTCAGACGTGGAGGACGGTTCGATGAAACACACATGGATCGGGGGGCTGGCCGCCGTGGCCGGCATTGGTCTCGCAACGCCCGCGTCGGGGCAGTGCACGACCATCGATTTCGAGGACTATTCGGTCGGTCAGGTCGTCACGTCGGTGTCCGGCGTCACGTTCTCCGCGGAGCCGGGCAGCTGCGGGGGAGGGACGCCGCAACCCGTCATCGTGACGCCGACGACCGGCACCTCCTCGGGAACCCGCGCGCTCAGCCTTCAGGCCGGCTGCCCGGACTTCAGCCCGGACAAGCTGCGTCTGGTGTTCAGTGACCTGCAGCGTCTGGTCACGTTCACGCTTGGCGAGCCGGTGAGCCCTGGCGTGCAGTTCTCGGTCCGCGCTTACAGCAACTTCGGAGCCCTCGTGTACTCCCGGATGATGTCGTGCGGCGGAGGCGTCTTTCACTACATCCGGATTGGTCACGAGTCCTGGGGGCCGACCATCCGCCGGGTCGAGATCGAGTCGACGATCGGGCTGTTCGAGGGGATCGACGACCTCGCCTTCGACTACGACCCGACCCCGCCGACGGCCCTGATCGATGCGCCGCCGTATCTCTCGTGCGAGTGCGACGTGGTCACCGTCCGCGGCATCGCGTGCGACGAGGACGGTGAGTACGGAAGTGATCGGCTCGAATATCGCCGGGTGAACGCGGATCCGGGCACGCCGTGGACGCTGATCAACAGCTACACGACCCCGGTCTGCACGCTCAGCTCGCTGTACACCTGGAACACGAGCGCCGTCTCGCACGGCACGTATTTCCTGCGCCTCACCGTCGAGAATGCCTGCGGGCTCGCATCGACGGACATAACGACCGTCGTGGTGGACAAGGCGCCGCCCACGGTCGCGATCGAGTCGCCGCAGCCGAGCGCCGCCGTGTGCGGCGAGGTCCAGATTCTCGGGACCGTTTCGGAGGGGTGCGGACACTGCTTCGATGAATACGTCGTCGAGGTGGCGCCGATGGGAGGTTCGTACTCGCTCCTGATGACGTCGTCTGAAGTCGTCATCAACGGGATCGTGGCGACATGGGACACGGCGACGCTTCCGAGCGGCGACTACGTGATCCGCATCACCGCGGTCGATGACTGCGGCAACGATACGGTCCGGACGATCCCCGTGATCGTGGATCCGGCGGTGTGCGGGTGCGACGCCGATGTCGACGGCGACGGCGACGTGGACTTCACCGACCTGCTGACGGTGTTGGCCGGGTGGGGGACGTGCTCGTAGAGAGGATCGGAGAGAGAATCGGGGGCGAGCGTGGGCTCGCCCCCTCGGGGGGGGCGAATTCCACTTCACGATTCCCCGGGTCCCCGATCTCCGGGTCCAATTCCACTTTCCCTTCCCATTCCCATTCCAAATCCAAATCTTCCCAACCGCGCAAACACGCCAGTGACCGCCGGACGCCCTGCGAATCCACGGGCGGCGTCCTGCCGCCCTCGGCCTCCGTTGGTCGTTGGCTGAACGCTGTGTCGTCCGGCGCCGAACCGACCCCCGCTCGATCCGCCGCATCCTGCGGCGAAGCACAAACCTGCTTGGACGCCCAAATACACCGCCCGCATCCTGCGGGCTAGCGTCTGGATGGTTCAGCGTGGGTTCGGACTATTTTTCGCACCGCCTCCGGCGGGTGCAGGCTGCGCGGGGACCGGCGGCGTCCATGCCGC
>JABDLI010000290.1 GCA_013003065.1 Phycisphaerales bacterium | reverse complement strand
GCGCGGATGCGATCGTGCGCGTCCTTGACGGCGCGATACTGAGACAGGAGGACAGCATTGATCGGGCTGCCGGCCGTCTGTTCGAGAGCCTGCTCGTATCGCTCCTTGATGGCATCTTCGCCACGCTCGGCCTCGCACAGGACGGCGTGCTCGTCGCCCCCTTGCACGGTGCCACGCAGCTCGAGCCACCACCGGTGCATGGTGCCGAGAACCGAGCCGTCATCCTCGGGAGACTCGCCGTTGTCGTTCACGACGCTCTTGAGCTCGGACGCGAACTTGGAACGCTGCGAGGCGCACTTCTGGAAGTACTGCGCGATCTCCTTGCTCTCGATCTTCTCGGCGGCGGTGGTGAACCCTTCGGCGCTGTCGATGTTGATCTCGATGAGCTCCTGGAGGGACTTGACGGTGTCGGGGTTGAGAGAGTGCAGCGTTTCCATGGGCGGGTCCTTTCGTGGGAATGTGGGGGGAAGAGCGGGCGAGGTCGCATCAGTCCGCGGCGTCCTCGATCGAGTCGCCGAGGTGCTCGACGTCGTGACCGAAGCCCTCGGCGGTGTGGCAGCCGGGCAGGGTGCCGGCGGTGAGCGTGCCGAAAGCGGCGACGAGCAGCGCGACGATCGTCCGGCGCCAGAGGTTCGCGAGGCGGTGCATGGGGGTGCTCCTTCGTGATGGGGTCGGTTGACGTACATGGGAGTGACAACGCGAGAAGTTTCGGCGCGCGGGCTGAGGCCGACGTGAGGTGCCGGTTAAATCGCTCTCATTGTGTGGTCGTGGTGCGACGCCGAGTCGTCAGCGGGTTCCCCGGACGTGTCGAACCCGCGGCAGCGTCGCGATGAGCCACGCGGCGAATTCGACTTTGCTCATCGCACCGGGAGACAGCACGACGCCGCCGGCGAGCAGCACCCGCGCGTCGATGTCCTCCGCGTCCATCGTCTCCAGGGGGTTGGCGACGATGGCGTCCACCCCCTTGCGCGTCATCTTTTCTCGCGCCGCGTCGAGCAGGCCGGCGCGGGGCTCGAGGGCGAATCCGATGAGCGTCTGATCGGGCCGCGTCGTGGACGCGAGCTCGGCAAGGAGGTCGGGCGTCGGCTCGAGGTGGAGGACGAAGCCGTCTTTCGATCGGCGGATCTTCGTCTCCGGCGACGGGACCGGGCGGAAGTCCGCGACGGCGGCGGCCATGATCAGGACATCGTGATCGGGCCAGGTCGCCGCGAGGGTGTGCTGCAGTTCCGCCGTGGTGGTGAACCGGTGGACTGCGAGCCGAGTACTATTTTGATCGGCGGCTTGCTCGGCGGTTTGATCGACGGCGGCGGGCTCCGCCGTCGGTGCCGGCCCGGCGATCGGGCCCAGCAGCAGGGTCGTGGGATGGCCCGCGGCGATTGCCGCCCGGGCCAAGGCCACCCCCAGCCGCCCCGATGATCGGTTGGTGATCGAGCGGACCGCGTCGACCGGCTCGGAGGTCGGGCCGGCGGTGATGAGGATTCGCTCGGGGGACATGGATTCGGGGAGGGAATCGGGGAGGGACGCGGGAGACGCTCCGGGTGGCGGCACGGACAGGGCGGCGGGGACGTGATCTCGGCGACGCTTGCAGGTCGCACACCGCCGGACAATACTACGTGGCTCGCCGCGACCGCGAAAGGAGTCGGCGAGGCGGGTCTCTCGGCCCCCCTCCCCGTGACACGATGGCACGCAAACGCAAGAAACTCGGTGAGATCCTGCAGGAGTGGGGGACGATCACCGAGGCCCAGGTGACGCAGGCGCTCGGCATCGCCAAGGGCACCGGCAAGCGGATCGGCGAGGCGCTGGTCGAAGCCGGCTTCTGCAGCGAGGACGACGTGGCGAAGGCGTTGGCGGCCCAGTTCGACATGGAGTTCATCGATCTCGACTCCGCCGACGCGGCCCGCCAGATCGATCTCTCGCTCATTCCCGAAGAACTGGCGAAGAAGCACCTGATCCTGCCCATGGGCAAGAGCGGCGGGCGGCTGAAGCTGGTCATCTCCGATCCGATGGATCTGGAGCTGCTCGACCTGCTGCGTTTCCGGTTGAACACGGAGATCGAGACCGCGCTCGCCCCCCGGATGTCGATCAAGTCGTTCATCGACGGCTCCGGCTCCTCCTCGGGCCCCGACAAGATGTTCTCCGACGAGTCGCTCGTGACCGATTCCGTCGATGTGACCGTGGACAAGTCGGTCGACTCGTCGATCGACATCGCCGCCGGCGACGACGCGCCGATCATCCGGCTCGTCCACCGATTCATCACCGAGGCCGTGCGGAACCGCGCGTCGGACATCCACATCGAGCCGATGGAGGATCGGGTGCTGCTGCGGTACCGGATCGACGGTGTCTGCCACGTCCGGGACAACCTGCCCAAACGAATGCAGTCGGCGCTCCTCGCCCGGCTGAAGCTGATGGCCGGCGTGAACATCGCCGAACGCCGGATTCCGCAGGACGGCCGGATCAAGATGCCGGTCGACGACGAGCAGATCGACTTCCGCGTGAGCAGCTGTCCCGCGTACCACGGCGAGTCGATCGTGCTGCGTATTCTGCGTCCGGAGTCGGTGAAGATCGGTCTCGTCAACCTCGGTTTCGAGGCCGAGTCGCTCGAGGAGTTCAACAAGATCATCCGCCGACCGACCGGCGTCTTCCTGGTGACGGGGCCCACCGGTTCCGGCAAGACGACCACGCTGTACTCGGCGCTCGACGTGCTGAACCGTCCGGACCGGAAGATCATCACGGCCGAGGATCCGGTGGAGTACAACTTCACCGGCATCAACCAGTGCCAGGTGCGGGACGCGATCGGCCTGACCTTCCCCGCCATCCTGCGGTCGATGCTGCGTCAGGCCCCCAACATCATCCTGATCGGCGAGATCCGGGACCGCGAGGTCGCCGAGATCGCCATCCAGGCGGCCCTCACCGGCCACCTGGTCTTCTCGACGCTGCACACGAACGACGCGCCGTCGGCGATCACCCGTCTCATCGACATGGGCGTCAAGCCGTTCCTCGTGGCCTCGTCCATCCAGGCCATCATGGCCCAGCGGCTGGTGCGCGTGCTCTGCGATCGCTGCCGGGCCCCGGATCCGGATCCGGACCCCACGCTCCTCCGCCTCGTCGGCATCAGCGAAGAGGAGCGGATCGCCCAGGCGGAGAACATCTGCGGGCCGGTCGGCTGTGGCCACTGCGGAAAGATCGGTTTCCGCGGGCGGAAGGCGATCTTCGAGATGATGAAGATGAACACCGAAACGCGTGAGCTGGCCTTTACCCGGGCGCCCATCGACGCGTTGCGGGACGCCGCGATTCGCGGCGGCATGCGTCCGCTCGTCGCGGACGGCAAGATCAAGATCCTCCGCGGGATCACGACGCCCGCCGAGGTGGCCCGCTTTGCTCAGGCCGACGCGTTGCTTGCTGCGAACGTCGACATCTAATCACCCTTCAAGACGCGAACCACCATGTCGACCATTCAGATTGACCGATTGCTGGACACCGTCATTCGCCAGGGCGCGTCCGACCTCCACATCTGCGTGGGACGGAAGCCGACCCTCCGGCTCCACGGCACGCTGCGGAACGTCGACACCAAGGTGCTCGATTCCGACGACTGCGTCGCGCTCATGAAGGCGATCACGCCCGAGCGGGCCCAGCAGGAGCTGCAGGAAGAAGGAAGCTGCGACTTCGGTTTCGCGTACGGGACGGAGGCCCGCTTTCGTGTCGCCGTCTTTCGTCAGCGTGGCGACATCTCGATCGCCCTGCGTCTGATTCCGAACAAGCTGCTCACCTTCGAGGAGATCGGGCTTCCCCCCATCTGCAAGGAGCTGATCCGGCGGCCCCGGGGGTTGTTCATCGTCACGGGCCCGACGGGCTCCGGCAAGACGACGTCGCTGGCGACGATGATCGATCACATCAACACCAACCTCGACCGGCACATCGTGACCGCCGAGGATCCGATCGAGTACTACCACTATCACAAGAAGTCGATCGTCAACCAGCGTGAGGTGGGCGTCGACGTGCCGAGCTTCTCGGAGGCGTTGCGTCGCGTCCTGCGTCAGGACCCCGACTGCATCCTCGTGGGTGAGATGCGTGACCTCGAGACGATCGAGGCGGCCATCCGCGCGGCCGAGACCGGTCACCTCGTGTTTGCCACGCTCCACACGACCGGGGCGGCCGGCACCATCAGCCGGGTGATCGACGCCTTTCCAACCAACCAGCAGGCCCAGGTCCGGGTGCAGCTCTCGGTGGCCCTGATCTGTGTTCTCAGCCAGGTGCTGCTGGCCCGCGTCGACAAGCCGGGCCGGGTCGCCTGTTACGAGTTCCTGGTGGTCACGCCCGCCATCGCCAACCTCATCCGCGAGAACAAGACCTTCCGAATCGACTCGGCGATCCAGACCGGGCGGAAGTTCGGCATGCAGCTCCTCGATGACCACCTCTGGACGCTGTACACCAAGGGCATCATCTCGGCGGAGGAGATGATCGACAAAGGCAAGGACCCCGGTGACCTCACCGAGAAGGTCCACCGGGCCGGCGGCCAGGTCGGCCGGACGGAGCTCGATGAAGAGGAAGAGGGCGTCTGATCGGGGCCCTTCCCGGCTCCGGCCGACGGTCGGAGGGCGGCAACCCTTGGGGTCGGCGGAGCGAACAGATCTCTGACCCCCCTCGGGCAGCGAAACCCCGGGGCGGCGAAACCGCCTCTAAGTATATCTCAAAGTCCAGGTGTCCTAGACTGCATATTGGCCACCTGGGCTTGTGAATGCGATCTTCTCGGCCAATGATGCTTCGGAACCCCTCGGGGGTCGCCGCGCAGAATGGTCGGTGGCCACCCAGAGAAGGACCCCTCCCATGGCCAAGAGCGATACAGCCTCCGCCAGCACCTCGACCAAGGTCGACCCGTCGCAGCTCAAGGGGCGGAGGTTCGGCCGCGTCCTGACGAAGCTGGGCAAGGTCACCCGGGACCAGGTCCACGAGGGGCTGCACCTCCAGAAGACGCGGAAGGAGAAGGGGCAGTCGGTGCCCCTCGGCGAGCTCCTCGTCGAGCTGGGGTACATCGAGAAGGACGATGTCCTCGCCGCCCTCGCCGGTCAGGCCGGGATGCGGCTCGTCCACGTCAACGACGAGGAGGTCTCCAAGGAGGCCATCGAGGCCCTGCCGGCGGAGACCGCCAACACCTACCAGATCATCCCGCTCGAGTTCGAGCCCAAGAGCCGGACGCTGACGGTGGCCATGAAGAGCCCCGACAACTTCCGGGCCGTCGACGACCTTCGCCTGCTCATGGGCTTCAAGGTCGAGGCCGTGGTCGCGCCCCCCGACGAGATCGAGAGCTTCATCAAGAAGCACTACAGCGGCGATTCGGCCTCGATGGCCAACATGATGGCCGAGCTGGGCTCCGACCAGGCGCTCGCCTCGTTCGCCGGACGCGGTGACTCGATCGATCTCGACGAGCTCGCCTCCGCGGCCGAGGACAACAAGGTCGTCCGCCTGCTGAACCTCGTGCTGCTCCAGGCGATCAAGGACAAGGCGTCCGACATCCACTTCGAGCCGTTCGAGGACGAGTTCAAGATGCGGTACCGCATCGACGGCATCCTCTACGAGATGGTGCCCCCGCCCCGACACCTCGCGTTGCCCATCGTCTCGCGGATCAAGGTCATGGCCAACCTGGACATCGCCGAACGGCGGCTGCCCCAGGACGGTCGCATCGAGCTGGTGGTCAACAACAACCCGGTCGACCTGCGGATCTCGGTCCTTCCGACGATGTTCGGCGAGTCGGTCGTGATGCGTGTGCTCGACCGCTCGAACGTGCAGCTCAGCCTCGACAAGATCGGGCTGCGGGACGACGAGCTCGAGACCGTGCGCACGCTGATCAAGAAGCCCAACGGCATCGTCGTGGTCACCGGCCCCACCGGCTCGGGCAAGACGACGACGCTCTACGCGTCGCTCAACGAGCTCAACGATCCGGAGACGAAGATCCTCACCGCCGAGGATCCGGTCGAGTATGACATCGACGGCCTGATCCAGTGCCAGATCAACACGGATCAGGGGCTGACGTTCGCCCGTCTCCTCCGTTCGTTCCTGCGTCAGGACCCCGACGTCATCCTCGTCGGCGAGATCCGCGACCTCGAGACCGCGCAGATCGCGGTGCAGGCGTCGCTCACGGGTCACCTCGTGTTCTCGACGCTCCACACGAACGACGCCCCCTCGTCGATCCTGCGTCTGCTGGATCTCGGGATGGACGCCTTCCTGCTCACCGCGACGATCGAGGCGATCGTCGCCCAGCGGCTGGTGCGACGGATTTGCCTGAACTGCAAGGAAGAGTACGTGCCGACCGACGAGGAGCTGATGGAGCTGCAGCTCCGCCGCGCCGACGTCGAGGGACGCACGTTCTTCCGCGGTCGCGGCTGCGAGTCGTGCAATCACAGCGGCTACCGCGGCCGGCGGGCGATCTTCGAGATCATGCAGCTCGACGATCAGCTCCGCGAGATGATCATGAACGAGGCCTCGACGACGGTGCTCCGCGCCGAGGCGCGAAAGCGGGGGATGCGCTCGTTGCGCGAGTCGGGGTTGCTCGCGATCTTCGAGGGGCAGAGCACGATCGACGAGGTCGTGCGTGAGACGATCACCGAGGAGTAAGACCGGAGGTGCACGGCACCACCGGATGGACGACGCGAAGGAATTGTCATGCCGACGTACGCATACGAAGCTCTGAACTCCGCCGGAAAGCCCCAGAAGGGGACCATCGAGGCCTCCTCCAGCGAGGAGGCCATCCAGCGGATCAAGGGGCAGGGGTACTTCCCGACCTCGGTCCGCGAACAGAAGGTCAAGTCCGAAGGGAAGACCGCTTCCGGTGTTCGCGGGAAGAAGAAGA
The DNA here is from genome assembly GCA_013003065.1 of Phycisphaerales bacterium. GTDB lineage: Bacteria > Planctomycetota > Phycisphaerae > Phycisphaerales > SM1A02 > JABDLI01. Next base: position 10,996 of record JABDLI010000290.1, on the reverse strand, counting down.
AGAAAAAGAAGGGCGGCCTGAACTTCGCGATCGGCGGCGTGAACAAGAAGAAGCTGACGAACTTCACGCGTCAGCTCTCGACGCTGCAGGACGCGGGTCTTCCCCTCCTGCGTTCGATCCAGATCCTCGAGCAGCAGCAAAAGCCGGGTCTGCTCAAGTCGATCCTCGGTCAGATCAGCGAGGACGTCGAGGCGGGCTCCACCCTCTCCGACTCGATGGCGAAGCACCCCAAGGCGTTCGATCGCCTCTACTGCAAGATGATCAACGCCGGCGAGATCGGTGGTGTGCTCGACGTGATCCTCCAGCGTCTCGCCCAGTTCATGGAGAAGGCGCAGCGGCTCAAGCGGCGGATCGTCGGCGCGATGATCTACCCGATCACGGTCGTGTTCATCGCGATCCTGATCGTGACGGGCATCATGTACTTCGTCATTCCGAAGTTCCAGGAGATCTTCGAGGACTTCGAGGTCGAGCTGCCCGGTCTCACGATCTGGCTGACGAACGCCAGCATGTGGGTGGCGGGGAAGGCCTCGCCCGATCAGGCCGTCCCCGGCGCGATCTGGATTCTCGTGTCGCCCATTGTTCTGTTCTTCATGTTCAAGCTGATCCGGATGACCGGACCGGGACGGGCGGTGACGGACGTCGTCCGGATCAAGATTCCGGTCGTCGGCGCGCTCATCCGCAAGACCGCGGTCGCGCGGTTCACCCGGACGCTGGGCACGCTGATCTCCGCCGGTGTTCCGATCCTCGAGGCGATCCTGATCACCCGCGATACGTCGGGCAATTACGTCTACGAGCAGGCGCTCACCAAGGTGCACGACTCGATCCGCGAGGGCGAGTCGTTCGCGGGACCGCTCCGCGAGTCGAAGGTCTGCGACCCGATCGTCGTCAACATGATCGACGTGGGCGAGGAGACCGGTGACATGGACACCATGCTCATGAAGATCGCCGACAACTACGACGAAGAGGTGGACGTCGCCGTCCAGGCCCTCATCAGCATGCTCGAGCCGCTGCTCGTCGTGCTGCTGGGCACGGTGGTGGGCACGATCGTGCTCGCCCTCTTCCTGCCGCTGGTCAAGATGATCGAGTCCGTTTCGGGCGGCAGCTTGTGATGTGCCCCCCCGTGGGCGGGTTGGGGATTTGTTTTTTTTTAGTGCCATTCGATGCGACGCGTGAGAGCCGCGAGAGAAGAGTCCCAGGAGTCCGTTGCCGGATGCACGACCTCTCCTTCCATTCCATCGTCCGGATGACCAGCCGATCACGCCGCGGTTTCACGCTGGTCGAGATGCTCGTGGTCATTGCGATGATCATCGTGCTGCTCAGCCTCCTGCTGGTCGGGCTCAACTTCGCGACCCGCACCGCGCAAAGCGCGAACACGCGGGTCTTGATGCAGTCGATGAAGCAGGCGTTGGTTCGCTTCCAGGAGGACGTCGGCTACCTGCCGCCGGTGCTCGACGAGGAGCGGCGTCTTGTCGAGGGCCCCTCTCCGTCCCTGTCGGGCGCGCAGTACCGCACCGAGATCCAGGGCTGGCACTCGTGCACGAGCCTGGCCGAGTACCTCATCGGATACGGGCAGAACGTCCAGGACGGATACGGCAGCACGGACCTCGGCGAGGTCCCGTTCACCGGCATCCGCTCGCCCGGTCTGGATGGCGTGTGGGGCGCCGGCTTCGGACCGATCGCCGATCGCAATCCGGTCATCACCGGTCGCGTCTACGGGCCGTATTTCCAGCTCGAGGACGAGCGTCTGCTCGGCGGGCTGACGCCCGGCGGCGACATCGTCTTCCGCGACCAGGATCCCGACTTCGACTCGTACCCCAAGGTGATCGTCGACTACTGGGGTCGGCCCATCGAGTACTTCCGCCGCAACTATCCGCCGGGCGCGATTACGCAGTCCTACCGCGCCGTCGACTACGACGGCGACGGCAACCTGGACGCAGTGCCGACGCTCTCCGGCGTCATTCGGCTGCGTCCGTTCGAGCTGCCGGTCGGCGCCGGCACCGACGTGCCGGCCTTTCTCGCCGACGATCGCGACGATCGCACGACGTCCGTCGCGCTCCAGTCGGCCGAGTTCGCGCTCTTTTCGCCCGGTCCCGACGGCGGCTTCACATCGCTCTACCGATACGACGTGTCGATCGATCCGACGGGGGCGACGCCGGAGGAGCTCAACCGGGACAACATCGTGGAGGTGGGGCCATGACGCGACGAATCACCCCCCGCCCCGCGTTCACGCTGGTCGAGATGCTGATCGCAATCGGCGTCGTCATCCTGCTCGCGGCGATCACGGTCTCCGCCTCGATCGCGCTCATCCAGAAGTCCGAGGTGCGGCAGACCGACAGCACGATCACCGTCCTCGACCTCGCGATGAGCGAATGGGAGGCTCAGTCCGACCGCAAGCTCACGTGGACCGACGGCACGCTCGCCGCCGATCTCCAGGATGGCACGCCCCACGTGTACACCCTGACCGAGGTGCTGCGGACGATCCGCCGCTCCGGTGCGGTCGCGCCGATCCTCGCGCAGATCAAGCCCGAGTTCGTCTATACGTACGGCGTCGACGAGCCGGATCCACCGCCGTGGATCGCGCTCGGCACCCCCGGCGATCCCGATCCCAACGCGGCGGCCGCCGGAGGCGCGATCGGGAACTTCACGAACGAGCTCGCCGTGCTGGATGCCTGGGGCACGCCGATCCGCGCCGTCCATCCGGGCCGGCTCGCGAACGTCGGTTCCGGGGAGACGGCGCAGGCGGACGGCACGATCCTCATCGACACGTCGGCGTGGTACGGCGTTGAGACGATCTACGGTCCGGCCGAGAACCGGCGGATCCGCTTCGTCTCCGCCGGCCCCGACGGTCAGTTCGGTGATCTCCGCGCGGAGGACGGCACGCCCGAGCACGAGGCCGCGCACGACAACGTCGTGTCCTACCCGATCGAGGACGAGCACGAATGAGCCGCCTCCAGAGATCCATCCCGCGTTCGGGCTTTACGCTGGCGGAGCTGCTGGTGGCGATGGCCATCATCGCGATCATCGCCGCCGTCACGGTGATCGCGGTCGGGCAGATCGCCAAGGACGCCCGTCTCTCCAGCGGCACCAACGCGGTGACGGCCGCGCTCGACAACGCGCGGGCGCTCGCGATCAAACGCAACGGCATCGTCATGGTCGCGTTCCGACCCCGCGAGGACGGCGTCGAGCAGTTCGTCGAGGTCGTGACCGCTCGGTTCACCGGCGAGGCGTATCCGGTCAACGTCGGCGGCAACCGGAGCGTCGTGGATCGCTTCGAGGTCATCCCGGACGTTCCCGCCCGGGCTCTGCCCGTCGGTATCAAGGTCGCCACGCCGGCGTTCGACAACAACGACGACGAGACGTGGGTGACGCAGACGCACCTGCCGAAGATCGACGAGGCGACGGGGCTGGGCGAGGCGCCCGGACTGATGCTGGCCGTGATGTTCGGGCCCGACGGCGCGACGCTCAGCCGCAATCCCCGCACCGACTCCAATCGGGCGTTCATCGACTTCGACCGCGATCGGGCGCAGACGATGTCGGACGTGGGGCCGTACTTCTACCCGGACTTCATCAGCGTTCCGATCGGCATCTTCTACGACCGGCTTCCATTTCAGGTCTCCTCCGCGGACGAGCCCTTTGTCCAGATCGCGCCGTACCTCGCGATCTACGACGACGAGGTTGCCCGGGAGATCTCCGGCGACGACGACTGGACCGTCGAGGCGACGCGGACCACCGAGCTCACGCGGTTCATCACGGAGCGCGCGGATCGGCTGCACTTCAACCGGTACACCGGAGTGGCCATGCGATGAGCGTGAGGCGACGCAATTCCGTAGCACGCGGCTTCTCGCTCGTCGAGGTGCTCATGGCGATCTTCATCCTGGGGATCGGCGTGATCTCGATCGCGGCGCTCTTCCCCGCCGGCATCGCCCAGCAGCGGCAGTCGGTCGACGACATCATGGGCCCGATCGTGGCCGAGAACGCGATCGCCGTGCTGCGGAGCAAGCTCGATCAGGGCGACTTCGGGACATTCGAGGATTTCGGCACCAACGATCCCCGTCGGTTCACCGTCCTCGGCGATTGGGGCTGGCTGCGTCCGGGCTTCTCGTTCGACACGCCGCGGATCGACATCTTCAGCGCCGACGCGACCGCGACCGAGTTCCCCGCCGGCGTCGGCACGCCGAGCCTCAACGGCCTGCCGTGGAATCGTCTCCGGTACGGCGACGTGACGCCGGAGTTCGTCGTGACGCAGCAGGAGCGTTCCTATCCGATGGCCTCCGCCGCACGGCCCCAGTACGTGTGGGAATGCATGTTCCGTCGCTTCCAGGGACGCGTGCTGGTGGCGATCTTCGTCTACCGGGCGACGGCCCCCGGTGGCGAGAACGCGTCCTACGCCGTGCAGCCCGATCCCTCCAACGATTTTCCGCCGTTGCCCGTCGCCGTCGAGCTGGGCGACGCGGCGGGCTGGGACGCCTGGGGCGCCGACGACGTCGAGGGCACCGCCGACGACGCGCTCGTCGAGGGCACCAGCACCTGGGGCGGCTACGACGTCGAGCAACGCAACCTGGCCTGGCAGGAATCGGGGCAGTGGATTCTCGATCAGAACAACAACGTGCACCGCGTGCTGTCGACCTACCGCGACGTGGACGACAACCGCGCGGTCGAGCTCGTCCGGCCGGTGCCGGTCATGGCCCCGCTGGCGGCGTTCTCCAGCGCGGCGCCCGGTGACGGCATTCACAACATCGTCAGCGACATCTGGTACCTGCCGCTCGTCACCCGGGACTCCGCCAACGAGTTCCGCCTGACGCCGGTCTATGTCACGGTGAAGGAGCTCTAGTCATGCGACGCGCATTCACCCTGACCGAGCTCATGATCGCGGTGGCCGTCCTGATCGGCGTGCTGCTCGCCGTGAGCAAGATTTTCTCGACGACCAGTGCCGTCACCGCGGCGGGCGAGGCGACGAGCGACATCCTCCAGGAAGCGGCGGCGATCGAACAGCAGATCCGCGCCGACTTCGATCGTCTGTCCCGCGACGGGTTCTTCGCCATCCGCTGCGTGGGTGTGCCCAACGATGTCAACGGAGCGGTGCTCCTGAACCCCAGCCGGCCCGCCGACGCAATGATCCGGGCCGACCAGCTCATGTTCTTCACGAATGGCGTGGCGTCCGCGCAGACCTACCGGCTCGGACAGGGGCTCGATCACAAGGGACAGGGGACGGCCAGCCGCGTGTACTACGGGCACGGGTTCCAGCTGCCCGGGGCGCGAGGATTCCTGGCCACCGGCAGCGGCGAGGGGGTCGCGAGCGATCCCGCACCGGGCCTGGCGATTCCGCCGTGGCGGACGGGCCCGATCGACATGGTCCAGACCCGTTTCGCGGCGGCCGCCGCGGATGACGCGACCGACATCTACTCGTGGTCCGATGGCGCGACCTACAACATGCCCCCGATCGACAACCGCCGCTGGCTGTTCGTGCGTCAACCGGTGCTGCTCGTCGACGACGACACGTTTGCCGCCGACACCAACGCCAAGACCCGGTACCTCGGGCAGGTGCAGTCGGCGCGGTCTATCTTCCAGGTCGATCCGGCGTTGGGCCTGACACCGCAGGTGCGGGACGGCCGCGTCGATGCGGCGGCGATGGGGATGGACGACGTCCGCCGGCTCATCGAGTACGCCGTGCCGCCGGATCCCACCCCGCTCTCGTGGCGGGGCGGGGCGCTGGGGCACGTCAAAGACCAGTACAGCCACATCGCCAAGCAGATGATGTACTACCCGCGGGCGGAGCGGACCGCGCCGAGCATGAACCGCGTGGACCAGGCGCTCACGAGCCACGTGCTCTCCTCGGCGTGCAGCGAAGTCCGAATCGAATGGACGTACGCGAACGGCGTCGGCGCCACCGCCGGCTTCAACGGCGTGTTCATGGACCCGGCCGAGCCGCAGGTGTGGTTCGGCCCCGAAGATCCAGCACGCGGCGTCGTGCCCTACGGCGCGTTTGCATCCGGCGGCAACGGCGCGGAGACGATCTTCACCGCGGCCATCGAGGGACCCGGCAACCCGTTGCTGGGGGCCGACGTCTACGACGCGTTCTTCGGGTTCAACCAGCAGGAGCCGCTGGACGGCAACGGGCAGCCGGACCTCTCCGTCGGGTACACGCCGTGGCCGACCGCCATCCGCATCACGCTGACGCTGCACGATCCCCGCACGACGCTGGAGGGGGGCCGCGCGGTCCAGTTCGTGATCCACCTGCCCCAGCGAGGCGTGAAGTCATGACCGATTCCCGACGCCCCCGAGCCATCCCGACCCGTCGCGGCAACGCGATGATCCTGACCGCGGGCGTGCTCGTGCTGCTCGTCATCATCGCCACCGCCTACGTCACCCGCACGCAGACAGCGCGAAGCACGTCGGTGGCCGTCCGCGATGCGGCGAGCCGCGGGAACAATGCGCAGGTCGTCGCCGAGTCGATCGCGCGGGAGATCACCGACGCGCTCTTCAACTGGCCGGTCGACTCCGCCCCGCCCTCCTCGGGCGCGCTCGGCACGGTGGCGACAGTGTCCGCGAACGTGCCCCGGTTCGCTCCGGCCCCAGACGCCATTCGGTTCGGCATCGACTTCCCGGACTTCCCGTACAACTTCACCCCGTACGAGGTCGTGCCCCGGACGAACTGGCCGGACAACGGATTGGCCTGGCCGAAGGGCCCCGGCGCCCCGTCGGGCACCGACAACCTCTTCGAGGACAATCCCCTCGGCAACCCCGGCTTCGGTGATTCCCGCTGGCTCCGCGATCTGGAGCCGGTGCGGTGGGATTTCGACGGCGACGGCTCGTCCGAGTCGTTCCGCTACTGGCGGCACCTGACCAACATCGCGCGGCCGGGCAACGCGTGGCGGGTCTGCCGCGACATCAGCGACGTGCTCGGGGCCGGTGTCGTGACGAACCTCGATGTTCCGATCGAGCAGTGGCTCATCTCGGTGCAGCCGGACGTCGGTTTGTTCAACACGGCGACCGGCGACGCGAAGGTGACGGACTTCGCCCTCTGGCAGTCGCAATGGGATCTCTGGCTGACGAACGATCTCGACACGTTCGCGAACCAGTACTCGACGCAGACACAGATCCCCCCGAACTTCATCAACCTGAAGGACATCGACGCGGACGGCTTCCCGCTGGAAAGCGGCGAGCGCCCGGAGGACGAGTTCTTCGGGGGCAGCGCGCGGTGGAACGTTTCTCGCTACCTGGCTGATGCCGATGGCGACGGGTTCACCGACTCGTTCTGGTTCCTCGCCCCGACCCCGATCGAGCGGGGTATCCGGCAGATCGTGGCGGTGTCGATCACCGACAACTCGGGGCAGTTCCCCGCCAACGTTGCGACGACGTTCTGGCCGGGCGACATCACCGGCGCCGGCTTCTTCGGCGGCGTTCCCGGCACGGCGCCGACGGATCTGGCGACGAAGGGCGAGACCCCCGCGGACATCGCCGCCGTCGGCGAGCAGGTCGAGTGGAACGCGGTCGTGGATCCGGTGCCCCCGCCGAGCTGGAACGTGGGCCTCTTCGACACGCCCGCGAACTGGGAGCCGCTCTTCGACTACCCCGGTGCGGTCGTGGGCTCCTATCCGCTGTACGGCAGCGGCATCCAGGTCTCCTGGAACAACCTCCGCTGGGAGGACTACCTGCGTGAGCTGAAGGTGCTCGACAACCCCGGGGACGTCTTCCCGAATTTCCTTCGCACCGCCTACGAACGCCGGCAGTACTGGCTCGGCGCCGGGCTCCGCCCGTTCCGTCCCGCGATCGGCCTGACGCCGTTCACGCTCGCGGACGAGATCGAGCTGCGGCTCTACCACGGTCAGAACCACCCCTGGATCCTCAGCCGCTTCGAACGCGCCGTCAACACCACGAATCCGAGCTTCTCGTTCCTGCGTTCCGGCTTCGGGTACGACGAGTCGTCGCCGTACCTCGACCAGCTCGGCAACATCGAGCTGATGCACGACAACCGCCGCAAGATCACGATGTACAGCGGCGCCCGGAACGAGACGATGCCGCCCTGGCTCTGGTGGCGTTGGAACACCGAGATCACGACCGGTCTCCCGGACGTGCCGCAGATCGTCGACGACCTCGGCGACATCCAGGCGATCCGCAACTTCCTCTTCCAGTCGCGGCTCAAGCTCGACCTGCGGGAGTGGGATTTCCCGAACGTCGCCGGCTACCAGCCCTTCCACGAGCGTCTGCCGTGGACGATCCTTCACGCGCTCACCGACGGCAACGAGCTCGGCCGCCCGGGCAGCCCGCCGCTGCCCGCGGGCGACGCCGGCTCGTACCTGGGAACGTATACGGGCGGCTCGACCGAAGCGGAGGACATGCGCAAGCTCGCCGCGTCGTTCACCGCGAACATCCTTGCCTACCGCGATCAGGACGACCACGCGTCGATCGGTCCGGCCGCGGCGGTGGTCGGCGTGCCGGAGCAGTTCGGCGCCGTACCCTTGCCGGAGTGGGGCTCGCTGCCGCGTGATTTCAACACGCGGTACCTCGGGATGGAGAAGCAGCCGTTCCTGCTGGAGGCGTTCGTCGGGCACGTGTACGAAATGTTCGAGGTGCCGCCGGGCTACCTCAACTCGGGCGACAAATTCATCATCGACCAGGACGAGGGCGGCACGACGCTGCACAAGTCCCTCGTGGTCGTGCAGATCGCCAACCCCTTCGACACGGAGATCGACCTCTTCGATCCCCAGCACGAGTATCGCATTCGCCTGTTCGAGGACATGGAGCTGTCGTTGGTCGACGCCATCAACGCTGCCGGCGTGTCGTCGATCCTTCCCCCGAGCCGCCCCGAGGCGCCGGCGACGATGATCCTCTACTCGATCCCCGACGAGCTCGTCGGCGACGCGACGTTCAACGACCAGTGGATCGACTTCCTCGACCTCGAGAGCGGCGATCACACGCCGGGGACGGTGCTGATCGATCTGCGGGCCGCCGGCCTGACGGTGTGGAGCGATGATCGCGACGACTACGACGGCTCCGGTGGCGCCGGCTCGATCGGCGGTGGTGGCGGAAGCTCATCGCCGACGCAGAGCGTCGAGCTCGTGCGGGTCGATCGCAGCCTCGGCCCCGAGGCGAAGGTCGTCATCGATCGCTTCGATCCGCTCGATGTCGACGAGGTCGACGAGGGTTTCGGCGATGTCGTCGCGGCCTTCCGGCGGCCTCCGGCGTACGACTTTTCGCTGCCGACCGTGCCCCCGCCGGTTCCTCCCATCGATTATCCCAAACCGACGGGTGGCTACGATGTCTCTTCCTCGTTGACGGGCACCCACTGGGTTCAGTGGGCCCGCGTCAGCCGCTCCTGGGGCAGCGATCTCAACGGCGACGGCGTCTACGGCTTCGACGAACGCAACCCCCGGTACATCAACGCGCTCTCCCGCATCACGACCGCCCAGTCGGCGAGCTTCGACCAGCGTCCCGACTACGCGCAACGCATCGTGAAGCAGGGGACGGTCTTCCGGCTCGCGTCCGACCCCGACCAGGAGCCGGGCGATTTCAACCAGCCGTGGATCACGGTCAACGTGCTGCCGCCACCGGGCGGGTTCCCGGGCGTGTATCCCCGCAAACCGACCTTCTTCGACATGAACTACGCGGCCGACCCGCTCTTCCCGCAGTGGAGCTACCCCGACAAGGGGTACTACCACCAGGGCCGCTTTGCCCTCCAGATGCTGCAGAAGGATCGCGACTTCCAGCAGGTCGGCGAGCTGCTCAACGTCTGGGTCTGGACGCACGAGCTGACCTTCAGCGCGCAGACGTACGAGAAGACCGAACGCACGTTCTCCGAGCACCTGCTCGTCGAATCACTCGAGGGCGACACGAACGACGAGTTCATCAACCGTCTGCGCGAGGGCGAGGTCATCGGGGTGCCGGTGGCCGGCGACCTCTTCGATCCCCGCAACGCCGTGCCGAACCTGCCGGCCGCGGCGCGTCTTCTCGACGCGTTCGTCTGCGACGGACCGGGCTTCAACTACGATCCCGACGCCGGCGATCTTGCCTCCGACTTCGTCTTCGGCAACGCGGCCGGCTACGAGGGTCGGATCACGCCGGGTCTCATCAACCTCAACACGGCGCCGGTCGAGGTGCTGCGGACGCTGCCGCATTGGTACCGCCTCGTCCACGACGACCCGGTGAACGCGGTGCCCGCGGATCGCTTCCCCCGCACCCGCGTCGCCGAGGCGTTGATCAAGTACCGCGAGCGGTACGCAAACCGGTTCACGATCGGAATCGGCAGCTCCGAGGATCCGTCCGGACCCGACTTCTCCGAGCGTCAGGATGGCATCCGCGGCGTCCGCGGCGTCGCCGCGATCGGCGAGCTGCGAACGCTCGACGACAGCGCGGGCGTCGGCGGGGGGGCCATGGGCGGCGGCGGCGGCTCCGCCGACGAGACCTGGGACTTCGATTTCGCGGCCAACGATCCCTTCCGCATCGTTCAGGGCGCGCACGTCTCCACCGACGTCGTGGGTCCGAACGACCGCGACATCTTCGTCGGTGACGAGGTGGCCGGCGACGCCGAGGAGTCCAACCTGCTGGTCGCCGGGGCGAGCAATCTCGTCACGACCCGGAGCGACGTCTTCACCGTGTACTTCCGCGTGCGGAGCTTCCGCCAGAACCGGACCACCGGCGTCTGGGATGCGACCGATCCCGAGCGCATCGTCGACGACGCGCGGTACGTGATGATGGTCGACCGCAGCGGCGTCAACAACCCGGGTGACGCTCCTCGCATCATGTACCTGGAGAAGCTCCCGAACTGAGGCAGCGGCTCCGACAACCCGACCAATTCGACCGCGTCCCGTCACGCTCATCCGCTTTCGGGGCGCGGTTTTTCTTTCCAGTCTCCAATGGCGCGACGGACGCTGCGCTGTCCGTGTGGTACCCGGGTGTGACCCCCGAAGTGGTGCCACGGACAGCGAAGCGTCCGTGCCGTCAGCGTCCATCGCGAGGGGGAGTCACACGCCCCTGCGTCATGGGTGACGCACGGCAC
>JABDLI010000199.1 GCA_013003065.1 Phycisphaerales bacterium | reverse complement strand
CGAGGCGGCATGGACGCCGCCGGTCCCCGCGCAGCCCTGCACCCGCCGGAGGCGGTGCGAAAAATAGTCCGAACCCACGCTGAACCATCCAGACGCTAGCCCGCAGGATGCGGGCGGTGTCTTTGGGCGCTCCACCGTCCTGTGCCCCGCCGCAGGATGCGGCGAGGTCGAGCGGGGGCCGGTTGAGCGCCGGACGACGCAGCGTTCAGCGAACGACCAACCGAGGCCGAGGGCGGCAGGACGCCGCCCGTGGAAGCACAGGACGTCCGGAGGTCACCGGCGTGTTTGCGCGGTTGGGGGAAAATCGGAATTGGAATGGGAATGGGAATGGGAAGTGGAATGGGAAGGCGAAGTGGAATTGGACCCGGAGAACGGGGACCCGGGGAATCGTGAATTGGAATTCGGAAACTGGGGACGGTTACCCGTCCTACTCCACCGTCTCGACCTCCACCCCCGGCGGCAACGCCTGCTGAAACAACCGCCCGTACGGACGCGTCACGATCCGCGAATCGAGCACCGCCACGATGCCGCGATCGGTCTCCGAGCGAATCAGCCGCCCGACCCCCTGCCGGAAACGGATGAGCGCGCGGGGAAGCTGGTCGTCGCGGAACGGGTGCCCGCCGTCGGCGCGAATGCGTTCGTGGCGAGCCTCCACGATGGGCCGGTCGGGCACCTCGAACGGAAGCCGGGTGATGATCACGTTGCGGAGCCCGTCGCCCCGCACGTCGACGCCCTGCCAGAAGCTTGTCGTGCCGAACAGCACCGACCGCCGATCGTCCCGAAACCGGTTCAGCAGCAGCCCCGGCCGGCCGTCGCGACCGTGGACGAGCACGGGGTGCCCATCCTCCAGCAGCGTGGGCCGCAGCCGGTCCGCGACGGCGTCCAGCGTCTTGAAGCTCGTGAACAGAACGAACGCCCCACCGTCGGTGCGCCGGATCAAGGCGTCGACACGCGGAACCAGCTCGTCGAGGTACGACGCTTCGCCGGGCGCGGGCATCGTGTGATCGACGAGCACACGCATCTGGCGACCGTGGGCGAAGGGGCTCCCGAGCTGCCGCGCCTCCGAGCCGTCGCAGCCGAGGCGGCCGGCGACATGGGAGAAATCGTCCGGCCCCGTCGCCAGCGTGGCCGACGTCACGACGACGGAGGCCCCGGCGCCGAAGAGCTGCTCCCGCAGAACCGGAGCCACGTCGACGGTCATGCACCGCAACGCGAGCCGGCGGCGCCGACCGCGGCGGCTCTCCGTCTGACCGCCTTCCAGGAAGTAGACGCCGCCTTCGATCTTCTGTGCGAGCAGGGCGTCCGCGGCAGTCGCGATGTCGCTCGCCCGCGTGGCATAGCTGTTCAGCTCGTACTGGTCGGCTTCGCCCTCGACCTCAGGTCGCAGGAGCCGCAGGCGTTCGGCGAGGGTGCGCATCGGCGCGGTGAGCGTATTCTCGACGATGTCGGGAATGCCGATGCGGCCGTTCGCGACGCCCGCTTCCTGTTGCCAGTGTTCGAGCGCATCGAAGAGCCGTGCCTGCTCGTGCCAGCACCGCAGCGTCTGCTCGATGGTGCGGTCGACGGGATCGGTCGCCCCGCGGCGGAGCCGGAGTGTGCCGAGAAACCCGCGGTGCGTCCGGGGATCGTGGAGCAGACGCAGCAGGTGCGTCACGCGTGACTCGGCCAGGCTCGTGCCGAAGTGCTCCGCCGCCACCTCCTCGACGCCGTGACCTTCGTCGAGAATCACGTGCTGGTAGGGCGGCAAGAACCCCACCCCCCCCGCCCGCAGGGCCAGGTCGCTGAAGAAGAGCGCGTGGTTGCACACGAGCAGATCACCGTTCTCCATTCGACGCCGCGCCGCCTGGTAGAAGCACTTGTCGTACGTGGGGCACTTCTTGCCCATGCAGTTGTGGGCGTCGGACTGCGCGTAGTCCCACACCTCCGGCCGGGGGAGCTGCGGCAGCGAGGAGAGCGAACCGTCGTCGGTCGCGTAGGCCCAGTCTTCCAGAAGGTGCAGCGAGTGACGGGCGTCGTCGTCGGTGAACAGGCGATCCTGCCGCTCGCTGGCGAGCTTCAGCCGGCGAATCGAGACGTAGTTGCCGCGTCCCTTGACGAGCACCGCGCTGAACTCTTCGGGGATGACCGCGTTGAGCAGCGGAATGTCCTTCTCGATGAGCTGCTCCTGCAGGTTGATCGTGTTCGTCGACACCACCACCCGCTCCCCGTGCTCGACGATGCGTTGGATGGCCGGGATGAGATAGGCGAACGACTTGCCGACGCCCGTCCCCGCCTCCACGAGCAGCGTGCTCCGCCGCTCCAACGTCTGCGCGACGTGGGCTGCCATCTCGACCTGCTGCGGACGCGACTCGAAGCCATCGAGGCGACGGGCAATCGCGCCGTCGGGGGCAAGCATGCGATCGATCTGAAGGGGCATGCGCCGATTGTACGGGGGAGAGACAACAGAACGGGGGCATACGGTGGTTTCGGAGCCGGTGCCACGGACAGCGA
>JABDLI010000167.1 GCA_013003065.1 Phycisphaerales bacterium | reverse complement strand
CCCGACGCGCGTCATGCCCTATGATCCCCGCCATGCGTCGAGCCGCCATCATCACCGCTGTCCGCACCCCCGTCGGCCGCTACGGCGGCGCCCTCGCGTCCGTCCGACCGGACGACCTGGCCGCGCTCGTCATTGGCGAGGTCGTTCGCCGGAGCGGCATCGACGCCACGCTCATCGACGACGTCTACTTCGGCGCCGCCAACCAGGCCGGCGAAGACAACCGCGACGTCGCGCGGATGGCGACGCTCCTCGCCGGGCTGCCGGAAACCGTGCCCGGGTGCACCGTGAACCGGCTGTGCGCGTCGGGGCTGGAGGCCATCAACCTCGCCGCGCGGCTCCTGGAGGCGAACCACGGCGACGTCTTCATCGCCGGCGGCACCGAGTCGATGAGCCGAGCGCCGTTCGTCATGCCCAAGAGCGAACACGCCTACGGCCGCACGCCGGCGGTCTACGACACGACGATCGGCTGGCGGTTCACGAACCCGGCGCTCGCCGCGCTTCACCATCCCTTCTCGATGGGCGAGACGGCGGAGAACGTCGCCCGCAAGTGGAGCGTGTCACGGGAGGATCAGGATCGTTTCGCCCTGTGGAGCCAGCAGAAGTGGGCCGCCGCCCACGAGCTGGGGCTCTTCGACGACGAATTGGTGCCGGTGAGCGTGCCGCAACGCAAGGGCGACCCGGTCGTGGTCGATCGGGACGAGCATCCGCGACCAGACACCACGCTCGAGCGGCTCGCCAAGCTGCGGCCGGTGTTCGCGAAAGACGATGCGGGCACGGTCACCGCCGGCAACTCGTCCGGCATCAACGACGGCGCCGCCGCCGTGCTCATCGTCGAGGCGGAGACGGCGGCGAAGCTCGGGCTCACGCCGATGGCCTACGTCGGCCCCTCCGCCACGGCCGGCGTGGACCCCGCCTGCATGGGAATCGGCCCCGTTCCGGCGACGCGGCGTGTGCTCGAACGCGCGAAACTGCGAATCCAGGACATCGACCTGATCGAACTCAACGAAGCGTTCGCCGCCCAGGGCCTGGCGTGTTTGCGGGAGCTGAACGCGACGGAGGCAAACGTCAACCCCAAGGGGGGCGCGATCGCCGTCGGTCACCCGCTCGGCGCGACCGGCGCCCGCATGGTCACCACCATGGTGCACGAGATGCGACGGACGAACGCGAAGCGTGGGCTGGCTACACTGTGTGTGGGCGTCGGCCAGGGAGTCGCGACCATTCTCGAGGGCGCAGCCAAGGAGTGAACGCATGAGCGGCAGCTCGAACGTGGGCATGCACGTCGACCACGATCTGCACGACGATCCGGAGAAGCTCGCCGAGTTCGAATCGCGCGTGGCCGACGGCCACCTCATCGAGCACGACGACTGGATGCCGGACGCCTACCGCAAGGGCATGCTCAAGATGGCCGAGCATCACGCCAATAGCGAGATCATCGGCGCGCTCCCCGAGGGAGAGTGGATCACCCGCGCCCCGAGCCTTCGCCGCAAGCTCGCCCTCACCGCGAAGGTGCAGGACGAGGTCGGCCACGGGCAGATGCTGTACCGCGTCTCGCAGGATCTCGGGAAGTCCCGCGACGACATGCTGCGTGACCTGATCACGGGCAAGACGAAGTACCACAACGTGTTCAACTACCCCGCGCCCACGTGGGGCGACATCGCGATGATCCAGTGGCTCATCGACGGCGCCGCGATCATGAACCAGAAGACGCTCGCCGACGGCGCCTTCGGACCCTACGTCCGCACGATGAAACGCATCAACATGGAAGAGGCATTCCATTTCAAGAGCGGCGAGGACATGGTGCTGACGCTCATGAGCGGGACGCCCCGCCAGAAGAAGATGGCCCAGGACGCCTTCGACCGCTGGTGGTACCCGTCGCTGATGTTCTTCGGCCCCCCCGACAAGCCGGACGCCGAGAACCTGCCGCCGATGAAGTGGCGGATGAAGACCGTCAAGAACGACGAGCTGCGGCAGCGGTTCGTCGACCGCTTCGCGCCCGCCGCGCTCGATCTGGGCTTCGTGATCAACGTCGTGGAGAAGGATGCCGACGGTCTGGTCGTCGCCAAGCGTCCCGATGAGCAGCTCCGCCAGGACGAGACGACCGGACACTACGCGTTCACCGAACCGGATTGGGAGGAGTTCTACCGCGTCATCCGCGGCGGCGGCCCCTGCAATCGCCAGCGTCTGGCATTGCGGCGACTCTCCTACGAGCAGGGCCAGTGGGTGCGACGCGCGATCCTGCAGGGCCAGGCCGGTCTCCCCCCGGCCGCGTGAGGAACCCTCTCGTGTCCAAGCGACGACAGAACGTGCCGGAACCCGAAGGCGATCTCCCCGCACCCGTTGGGAGCGACCTCGCACCGTACGTCGTGTTCACGCAGCTCAAGAAGGACGGTCCGTTCGTGTACGCGGGCTGGTTGGACGCGGTGGACGCGGCCATGGCGATGTTCTTTGCGCGCGAGCACTACGGCCAGGATCAGAAGTGCACGCAGATCTGGACGATTCCCCGTCCCGCGATCGGCGGCACCGACGCGGACCATCCGGTCTCGACCGCGGAGGGCGCGTCGCGGACCTACCGCGTGTTCCGCCAACGCGGCGAGGCGACGGTTCTTTCATCCGCCGAGACGATCGACGCCACGAGCGCGGCCGTCGCGCTCACCGAAGCGGTGAAGACCGATCCGGACGTTGAGGTCACGTGGGTCGTGGCCGAAGCCGACATCGCCGCCACCGGTCCCGACGATCTCATCTGGCGGCACACCGACCAGACGTATCGCCTCGCCCGCGGGTACGCCAAGACGGTGCGTGAGAAATGGGAACGGGTGCGGAATCAGCCCGCGCTTGCGGAGTACGAGAAGGAAGAGCTGAAGGAGGCATTCTAATGCCCGCCGCCCGAGCCGCCACCGAGGACACCGCGATGACCGAGCTGGACGACGCGACGCGACACGCGCTCTGCGATCTGTTGCTCGCCATCGCCGACGACAAGCTCATGCTCGGTCACCGCAACAGCGACTGGACCGGTCTCGGCCCGATCCTCGAAGAGGACATCGCCTTTTCCTCGATCGCCCAGGACGAGATCGCTCACGCCCAAGCGCTCTATGAATTCGTCGGCCGGCTCGCCGGCACCACCGCCGATGCCCTCGCCTTCGGCCGATCCCCCGACGCCTACCGGTGCGCGGCGGTCGTGGAGCGATCGGACGACAACGACTGGGCGATCGCGCTCGCGCGTCAGCTCTTCTGCGATCATCTCGACCAGCTCCGACTCCAGCGGCTGTCGAACTCGTCGTACGCGCCGATCGCCGCCCTCGCCCGCCGGCTGGCCGCCGAGGAGCAGGTGCACGTGGAACACGCGGATGGCTGGGTCCGGCGTCTGGGCTCCGGCACGGACGAGTCGCGTCAACGCATGCAAGCCGCGCTCGACACGCTCGCGCCGCTCTCGGCGTCGCTGCTGGAAGCCGTCGCCGATCAGGCGACGCTCGAAGCAAACGGCGTCTACCCCCCGCTCGATCCCCCGATGACCGCAACCTGGTGCGCGAAGCTCACGACCCTCGTCGACGATGCCGGTCTGCATCTCGCCTGCCCGGAATCCGCCCCGAATACGCCCGGCGGACGCCGCGGCGTGCACACGCCCGAGTTCCCGTCGATCCTCGACGAAATGTGCGAGGTCTACCGCATCGAGCCGGACGCGGCATGGTGACCGACCCCCGCGTGCCACGTCCGCGATCGCGCTACGATGCTCCGATGATTACAACCGCCCAAGTCGAGCGTGCGCTCGCCACCATCCCCGACCCCGAGATGCCGATCAGCATCACCGAGCTGGGGATCATCGACGGCATCGATCTGGAGCCGACCGCCTCGGGGGCCGCGATCGTGCGGATCGCCCTGCTGCCCACGTTCGTCGGCTGCCCGGCACTCGACATGATCGAGCGGCAGATTGTTGAGAAGGTGACGCGGCTGGACGGCGTCGAGCGGGTCGAGGTCCGCGTGATCTACGATCCGCCCTGGACCGTCGATCGCATCAGCGAAAGCGGCCGTGCGTCGTTGCGGGAGCACGGGGTGACGGTGCCGTCCCCCGGTGACGCTCCCGCGGGCGGATCGACCCTCGTGAAACTGCGCACTTCGGCCGTCCCGTGCCCGTTCTGCGGGTCGACTGAGACCCATCTCGACAGCGCGTTCGGCCCCACGCGGTGTCGTTCGATCCACTATTGTGACGCGTGCCGCAACACGTTCGAGCATCTCAAGCGGGTCTGAGGGAACGGAGGCCGGAAGCTCCGTCGAGCGGCTGGAGGAACGCGGGCTTTCGACCTACGATTCCCCCGGGCGAAGTGCGACGCCGGTCAACCGTGCGTTGCCCGGACGACCCGCCGGCGAGAGCGTCGCGGTCCGGGAGGGGCCAAGACCAACACCGAGGCGCAGGATACGCATGACCCATCGCACCATGGACTCGGTTCGATCCTCGAAGGGCAAGAACCGCCGGACGCCGCGGTCGGCCGACGAGGACGCGAACGCGGCGCGACGCACGATCGCGACGCCCGGCGTCGAGGATCTGCGCATTCTCGCGGCCGATGGCTCCGTCGATCGCGATCTCGATCCGCACCTCGACGACGACGAACTGCTCCGCATCCACCGGGCCATGGTCCTCACCCGCGTCTTCGATCAACGCATGCTCACGATGCAGCGCCAGGGGCAGATGGGCACGTTCGCGCCCGGCGCCGGTCAGGAGGCGACGCAGATCGGACAGGTCTATCCGCTCACCGAGCGTGACTGGTTCTCGCCGTCGTACCGCTCCTTCGGCGCGCAGATCTGGCGGGGCTGGGAGATGGAGCGGCTCATGCTCCTGTGGGACGGCTTCTTCGAGGGCTTCGCCCCCCCGCCCGGCGTCCGCGACCTTCCCTTCAGCATCGTGATCGGCTCCCACGTGCTGCCCGCGGTCGGGGTGGCCATGGGCATGCAGTACCGCGAGGAAGACAGCGTGATGGTGACGAACTTCGGCGACGGCGCGTTGTCGCAGGGCGTCGTCGCGGAGGGCCTGAACTTCGCCGCGGTCAATCAGGCGCCGATCGTCTTCGTCTGCGAGAACAACGGCTGGGCGATTTCCACTCGCGTGGAGCAGCAGTGCCACGTCGATCCGCTGGCCCTGCGAGGCGTCGGGTTCGGCGTGCCGTCGATTCGCGTCGACGGCAACGACGTCCTCGCGATGATCGTCGCCACCCGCGAGGCGATCGAACGGGCGCGGCACGGCGGGGGACCGACGTTCATCGAGGCCGTCACCTACCGCATGGGTGTGCACACGACCGCCGACGATCCGAAGGTCTACCGCACCGACGACGAGGTCGAGGCCTGGGAGGACCGCTGCCCGCTGCGGCGCTTCGGCATCTACCTGCTCGGCCGGAACGTGACGGATCAGGCGGGGCTCGAGCGGATTCAGCAGGAGTGCGAAGCCGAGGTGCTCGCCGCCCGGGACCGCTTCCGGTCGCGGGCGCACGCCAAGCCGCGGGAAGCGTTCGACTTCGTCTTCGCCGACATGCCCGATGAGCTCGCGCGGCAACGACAGGCCTATCTCGAGAAGCTCGACCGAAAGGGCGTCGAATGATCCGGGAGCCGCGTGATGCCTGAGCTGACCATGGTCGAGGCGCTCAACCGCGCGCTCGACGAAGCGATGGAGCATGATCCCGACGTCCTGCTGATGGGTGAGGACATCGGTGTCAACGGGGGCGTCTTTCGCGTCACCAAGGACCTCCAGGCGAAGTACGGCGTCAACCGCGTGCGGGACACGCCGCTGGCGGAAGCGGGAATCGTCGGCACCGGCGTCGGGATGGCGATCGCAGGTCTGAAGCCCGTCGTGGAGATCCAGTTCTCCGGCTTCACGATGCAGGCGTTCGATCAGATCGAGCAGAACATGGCGCGGTATCACCACCGCTCGCGGGGTCGCTACCCGATCTCGATGGTCTTGCGGACACCGTACGGCGGCGGCATCCACGCGGTCGAGCATCACTCCGAATCACGCGAGGCGTACTGGGCGCACACGCCCGGTCTCAAAGTGGTGGTGCCCTCCGGCCCGCGGAACGCCCGTGGCCTGCTCGCCGCGGCGATCGATGACCCCGATCCCGTCATCTTCTACGAGCCAAAGGCGGTGTACCGCGCCTTTCGCGAGGAGGTGCCGGACACGCCCGAACGCATCCCGCTCGGCACGGCCGAGATCGTCCGCGACGGTCGCGACATCACGTTGATTTCCTACGGCGCGATGATGCGACCGACCCGCGAAGCCGCCGACGACCTCGCCGAGCTGCACGGCATCGACCCCGAGGTGGTCGACCTGCGGTCGATCTCGCCGATGGACACCGACACGCTCGCGGCGTCGGTCGCCCGCACGGGCCGGTGCGTCATCGTGCACGAGGGCCCGCGCAATTGCGGCGTGGCGGCGGAGATCATCGCGCGGCTCAACGAAGAGGTGTTCGAATACCTCGTCGCCCCGATCAAGCGGATCACCGGTGACGACATCCACTTCCCGTACTTCCAGACCGAGGAGCATTACCTCCCCGATCCCGACACCATCATCGAAGCCGTGCGCGAAACGGTGGCGTTCGATGGCTGAGCGGAACGCCGCGGACGCCGGCGCGATGCAGTTCAAGCTGCCCGACCTCGGTGAGGGCGTGAAGGAGGGGCAGGTGCTGCGTCTGCTCGTGCCCGAGGGCGCGCGGGTGGAGGAAGATCAGCTTCTCCTGGAGGTCGAGACCGACAAGTCGGCGGTGGAGATTCCCTCGCCCTTTGCCGGCGTCGTCGAACGCTGGCACGTGAAGGAGCAGCAGGTCGTCAACGTCGGTGACGTCATGGTGACGATCACGGATGGCGTTCCGTCGGCGACCCCGGCCGTTGCGAGCGCGGTCGCCGGCACGACTGCCAGCAAAGAGCGAAACGCGCCGCCCCCGACCCAGACCCAGACCAAGACCAAGACCCCGACGTCCCGGGAGCGCGCCGCCTCGCCGCGTCGACCCGCCTCACCCGCCGTCCGCAAGCTCGCCCGCCAACGCGGCATCGACCTGGAGACCATCACCGGCTCCGGTCCGGGCGGACGAATCCTCCGCGCGGATCTCGATCGGCCGGGCAACGGCGTGAGCCCCTCCGTCGCGCCGTCCGCCGCACCCGCCTCGGCCCCGCCCCCCTCCGCCCCGCCGACGCCGGCGCCGGCGC
>JABDLI010000152.1 GCA_013003065.1 Phycisphaerales bacterium | reverse complement strand
GCCCGCGACCGCGTCCGCGACCGCATCCGTGCCCGCGTCCGTGCCCGCGACCGCGTCCGTGCCCCCGCCCCTCAGTACGCCGCGACCAGCTCCGGCCGCACGAAGAAGTAGTACATCTTCCCCTCTGCGTACTGCCCGCCCGCCAGCACCTCCGCGCCGCGTCCCACGCCCATGAAGATGTCCGCGCGTCCCGGCGCGCGGATCGCACCGCCGGTGTCCTGGTCGAGCATGAACTGGAGGAATTTCTGCGTGCCGCCGCCGACCTTGATCGTGTTCGTGTCGACGAGCACCAGGCCGCCGCGGGGGAAGATCTTCTTGTCGGTTGCGAGCGAGCGGCGGCCCGTCACCGGGACGCCGAGTGAGCCCGCCGGCCAGGATCCCGCGTCGACCTCGGTGAAGAAGACGTAGCTCTCGTTGCGACGCATGAGCCGCTCGACCGCACGCGGGTCACGCTCGTAGACGCGGCGGATCGCCGGCAGGCTGACTTCGTCTGCCGCGAGCAGGCCGGCGTCGATCATGGCGCGGCCGAGGCTTGCGTACGGGCGGTCCGTCTTGCCGGCGTAGCCGATGTTCATGGTCGAGCCGTCCCGCATCCGCAAGCGGGCCGAGCCGTTGACGTGCACCAGGTACGCGCTGAGCGCATCCTCGAGCCAGACCAGCTCCCGACCGGCGAGCAGGCGACCGTCCTCGATCTCGGCGCGGGTCGGATAGGGCGTGCGTTGACCGGAGGCCGTGCGGCGGCCCTGTGGCGCACCCGTGACAGGGTCGGTCAGCAGGTCGGCCGGACGCCGATAGAGCGGGTGGCGGTACTGGCCGGTGCGGGTGCGGCTGGCGTTGAAGATCGGCGCGTAGTAGCCGGTGAAGAGCACGACGCCTTCGCCGTTGTAGCCGACGGATTCGTACACGTCGAAGTCACGCCGCACCCGCGCGACGAAGTCGGCTTCGCTCGACGCCGACCCCAGATGCGTGCGCAGGGCGCGCAGGCTCGCGTTCGCCCGCTCGTGGGTGATCCCCTCGAACGGGAAGAAGTTTCGGCTCGAGGGAGCGCGGAACCAGTCGAGGCTGGCGTCGAGCGCGGTGACCAACGCGGGGTCACGGCGGCGGTAGGCCGCCCCGAGGTCCGGCAGCCGTTCCGGATCGACCCGCCGCAACGCCGACGCGCCCGGTGGCAGCGGGCGGCTGTATTCCTCGGTCGGCCGCATGGAGGCGGCCCGCTGCTGGGCGCACCCGGTCGATGTGGCCGCGACGCCGAGGAGGGCCAGAAACGTCACGCGGGCGAGCAGGGGGCGAGGGCGAAACATGGGCAGTCCCGATCGGAAACACAGTGTCGTTGCGATCCTCTTTCGTCCGGCGGAGAGCCGCGACGCCAGTTCTTCGCCGCGGGCTCGTTCCCGGTGGCTCTCTCGGCCCGGAATCCGGTGGCGGCACGCTCCGCGATCAATGGCTAGAATAGCCCGCGCGACCAGCCTTCGAGATTCACGCATGAACTTCATTTCCGCCATCGAGAACCTGACCCTCGCGTTCGGCATGCCGGGCGGCACGGAGTGGATCATCCTCCTCGTGCTGGGCCTGCTGATCTTCGGTCGGCGTCTGCCCGAGGTCGGCCGCAGCCTCGGACGCGGGATCGTCGAGTTCAAACGCGGCATCAAGGGCATCGAGGACGAGATCGAGGACGCCAGCTCCACGCCGGCCCTCGACCAGAGCTCCTCCAGTCGCCTCGCCAGCGAGGGCGGGGGAGCGGCCGCCGGCACGACGAGCCAGTCCGCGGTCGGCCAGCCCTCCGTCGGAGGCGAAGGGCCCAACCCCTACGCGCCGGCCGAGCCGCGTGACCAGACCGGCAACTGACAACCCCGACCCGGACCCCGCTGACGATCGCGGACGCTTCCGGGCGTCGTGGCCTATCCGGCTTCGGCCGTCCTGACGCTCGCGAGAAGTCCGTGCGAGAACCGAAGAAGGGAGGGACCCGCGGCCCGGTCCCGGCGGATCCCCACCCTCGATGAACGCACTCGCCCCCTCCAACTCGCCCGATCTCGACGGACGGATCCTGGCCGAGGCGGTGCGGATGCTCGAACAGGATGGCGCGCGGCTGCACGCGGACCCCGCCGCCGACGCGGCGGCCCGCGACGCCGGTGGCGACCTGGAGGCGCGCGTCGTCCATCGCGCGCGGCGGTTGCC
>JABDLI010000146.1 GCA_013003065.1 Phycisphaerales bacterium | reverse complement strand
ATGCGGACGGCTCCGTGGGCTTTTCCGACCTGTTGCTCGTCCTGGCCAACTGGACGATGTGAGCACACCCCTTCGGACGGACCGCTGCGGCGGGCACCGTCCGACGCCGTGACGGCGATTCACCGACGCGATCACGCTCATGCAAGAAGCCCCGGCCTCGAGCCGGGGCTTCTCGTTGTCAAGTCGGGGTGACAGGACTTGAAGTCGTCATGGAGACGGAGGCTCGGTTGAGCTGGTTGGCGAGGAAGCCGTAGCGGCACCGCTCCCTGCCCGCACGCACGAACGCTCTCGCGCGTCGCCGGTCGCGGGCACATCGACGCCAATTCATGAACGGCATGTATCACGGCGCCGGCGGGCCCCTCCGTTAAACGTCTGCCTCCCTCGACCCTGGAGCCCCCGCATGTCGCTTGCACGTTCCTGCCGTTCCGTGGCGGTGGCCGCCATCGTCGCCGCGACCGCGTCCGCCAACGCCGGTGACTGCGCCGTGTGGCAGCATCACGACGTGCCGACGCCGCACTCGCGCGGCCTGCTGTACGGCGTTGATACCGGCCCGGGCGGGGAAACCTGGGCCGTTGGGCGGGCGACCGTCCAGTTGTCGATGTTCGCGTTCGACGATGAGCCGTTCGCGTCGCGCTGGGATGGCGCGGCGTGGCAGACCGTTCCCGTTCCGCATCCGAGCCCGTCCGCGCCCGGTCAGCGCGAGGCAAGCTTCTATGATGTCGCCGTCCTTGCGAGCGACGATGTCTGGGCCGTCGGCACGTACCACACGGTCGGCGCCGATGGCTTTCCCGGTTTTCAGACCCTCGCCATGCACTTCGATGGCACCTCGTGGACGCATATCCCCACGCCGCTCACGCCCATCGGCGGTACTGGCGGCTTCCTGAACGCCGTCGATGCGGTCGCCCCCGACGACGTGTGGGCCGCCGGAACACGCATCGCCCCCGACGTTCCTGCCATCAACACGACCGCGGTCCTTCTGCACTGGGACGGTACGGCGTGGACCGAGATTCCCGATGCGCCCTGGTTCATCGACCTGAACGAGATCGAGGACATTCGCGCGTTCCCCGGCGGCGTCGTCTGGTGCGCGGGACACTTCGGGAACGCTCCCGGAGACAACCCGTGGCTCGCCCGCTGGGACGGCCACTGGACCCTCTTCGAAGGACTCCCGGTTCCGCCCGGCCGCAACGGGCTCTACGCGATCGACGGCCCCGCGCCGGACGACGTCTGGGTGGTCGGTCAGTCGCTCTCGCCGATCGGCACGGTGGCGGTCGTCCTCCATTGGGACGGCACATCGTGGTCGTGGGACGCGCCGGACGTCGGCGGGCTCGTCACGATCAGCCTTCTCGGCGTCGGCGTGGCGCCCGATGGCACCGTGCACGTCGCCGGGGTCTGGACGAACGAACCATCGCCGGCAACGCCGCTCCCCTTCCTCGGCCGCCGGCGCACCGGCGGCGCGTGGGACATCCTCGAGACCGTGACCGATGGTCCCGAAAGCGCGTGGTACCGCGGGCTGACGGTGGACGATGATTGCAGCGCATGGGTGGTCGGCCAGCAGCAGCCGCTGCTCGCCGCCGCTGTACGACTTGATGGCGACACCGAACCGAATCCGGACATCGACGGTGACGGTCAGGTCGGCTTCTCCGATCTGCTCGCCGTCCTCTCCGCCTGGGGACCGTGCTCGGGATGTCCCGCGGACCTCGACGGTGACGGACTGGTCGGGCTGATCGATCTGCTCATCATTCTCTCCGCCTGGTCGTAGCGCGCCTTCATCGTCGAGACGCAAAGTCGTCGACGCTCCCCGCTTCCGGGACACGCATTCCCAACGAAAGACAACCCGTCATGGCTTCAAGTGCACCTCGTCGTTCCTCTCCGGTCACGCCGGCCCTGGTTGCGCTCTTCACGATCGGTGGGAGCGTCGCGGGGGCCGAACCTCCGGTCCCCTTCGCGACCGACGCGTGGGGCGCGGACACCGGGTTCTACCTTGGTGACGGCAGCGCCTGGTGGCCGGAAGAGATGGTGACCGGCGATTTCGACGAAGACGGCCGGCTCGACGTCGCGATCGCAAACTGGGGCAACTTCGTCTCCACCGCGCCGCGCGTCAGCGTGCTGCTCGCCGAAGCGTCGGGGCGCTGGAGCGCGCCGGCCCATCTCGTCACGCCGGCGCCGACGAGCGGGCTGGCCGCCGCCGACCTCGACGGGGACGAACACCTCGACCTCATCGTCGCCGACTGCGGAACCTGGTGGACCGAGACGACCGTGACGGTGCTGCGCGGCGCGGGGGACGGCACGTTCCTCCCGGCGGCGTCATACGACGTCGGCGCGGAAGGCCCAACCGACGTCGCGATCGCGGACATCGATGGCGACGGCATCCTCGACGCCGTCACCGCAAACCACGGATCGGGCGCCAACTCCGTTTCGATCCTGGCCGGGAACGGATCGGGCGGCTTCGGACCGGCCATCGTCATTCCTGCCGTCGAGTCCGCGCGAAGCCTCGCCGTGGCCGACGCCGACGGTGACGGAGACCTTGACATCGCGGTCGCGGGCGGCAGCGTGCTCATTCAGCAGACACGCATCGCCCTCCTGCGCAACGGCGGGGAAGGAACGTTCGGGTCGCCGGAGATGCTTCCGACATTGAGCACGTCCGCGCTGTACCGTCCTGCGATCGCGTTCGCCGACATGGACGCGGACGGTCGCGTTGACATCGTCTACTCCGACAGCGGCCTCCATACGGGCGGCCTCAGCTCACCATACGGCGTCGCTGTCTTCGCGAACGACGGGGACGGCGCGTATCCGGTCGTCGACATCCACGCGATTGGCCCGTACACGGGCGGCTACACGTCGCTGGAGATCGCGGATCTCGACGGTGACGGTCGGCTCGACATCGCCGGAACCCACGACGCGAACGAGTCATGGAGCATTCTCTACGGCCAGGCGGACGGGAGCCTGGGCGAACTCTCGTTTCTTTCGGCGGGCGAATACCCGACCGATGTCCTCGCTCGCGACCTCGACGGCGACGGCGTGCTCGAGATGATGGTGCTCGCCCACTTCTCGCAGACGATCATGGTCCACCACCGCCCCGCCTCCGACCGATTCCAGCCCGCGCGGAACGCCGACCTCGTCTTCGGCGGCCACTACCACTTCGATACCGGCGACATCGATGGCGACGGCGACGGCGACCTCGCCGCTTC
This sequence comes from Phycisphaerales bacterium, assembly GCA_013003065.1. GTDB lineage: Bacteria > Planctomycetota > Phycisphaerae > Phycisphaerales > SM1A02 > JABDLI01. The sequence continues at coordinate 5,540 of JABDLI010000146.1, read as the reverse complement.
GAGCGGGTACGCCGGATCGGGGTCCATCTCCGTCATGTTCAACCAAGACGGCGCCGGGGTGTTCGGGCCGTTCCCGATCACCTACGCTGCGCCGGCGTACGCGAGCTCCGTCAAGCTGCGCGATCTCGACGGTGACGGCATGGTCGACCTCCTCTGGGCGGACAAGAGCCCGCCGTATTCATTCCGCTGGCGCGTGAACGACGGCACCGGGACCTTCGGCACGACACAGTCATCTCCGGACGTCTTCACTTGCGGCGTCACGCTCGACGACGCCGTCAACGCGTGGGATCTCGATGCCGACGGCGACCTCGACGTCGTCCTCATGGAGAACCTCAGTTGCGGCATCGGTCCGAAGCGACTGTTCGTCTCGGAGAACGACGGCAACGGCAACTTCCAACTGCGCACCGTGGTCGAGACTTACCTCGCGCCCTACGAGGTGATGAGCGGCGACATCGATGAAGACGGGCATCTCGACCTCGTCATCGTCTCGAACACGATCGAGGTCTTCCTCGGCGGCGGCGATCTGACGTTCGGCGACGGCCTCCGGCACGGCGGCCTCGGCGCACGGAACGGCGCGGTCCGGGACCTGGATGGCGACGGGCATCTCGACGTCGTCGTGACCGTGACGCCGCAGGGCGATACGCGCGAGTCGATCGGTATCCTGCGCGGGTACGGTGACGGGTCGTTTGGGCACATCGAGCTTCACGCGGCCACGTGCTCTCCAAACCTCGCGGTTCAGACGTCGGTCACCACCGGTGACGTCGATGGCGACGGCGACGCGGACGTCCTCCTCGGCAACTACGCGTCGAATTCGACCAGCCTCTTCTTGAACCGCGGCGACGCGACGTTCGATCCTCAGGTTCACACCGGCGCCATGGACAACGTCCGCCACGTCGCGTTCGCCGACGTGACCGGCGACGGGACGCCGGACGCCCTCGCGATGGCACGGTTCAGCACGGCCGGCGAATTGGGGCGAGACGGCATCGCGATCATGCCCGGGACCGGCGGAACGGTCGCCCTGCCCGGCGACATCGACGGCGACGGGATGGTCGGCCTGACCGACTTGCTCGCCGTCCTGTCCGCGTGGGGCGTCTGTGAAGGGTGCCGGGCCGATCTCGACGATGACGGGCTCGTGGGCTTGTCCGACCTTCTCGTCGTGCTGTCGAACTGGGGCTGATCTCAACGGCCCGTGTCGATCGACCAGGCGTCGGCTTGCGTGTTCGATCTCAATCGAACGCTGCGTTTCAATCGCGGCGGGTCGGAGCGGCGAGCGGCGCCTGCTGCTTCAGCGACAGCGTCTGCAGCGAGCTTGATGCGGACACCTGCACGGCGCAAGGCGGAACGTACCAAGGTGAGCTCGTGAGCTGCGCCGCTGCGGCCGCGGCGTGCGCAACGCTGATCCCAGCCGTTGGGCAATGGGGATTGATCGTGCTTGCGCTGTTGCTGTTGACGGCCGGCACGATCGTGATTCGACGCGTGTCGGCGATGCGTGTGGCGTTGTAACGGTCGTGCAACACGTTGCGGGCCTCAACCTCGACACTGCACGAGGCCAGGAGAGAAAGTGTAAGCTTGGACGGTGGAACGCGACCAACTGGAGAGTCCGTGTAAGCTCAAGAAGGCGAAAAAGGGAGGCATTCGCGATGGCTCGCAGGTGGAAATGGCTCGTCCTCGTTCCTGGGATCGCGGCGGTGTGGCCGGCGGCCGCCGGCCCGGCTTGGGTGGCTCATTACAACGGCCCGCCCGCCGGTGGCCTCAGCCCTTCCGACTATGTGACGGACCTCGCGGTGCGTGACGGTTACGTCTATGTCACCGGATACGAGTCACTGTTCAGCGCTTCCTGCGCCACCGTGAAGTACGACTACGCCGGGAATGAGATCTGGGTCCAGCGGTATCTGGACGGTCAGACCCAGCACGCTGACGCGCTCGCCGTCGACGCGGCCGGCAACGTCTACATCACCGGCTGGCAGAAGCAGTTCGATGCCGGCATCGATGCGTTGACGGTGAAGTACGGACCCGAAGGCGAAGTCCTGTGGGAGCGCCACTTCGAAAGCCCCGGCGGCAACAACCAGCTGAACGACCTGGCGTTCGATGCCTCCGGAAACATCTACGTCGCAGGCGCCTCGTGGGTCACCGCGCAGGGCGACTTTGACCTGCTCCTGCTCAAGTACGACGCCGACGGCAAGCTGCTGTGGGATCGCACGCTGGACAATGGAGACGGCCAGTTGGACACGGGCTATCAATTGTCCGTCGATCCGGACGGCAATGCGGTGGTGGCTGGTTTCACCGAACCCAACCCCTATCTCGTGAAGTACAGCCCCACCGGCGACCTGCTCTGGCAGGACGAGCACATCGGCTTCTCGACGAACGACGAATGGAGGCGGGTCGAGACCGACGCGGACGGCAACATCTACGCTCTTGGGGAGATCTCTCCGCCGGGAGAATCGAATCACATCTGGATTGCCAAGTACGGCCCGGACGGCAACATCCAGTGGGAAGATTCGTACACCGGCACGAGTGACCTCCAGTGCTACGTCGGCGGTCTGGCGCTCATGCCCGACGGCGGCGTCGTGATCGCCGGCCAGAGCTGGGACCTGCCCACCGTGATCAGCATCGTCACGATGCGGTATTCGCCGGACGGCACCAGGCTGTGGCAGCGACTCGAACGCGGGGAGTATGCCCAGGCCAGCGGTACGGATGTGGCCGTCGACGCCGAAGGCCGAATCTACGTCACGGGATTCGGCTATGACGTCAGCTACCGCGAGGACATCATCACGGTGGGCTACTCACCTGACGGCGATCTGCTCTGGACGCAGGTCTACGCCAATCCCGAGCCCGCGGGATCGGACTATCCGCAGGCGATCGCGGTGGACGACGCCGAGAACGTGTTCGTCGCGGCGCACTCCTGGAGTTTCGAGACGAGCAACGACTTCACCACGATCCGATACGGGCAGGCATGTGTGGGTGACATCGACGGCGATGCGATCGTGGATTTTCAGGACCTTCTCGCACTTCTCGCCGCATGGAACAGTCCCGGGGGACCCGCTGACATCAACGGAGACGGCATCGTCGATTTCACCGACCTGCTGCTGTTGCTCGCGGCGTGGGGACCGTGCTCATGATGGAGTGATCAGCCGCCGAGCTCCCCGCGACGCGGACACCAGATCAACTCCTCAGAGCCGACATCGGTCTCTGGAGGCAGAAGCGCGGGGTTTGATATCGCCGTCGAAACAAGATCACGGCTAGGGGCTGGTCGGCCCGTATCACGAATCAAGACCCGGCCCCATCGTCCGCCTGCTGAGCCCGTTGATCAGTCCGCCGATCATCCGGCCGGGAAATGCTCGGTCGCCGCGAGCACGCGGTCCGCGAAGTCGACGGCCTTTTGGTAGACCTGGAGGTTCTCGACGGCGAAGGGCACCCGGAGAGGGTACGGGCTTGTGCCTTGCTGTCTGTGAATGTGGCGGAAAGACAGAGAGTAGAAAGTAGAGAGTAGACCGAGTAGAGAGGCTTTCGTTCCAGAGGGATGCCCGAATCTGGGCGAGCGCCCGCCGCGCAAAGCTCTACTCTCTACTCTCCACTCTCTACTCTCTGATTCACGAAACAGCCCGGCCATCTGGCCGGGCTGTTTCGTGAATCGGGGTGACAGGATTTGAACCTGCGACCTCTTCGTCCCGAACGAAGCGCTCTACCAAGCTGAGCTACACCCCGTCGATTCCATATCCGCCGAACGGCGGCTCGGTTGTTGCCTTCCGGGCCTCCGAGCGGCCGGTTCTCCCAGGCGACTATCGGCCGATCCTCGGCCGAAATCCCGCCTGGTTCGATCTCAGTCTAACGACGGGCGATGAGAATGGGCGGTGGAGGATTCGAACCTCCGAAGGCGTTAGCCAGCGGGTTTACAGCCCGCCCCGATTGTCCACTCCGGCAACCGCCCTCTGGAAACAAGGCGGGTACTGTATCGGGGGGGTGGGGGAGAGGCAAACGGCGGTTCATGTCCCCTTGCGCGGGATCAGCCGTGGCCCGAGCGAGGGCCGCCATACGATCGTTGAATCGCCTGGTGCCCGGCTCTACTCGATAGAGAAGCTCTGGAGCTCGACCGGCGTCACTGGCGTGGTGGTGTAGCCGTTATCGAAGAAGGCGGCCAGTGTCATGTCGCTGACGAAGCTGCCGGGGTTGAGCCAGCCTGTCATCAGCTCATCACGCATGTCGCCATCCGAGCTGGTGATCCCGGTGAGCCCCGCTCCGCCATCGACCTCGTTCCAGTGACCGTTGGCGGTTCCTGGTCCGCCGCCAAGCTCGACATCCGGCGTGCCGGTCTGGCCGAACTCGCTGACCCAGAAAGACGTTGCCGCAGGACCGAGGAACTCGCCGGTAAAGTCGGTGTAGTTGGGGTCGGGGTCGGTCGCGACGCCGTCACACGTCGTGCCAAAACAGCTGGAGGAGTTGTTCGGACACGGGTTGCACTCCCACAACGTGCCGAAGCCGAGGACGTGCGCCATCTCGTGCTCGATCACGGCGCCGAGAGTGCCGGCGGCCTCGAGGGCGCCGATGTCGGCGCTGTCGAACTCCATTTCACCCACGGTTGTCATCGTGTATCCGGCAGGGAACGCCACGAACGTCGGACCCGCCGAGCCGAGAATGCCGCCGACGCCATCGATCGGCGTCGCGTCTCCGCTGATTGCCACCGATGTGATGCTGGTGCTGCGGTAGCCTGTCAGGCGTGCCTCCCACGCCGCTTCGGCCGCGGTGAAAGCGGCTTCCTGCGAGGGCGTGAACCCGGTGAGCGTGAGCACGATGTCGAGCCCGGCACCTTCCGTCCCGAGCGATGGCTTCGGGTCCACCTGGACGGACGGCCGCGTGAAGTTCAGGTGCAGCGGCAGGTCATCCGCCTGCGTCACCGCCGGCCACAGCAGGGCACCCGCGATTCCGAGGATAAGGGCGTTCGAACCGCGCGGCCGGAGCATTCCGATGGACATGTTTATGGTCTCCCCTGAGCATCCCGGATTTCAAGATCGCGTCATCCGACCTCCAAACCCTACATCTTGATCCGCCGATCCACAACGCCTTTCTGGGCCTTGGATGGGCCCGAGACTCTTTCTCGGTGCCCAGACGCGATTCTCGGCCCCCTGGCGTGCCAACCTCATTCCGGCCGGAGGTTGTGATATGTGCCGGCTGGCCGTGCGTCGAACGAGCCCTCCCGCCCATCCGGCCACCGGACGCGAACCTCCTGGATCGTCGCCCCGGCCGGGAGGCCGAAGTGGACCCGGGGATCGTGGCTGGCGAGGTAGCCCGCCGTGCGGTGAACGAGGCGGTGCTGGACTCCGACGCTGGTCTCGAGCGTCACGATCGCGCCGAGCGCCTCGTGACCGTGTTGATCGAGCACGGTGAACCCGATCCACCGCCCCGGCGTCGCGCGGTCGTTCCGCAGCAGGCGGACGGGCTCGTCGCGGTCGACGATCGCGATGTCGACGTCGCCATCGCCGTCGTAGTCGGCCAGGGCGAGGCCGCGGCTCGTCGTGATCGGAACGGGACGCATGCCGCCCGGC
>JABDLI010000116.1 GCA_013003065.1 Phycisphaerales bacterium | reverse complement strand
GCCTCGCCGACGACCCCGAGCTCCGACGTCGCCTCGGCAACGCCGGTCGCGCCTTCGTCGAGCGCAACCACACCTTCGACGCCCACGCCTCACGCGTCCACACCCTCTACGACTTCATCGCTCACTCCCTCTACCGAGATCTCAGTTCACCGGGCGTCTTTGCGCCCCGTGAGCAGCTTTCGTGAGCGAGACCGTTCTGGTCACCGGTGCCACCGGATTCACCGGCGGCGCCTTGACACGCCGGCTCGTCAATGACGGCCACACGGTACGCGCGCTGGTGCGTTCCGCAGAGGGGGCAAGAGATCTCGCCGATATCGGTGTCGAGCTCGTCGAGGGCGACCTGACGCGAAGCGATGATGTGGACCGCGCGGTAGCGGGCTGCGCGCGTGTCTACCACATCGCGGCGACGTTCCGGACAGCCGGCCACCCCGACAGCTACTACCACGACGTGAACGTCGGCGGGACCGAAAACGTCTTGAGTGCGGCCCGGAAGCATGGCGTCGAGCGCGCCGTTCATTGCAGCACCGTCGGAGTCCACGGGCACGTGAGCCGGGTTCCCTCCGATGAGACAGCGCCCTACAACCCGGGTGACGTCTATCAGGAGACCAAGCTCGAGGGCGAGCTCGTCGCCCAAAGGGCGATCGCGGAAGGACAGCCCGTCTCCATCGTGCGGCCGGCGGGAATCTACGGGCCCGGTGACATGCGGTTCCTCAAGCTCTTCAAGACGATCCATCGCCGGACGTTCCGCATGTTCGGTTCCGGAGAGGTCCCCTATCACTTCACCTACATCGACGACCTCGTCGATGGAATCGTGCTATGTGGGGAGCATCCCGAGGCGACCGGTGAGATCTTCATCATCGCTGGAGATGATTACGTCTCGCTCAACGAGCTCGTCCGACTCGTCGCGGAGTCGGTCGGTGTGAAGCCGCCGCGAGGGCACTTCCCACTTTGGCCGTTGCTGACCGCGGCACGGGCCTGCGAGGCGGTTTGCCGTCCCTTGGGCATCGACCCGCCTCTGCACATGCGACGCTGCGAGTTCTTCATCAAGGCTCGGGCGTTCACGAACGAGAAGGCGCGCACTCGACTCGGGTACCGTGCGCGTACGCCTATCGACCTGGGCATCCGCAAGACCGCCCGCTGGTACTTCGACCAGGGCCTCCTGCGCGGGAAGCCGCCCGCCGAGACGCTGGCAGCCTCCTGACGTCCCGTCCGGGAATCGGGTCCCGGCCCCCGGACATCGAGTCGGCAGAGGCCGCGGCGAGGCGGTAAAAAGTATTCGTTGCATCTGTTTGGATGTTACTTCAGCTTTGATGCAGAGGGTCGCTCGCCGATGGGCATTCTACGGCGGCTCGCCCCCCCCACGCCGGATCCCCATACGGGTCCGTCCCAGCGAGAATCGTAGCCCGACTCGGGCTTCATCCGGAGGCTTAGTAGCAATGTCGATTCGTCAACTGACGCGTTCCCCACTCTCTCTCCGTCCGTGGCTTCCTGTCGCGGCGGTCCTCGCCCTAGCGGTGGGCGCCTGCAGCAAGGAGACGATTGCACCCTCCACGGAGGGCGCCATTCAGGTGACGGTCGCAACGACGGGCAGCGACGTCGACGCGGATGGGTACACGGTCCTGCTCGACGGCGAGAACGACCAGGCCGTGGGCGCAAATGGCTCGGTCACCTACTCGACCGTCGAACAGGGCGCGCGCGAGGTGTCCCTCACGGACGTCGCCGCCAACTGCTCCGTGACCGGGACCAATCCGCGATCGGTGACAGTCACCGCGGAGGAGACGGCTCAGGTCATGTTCGATGTAGTGTGTGTCGCGCTGACCGGTGACCTCACGGTAATGACCACCACTACGGGCGACGATATCGACGCCGACGGCTTCATGTTCGCCGTGGACGGGGGCACGCCACAGGCCATCGGCGTCAACGAGAGCATGACGATTCAGGTCAGCGCCGGTGCCCGATCCGTCGAGTTGAGCGGAGTCGCCAACAACTGCACGGTGTCGGGGGACAACCCCCGGATGGTGACCGTGCCCGGGGGCGGCACGGCGAGCGCGGACTTCTCCGTCACCTGCGTCTCCACCACGGGCACCCTCGTGGTGACCACGACGACGACCGGAGCGGACATCGATCCTGACGGCTTCGCGGTGAGTGTAGATGGCGGAGCCGGTCAGGCGATCGCCACGACGGCAGTCCTGACGCTCAACGACACGCCTTTCGGCGACCGCATGGTCGAGCTCACCGGTGTCGCCGGGAACTGCACGGTGTCGGGTGAGAACCCGCGCACGGTGACCGTTCCGCAGAACGCGGCGGTGCAGACCGACTTCACGATCAATTGCGACGCAATCGTGGGCAGTGTCGAAGTGATCACATCCACCACGGGAGACGACATCGACCCCGACGGCTTCATGGTGGCCGTCGAGAGCGCCACGCCGGTGCCGATCGGCGTCGTGGACACCGTCGTCGTAGCGGGCGTCCTCTACCAGGACCGCACGGTGGAGCTGCAGGACCTGGCGCCGAACTGCTCCGTGGTGAACGGGACGAACCCCCGCACCGTGACCGTTCCCCAGAACGGGA
>JABDLI010000038.1 GCA_013003065.1 Phycisphaerales bacterium | reverse complement strand
GCCGCCGCCGGCGCGCCTCCCGCGCTACCGGCCGGTCTGGCCGGCGGCGGGGCCGCGGACGGCCCGACCCCCGCCGTGGCCGAGCTTGCCTGCGACGCCGACCACGATTTCTTCGTCGTGTGGGGCGCCGGCACCGAAGACCGGATCAACGACATCATCAACCAGGTGAACGTGCAGTACGAACGTGACGTCGACATCACCCACGAGATCACGACGATCATCGTCCGGACCGAGCCGACGTACGCCGCGACCGACGCGTGGACGCTGGTCAACGAATTCCGCAACAAGTGGCTGAGCGACCACGGGCTGGTTCCCCGCGACGCCGCCCATCTCTTCACGGGCAAGGATCTCGACGGCAACACGATCGGGATCGCGTACGACACCGGCCGCATCTGCACGACCGGTGCCTACTGTCTGGCGCAGTCGGATCACGCCGGCGGCTTCGCCTGCTCGACCGACATCACCGCGCACGAGCTGGGGCATCTGTGGGGCGCCGGCCACTGTGCCTGCCCGAGCTTCACGATGAACTCGACCATCACCTGCGCGAACGCCTTCTCGAGCGTGTCGATCGTCGACATCATCACGCACCGTGATACGCGTGACTGTCTCGACGAAACCGACCCGATCACGTACTGCTCGGCGTTTTCGAGCTCCGCGAGCTTCGAGCACATCGCGCGATTCGCGCTCGGCGACATCGATCACCCGAGTGGGCCGTCCACGTACTCGAGCTTCCTCGCCTTCTCGACCGAGTTGGCGCGTGGCGACGCCGAGGCATTCGCGGTCACCCTCGGCAGCCCGTTCGCCTCGGACGTGGGCGGCGTCTGGATCGACTGGAACCAGGACGGGGACTTCGTTGACGCGGACGAGGCCATCGACGTGTCGCTCAGCGGCGTCGGTCCGTACATCGGGGTGGTCGTCGTGCCGGAGACGGCGCCGACCGGACCCACGCGTTTGCGGGTGCGTATCCAGGATGGCACGGCCGACCCCGTACCCGGTCCGTGCGGCACGACCTCCTTCGGCGAGGTCGAGGACTACACGGTCGTCGTCACCGACCCCTGTCCCGCCGACCTCGACGGGAGCGGCGACGTCGGGTTCACCGACCTCATCACGGTGCTGTCATTCTGGGGACCGTGCGCCGGCGTCTGCCCGGCCGACATCGACGACAGCGGCGACGTCGGGTTCACCGACCTTCTCGCCGTGCTCTCCGTGTGGGGGCCCTGCTCGTAGACGTGGCCCCCGAAGAGGGACGCAACCCCCGGCCCCGCGGGACGAATACTCAGCGGCCCCAGCCGAGAGAATCGACAAACGCCGACCAACGCGGCGACCCCGCGGATCCCAGTTTGACTCGCCGGAGCAGGCAACGAACCGCCTGACCAGGAAACGGAGAAGATCACGATGCCCGAGACGCGACCCACCCTCACCGCCGCCGCGAGCCTCCTCGCGACGCTCTCGCTCACCGGTCTGGCCGCCGGCGTGGGAAGCGATCTGCCGGACGATTCCGCCTGCGCGAACATCAACGAGCTCGGCGGGCTGCCCTTCAACGACACCGGCGACACGTCCGGCACCGATTGCAACGGGGCCGCGATCAACGACGACTTCCAGTTCAGCTGCGACCAGGGCGTCGACGAAGCACCGGACGTCTTCTACAAGTTCACCGCGCCGGCGGAGGGCATCAACCTGTACATCGAGACGTGCGGGTCGGTGCACGACACGAAGATCTACGTGATCGACGACTCGTTCGACTTGGTGGCCTGCAACGACGACGCCTGCGACCTCGCCTCGGGTCTGCCGTTCGCGTCGCGGCTCGAGTGCGTGCCGCTCACCGGGGGCGCGACGTACTTCATCGGCGTCGACGGCTTCCTCGACACGAGCGGGCCGTACATGATCACGATTCGCGAATCGACCGCCGAGGAGTGCGCCGGCCCCACCTGCCCCGAATGTCCGAAAGGGGCCGAGCAGGATGGCCTCGACGGCAGCGCGGAGGTGTGCGGGTTCGGAACGATGGGCAAGGTCAACCCCAACGGCGGCTGCGACGTCGACCCGCCGGCGTTCCGCGACATCGCCTGCAACCAGACGATCTGCGGCTCGACCTACTTCGACAACGACTCCTTTCGCGACACCGACTGGTTCCAGATCGACACGACCGGCGAACCGAAGCCCCGCGTCTTCAGCCTGACCGCCCACGGCGAGTCACCGCTCACCGTCGGCCTCATCGCGATGGAGTTCGGCTTCGAGGGCTCGGGCGACTGCACCCGCGTCCAGGGCGTGAGCCCGTTCTCGACCTCGACGGAGGACTGCGCGATCGCCAGCGTCACGACCGACAGCCTCGAACCCGGCGTGCACTGGTTCTTCGTCGCCCACAGCTTCTTCGGCGACGTGGTCTCGTGCACCGACGCGGAGTATGTCTTCACGCTCGGGTGCGAGGACGAGGTATGCGCGGAGGACATCGATGGTGACGGGAGTGTCGGGTTCACGGATCTGCTGCGGGTGCTTTCGAATTGGGGGCCCTGTCCGTAAGCGGCGACCGCATGCGTCGCGACGGTTCGTGACGCGGCTACGGATGCAGCTCCCCCGCTTGCGTGGCATCCAACGCCCCCGCCCGCATCGACCCGAGAAACGCCCGGTACGACGGCTCGAGACGCGCCACCGCCTCCTGGGCTCCCACGACCTTGGCGTAGTACGGCCCGGCATCGGTCTCGACGATCGCCGCGAGCAGCCGCTGATTCGGTTGGTTCAGGAACTCGCCCGATCCCGGCCGCGTCTCCGCGACGTACGTTCCGGCGACGTCGACGTGGTGAACGACGAGTCCGTTGCGTTCGACCCGATCGAGAGACGCGACCGCCCGCGCCGACTGCCCGCCCTCGGGCTCGATCTGTCCCAGCCACCGCTCGATGTTCGCTTCCAGCGATCCGGCCGAATCCGGGCCGAAGTAGTAGACGACGAGCGGCACCTCCGCGGCACCGGCGGGCACGAGAAACTCCGCCACGCGCATCGATGACGACGGCGTCCGGGTCGTCCACGCCACGGGCGTCTGGAACTCCAGCCCGCTCAGTGTCGTGAGCGTTCCGGTGTGCGCGGGCTCGGTGCGGGGGCCGGTCGCGCAAGCGGTGGTGAGGAGGAGGACGGCGACGGCGGCGAGGGGTCGGAGAGGGGTTTGCATGAGGCCATGATACGGAGCGCGGACGCGGACGCGGGCACGGACGCGGACACGGACGCGGACACGGGCACGGACGCGGGCACGGACACGGACACGGACACGGACGCGGACACGGCCGCGGACGCGGACACGGACACGGCCGCGGACACGGACGCGGTCACGGACGCGGACACGGACACGGGCACGGACGCGGACACGGCCGCGGACACGGACACGGACGCGGGCACGGACGCGGACCCGGACGCGGACCCGGGCACGGACGCGGACCCGGACCCGGGCACGGACGCGGACCCGGACACGGACGCGGGCGCGGCCCCGGCCCCCCCGCCCCCCGACGCACGCATCGCCTGCCCGATCCACCCAATCACCTCCCCCAGCGTCGGCCGCAACTGCCCGGGAAAGCTCCGCAGCCAGCTCGACCGGAACCCCGCGTCCATCCGCGGCAAACACCGGGTCATCGTCACCGACAGATCGAGACACTCGCGGGTCGTCTGGTCGAGCCGCTGCGCCATCGACTGCGCGACCCCGGCCTCGGCGCCGATGACCGCGACGCCGATGTCGGGGGCGTGCCTGCCGGAAGCCTCGTCGGATGCCTCGGCGAGATCCTTGACGAGTCGGTACGCGTTGACGAGCGCGGCCTGGTCGGCGCTCGAGAGGATCGTGACGGACTGCGCGCCGGCCCCGACGATGTCGACCATCGTGGTGCGGGTCGAAGGGCGGACGATCCAGCGGCGGACGGTGGGGCCGAGCTCCAGAATCGACTCCCGCAAGCTGCGGCAGGCCGCCGCGCTCGGCGTGTCGGTGGTGTGCGGGGTGAGAAGCTGCACCATCGGGTCGTCGCCGTCGAGACGGACGAGCGCCGTCGTGCCCGCATCGCGGGCGACCGCGTCCGCGTAGGGCGCGAGCCAGAGGCCGGCGCGGACGGGCAGGTGCCCGACCACGAGCACCTCGAGCGAGGCCCGGCCGGTGGGGGCGGCGCCGCCATCGTCACCGTCGCCGGTATCGGCGCGTGACGCGGGTGTGAGGAACATCGCCGCGAGCTCGTCGTAGGGATCTGCGGTTTGCGTCATGACAACGCCTGCGACACGGGTACGTCGAGCACACTGTTCGCTTCGCCGTGCGGATTCAGGGCTCGCCGATCATTGTACGGGTCCGCCGTCCACCGCCCGTCGATGACCAGCCGGTACTGGTGAGAACCGGGGGACATCTTGACGATGACTTGACTCACGCCCAGGTCCGGCTGGTGTTCCAGCGGCAACGGCGTCCAGTGGTTGAAGTCACCGGCGACGGCGATGCGATGCGAGCCGTCGTTTGGCTGCACGAAGAGCACCCCGCGGCTCGTCTGCCGGACGCCGTACACGTGGGTCGGCGACTCACGCACCGCGGCCCGGCCGGCCACGGCCTCGCGGCGTGGGGCGACCGCCAGCGGCATGGCCGCGCTGACCGACGGCGTGGCGGCGGCTGCGCTCGCCGTGGCGGTCGCGCCGAGCGTGAGCTGTCGCAGCCGGTGCGCCAGCTCCCCCGCGCGGGTGCCGTCGAGGTCGTCGGGCTCGGCGTCAGCGGCGGTGGCCGCCTCGATCGTCGACCGCGCGAGCGGCGGGTTTGCGGCCGGCCGCTCGGCGCCCTCCGGATCCCGCACGATCTCGATCTCGAGCATGGGCTTGAGCTGGTGATCCATCAGCCAGTCGGCGAGGTGCGCGTAGTCGGCCGCGCCGTCCGAATCCGGGGCGTGTTCGAGGACGGCCTGGCCGAGGCTCACGGCCGTCCGCAGCTCGGGACGATCGCGGATGACGATCGGGAGGATCTGACCCGCGAACTGGCGACGCAACGCGGCGAGGATGTCCTGGGCGAGCTCCGACTGCGGGTCGTAGAGCGTCGGCAGGATGTGGCACGCGATCGGACGGTTGATGCGTCCGATCACCCGCTGGATCGTCTCCCACTGCTTCTCGGCGCCGCGGAGCGCGAAGTACCCGGTCTCCACGGGGATGATCGCCTCGCGGGCGGCCCTGAGCGCGTTGAACGTCAAGAGGCCGATCGTCGGCGGGCAGTCGATGAGGCAGCGGTCGTACGCGGGAGCCAGATGACCCAGCAGCGTCTCCAACCGGCGATCGCGGTCGGGCAGCTCGTGCAGACCGCCGCCGGGCGCTTCCATGCGGGCGAGCCGCATCGTGCTCGGCGCGAGGTCGAGGTTGCGGGCGACCTCCCAGACCAGCGTCGTGCGTTCGAAGGGAACGCTGAGGTCGGCGAGCATCGCGTCGCCGACCGAGTACTCGATCCGGTGCTCCGGCACGCCGAGGCCGGCGGCGCAGTGCGACTGCGGATCGACGTCGACGAGCAGCGTCCGCAGCCCCCGCCGCGCGTACTCCGCCGCGAGATTGATCGCCGTGGTGGTCTTTCCGCACCCCCCCTTCTGGTTGACGATCGCGATCGTTCGCAAGGGGAGAGTCCTCGGAGCGGACGACAACGACACCCAGTCGGTCGCCGGGCCCGCTCCCGGGTTTTATCGGAACTGCCGGCGCTTCAGCTTGAATTCACTGGGGTTGCGCTGCCGGCTCGACCCGAAAGAGCGAGATCTGGACCGGCCATCCGCGGGTCCGGGGCAGCTCCTTCGACCGGATCCGAGGCTCGACGCGGACCGGCCGCCGCAGGTGGGCCCACGCCGCGAAATCGCCCGGATCGCTCGTCTTTCGCCCGGCGACGACCCAGAACGGTCGCCCCGCCCCAATGCGGGCATCGAGCGCCGGCTTGCCCGGGGCCTGGCTGAACCCCATGACCGCCTGCACCGGGGTCTCGCCGATCCACAAGAACTCGACCGGGGCGGGCCCGCGGGCGATCTCGGCGTTGGCGGCTCGGGCGAATTCGACGAGCTCGTCCCCGAAGCCGGCCGCGGGCGCGACGGGTTGCCGCTCGTTGTGAACCGTGAGGGTGAGCAACGCGGTCACGGCGGCCACGCCGAGGAGCGACGGCCCCCACCGGCCCCACCCGGCCGTCCGCCGCTGCCACGACCACGCGGCGAGCAACGCCGCGGCGGGGTACGCCGGGGCGATGTAGTCGGCGCGTTTGCCGGCGCTGACCGAGAAGAACACGATCACGACGATGACGAAGATCGCCGCGCCACGCGGCCACGCCGCGTGGTCATCGCGCCGCGTCCGCCACGCATCCCAGATGCCGAAGATCGCGAGCACCGACCACGGCAGGAACCGCACGACGAAGTACGCGACGACGTTGCCCCCGTCGGTGAGCAGGCTCACCGTCCCCTCACGGCTGCCCTCCCGTCCGGTGCCGGTGACGCGACCGTAGATCTCCTGAAACCACAGCTCTTCCCGCAGATGAACGGGATCCACCCGCCACACGCCGTAGAGCCACGCCGCCACCGGCACGAGCGCAAGCGGCAGCCCCCACAGACCGACGCGGGTCACCGCGCCCCACCGACCGGCGATCACCCGCGCCGCGATCGGCGTGTACACGAGCAGCGTGAGAACAGCCGGGCCTTTGGTCAGCGCGCCGAACGCGATCCCGCCCCAGAAGAGAACCTGCCAGAGCGTTCGCCGCCGTCCGGCGTCGTCGGCGCGGGACATCATCAGCGTCGTCGCCGCGACCCACGACACGGCCATCAGCAGGGTGAGGAGCATGTCGGGGCGGGCGAGGTAGCCGAGCTTGAACACCGGGTACTGGGCCACCAGCATGATCGCCGCCGTCGCCCCCAGCGTCACCGCGCCGCCGGGCCACCGCCACCCCGCCAGCAGCACGAGGGCCCACGTTCCCACCAACGCGAGGACGCTGGGGAGCTTGTGGGCGAGCGTGGAGTCGAAGCCGAACGCGGCCACCGGACCGGCGGCGACCCAGTTGTACAGCGGCGGCTTCGTGGCCGGCTCGACGCCGAGCGAATACGGGAGGATCCACCGGTCGTTGACGACGACGTCGGTCGTGTAGCCGATCGTCTTCGGCTGCGCCTGGTCGTAGAGATCGCACGGTCCGGCGATCCGCGCGGCCAGCAGCCACACGAGCGTCGCCGCCGCGGCGCCGATCCAGCGGGCGGCGACGGACGGACGCGGGCGGCTCACGAGCCGGCCGCTTCCGTCGCCCCCACGCTCCGCCACGCCGCCGCGATGACGTCGGACGGCACGTCGTCGGCGACGACGGCCCGGCCGATCGCCACCGGCAGCACGAGACGCAAGCGTCCGTCTGCGACCTTCTTGTCGTAGCCCATCGCGGTCAGGAGCGGCGTCATCGGCATCGCATGCGGAAGCGTGGCCGGCAGACCGCAGGCCGTGATGGCCGCCACGATCGCCGCCCCCTCGTCGGTGGTCAGTCGCTTCGTCGCGACCGCGCACTGCGTCGCCGCGCACATCCCGATCGCCACCGCCTCGCCGTGATGCAGCTTCTGCTCCGGCACCGGCTCGATGGCGTGGGCGAAGGTGTGTCCGAGGTTCAGGAGCGCGCGCACCCCCGCTTCCCGCTCGTCCTGCTCGACGATGTCGACCTTCACCTGCGCGCTGCGGGCGATCAGCGACGCCCGCACCCCGTCGTCACCGGCCAGGACGGCGTCGACGCTCGACTCGATCAGCTCCAGCAGTCCGGCGTCGGCGATGACGGCGTGCTTGATCGACTCGGCGAGACCGCACCGCAGGTGGCGGGCGGGCAGCGTGTCGAGCGTCCGCGGGTCGACGATGACGCCGCGGGGCTGCCAGAATGCGCCGACGAGGTTCTTGCCCAGCGGCCCCTCCGGGCGCGGGTGATTGACGCCGGTCTTGCCGCCGATCGCGGCGTCCACCATCGCCAGCAGCGTGGTCGGCACCTGGATGAGCGGCACGCCCCGCAGGTACGTCGCGGCCGCGAACCCCCCGACGTCACCGGTGATGCCGCCGCCGACGGCCACGAGCGGGCACCGCCGGTCGAGCCGGGCGGCGAGCTGGGTGTCGTAGATCGCGCGCACGGAGTCGAGGGTCTTCTTCTCCTCGGTCGCGGTGAGGACGTGTCGCGTCACCTCGTAGCCGGCCGAGGCGAGCGACGCTTCCGCGGCGACGCCGTGATCGGCGGCGACGCGTTCGTCCACCACGACGAGCACGCGTCCGGCCGGTGCGACCGATCGCGTGAATCCGCCGAGCGTGGTCAGCCCGCCCGGCTCGATGTGAATCGGGTACGCCCCGCCCGGGGTGGTGACGTCGATCACGTGCTTCACGGGTCGTCTCCGGAACGGCGTCGCAGCTCCAGGAGCGCCGCGGCGGGGTCGTCGGGCAGATCGGCGGCGTCGGAGCCGCCGAGCGGAGTGCGATCGTCGCCGACGAGGCGGGTCACCCGCGGACGGCGGGCACTGCGTTTGGCGAGACGCACCGCGATCGCAAGCCCGAGCCCGGCCGCGGCCAACGCGAGGACGGCGACGAGCATCGCGCCGACTCCCGCGTTCCGCGGATCGGGCGTCACCACCACCCCGGCGCCGACGAACGCCGGGTACCCGCGGACGTCACCGGCTCGCGATGGCGTCTGGATCGTCTTGTAGAAACGGCCGTCCATCTCGACGGTGTCCTCCAGGGGCGCCGGAGTGATCGCGGCGGCGGCGGGAAGATACACGAGGGCGATCCGTCCGTCCGTCCGCACGCACCATTCCCAGATGTCGTCGAACGGCCGGGCGAGCGGCGTCGCCTGCTCCAGCCGGCCCCGGAGCCGGACGACTCGGCCGCGGTAACGATCGGGATCGGCGTCGAAGGCGTCAAGGTCGGCCGTCGCGACAAACGCGGTCGATGCGGCCGTGCTCGCGGTTTCGGCCCGCCGGTAGTCACGGGCATTCTCGATCAGAGCGACAAACGCCTCCTCCTGGTGGTCACGCCGGTCGTCGGCGGTCTCCAGCCGGATCCGCTGCTCGGCCGTGAGCGGCGGCAGTCCTCCGGGGGCGGGGGCGGGGGCGGCGGCAAGCAGGCCCACCGCAAGAAGGGTCAAATGGAACCGCCCCCGGCCGGGTGACCGGGGGCGGCGCAACGGAACGACCCCAAGGGGATTCGAACCCCTGTTCCCAGGATGAAAACCTGGTGTCCTAGACCTGACTAGACGATGGGGTCCCGTAATTGCCGAGCATGATAGGTGATCATCGGCCGCGGACAAGACCGCGGAGCAGTTCGGGTGATTCACCTCATCCGCGAGAAGCCCCCCGCCGATAAGCGCAGTATGAAGCGCCCCTCCCCCATCCTCGAGCGTGTGGCCGCCGGAGCCGCCCTGGCGATCGGCTTCGTGATCATGGCCAGCGTCTTCGCTCCCGACCTGATCCAGGCCAGGCCCGACCGCGGTTCCGACTGGACCGAGTGGCCCAGCACCGATCCCCACGAGGGGCTGCGGGACCTGGGAACGATCGAGGACAACGCCTTCCGGGTCACGATCTACGCGACCCCGGAGGGACCCCGCTACTCGGTCTACGACCGCACCACGGCGGAGCTGCTCCGCCCGCTCCTGACGGCCGAGGAGGTCGAGCAGGAGTTCCCCGAGCTGCCGGTGAACGGGATGGACATCGGGAGTGGGTCGATGCTGATGCTGGCGCAGCCGCGGGAGTGGGAGTAGGCCACGCGGACACGGACGCGGACGCGGACACGGACGCGGGCACGGGCACGGACGCGGGCACGGACACGGACGCGGACGCGGACACGGCCGCGGGCACGGACACGGACGCGGACACGGACGCGGGCACGGACGCGGGCACGGACGCGCACGCGGACGCGGACACGCACGCGGACGCGGACACGGACACGGACGCGGGCACGGACGCGGACGCGACGTGCTACGCCCCCGCGCACCTCACCAACAACCGCGCAACCGCATCAAGCGCCCCCCTGCTGCTCGTCCTCAAATGCCCCATCGCCACAACCGCGCCCGGATGACGCATCACGGTCAACGCGACCCGAAGCCCGCGCGTTCGGCCGTCTTCGCCGACCCACCCCGACACACCGGGCGGAAGCCGGGTGTCCGCCGCGTCGCTCACGCCCCGCACGATGCCCCACGACGACCACCCGCGTTCCGTGACGCTGCGGGCGAACGCGACCGACTCTTCGTCCACGAGATCGGCACCGGTCGCGGTGTGGCACGCGACGCGATCGGCGGGCGTGGTGAGCATGGCTTCGACGCTCGTCGCGACGCAGCCGGTTGACGGTGACGCCGGCCAGGTCGGGCGCCAGCTTCCACCTTCCGGCGCCCGCACGTGCGACACCGTGGCGGCCTGGCCCGGATCGACGACGCCCACCGTCAGCGCCCCCGCCAGGCCTGCGAGAACGACGGGCCCCGCCGGCTCCGGTTGACGCTCCACCCATCGCGTGATCGACGACGCGCCACGTCCGCCGACGCAGACCGTCCACGACGGCGGCAGACGCCGCCGGAGGTGCGCTCGCTCGAAGTGGAGCGGGCAGATGATGAGGGGAGCGGGCGACATGGGTACAGCGTACGGGGCGGGTCCGTGTCCGTGTCCGTGTCCGTGTCCGTGTCCGTGTGCGCGACCGTGTCCGCGTCCGTGTCCGCGTCCGTGTCCGCGACCGCGTCCGTGACCGTGTCCGTGTCCGTGACCGTGCCCGTGCCCGCGTCCGTGTCCGTGTCCGTGGCCGTGTCCGTGCCCGTGCCCGCGTCCGGGTCCGTGGCCGTGGCCGTGGCCGCGTCCGTGTCCGTGTCCGCGTCCGCGCGCGTCCGCGTCCGCTCAGCGCACGAGGAAGGCCGGGCCTCCTCCGACCCGGCCTTCGCCGCCCGAGCTCGTTTGTCCAAACTGGACGATCGATCCGGTGCGGTTTCTCCTCCATCCGGAATCCGTCGATGCGTCGCTACGAGGCCGCACGAAACCTGCTCATCGAACTCCGCGGCGTCGGGGACACGGATCGATGCAGTGCGCCACATCCGGGTGGTCCGGCGGCCGCGTCGCAAGCAACGCGTCCGCTCCAAAGACTAACACACTCGCGCCCCGCGCGCGTCCGGCGTCTTGGGAGATTCGGCCCCGCCCGCGAGCGTCGCCCCGACTGCCGTCGTGTTGGGGAATTGGCCGCCAGGAGCGGCCAGCGGGGCGGGTGGGTGGCCCCGGCGGCCCCCTCCCCAACATCGAGATGCAGCCCCGGCCGCGGGGCGTCGACGCTGGACCCGCGGTCCGTGGGGCTCGGCCAGCCCCCCCGGGAGGGGTCGCGGTGGCCTGGCATCAGCCCGCACTCCTCCGCGATCTCGCCGATCCCGGCCGCCTCCGGGGCCGCTTCAGGGCGGATCTTGCCCCCTGGGGCCTCCCACGCCCACGCGAGATGGTCCTCGCGGCGACCGGCGGGTCACCGGCACCGCCGACGACCGGGTTCACCACCACACGGCGACGACCATGACATCGATTGATGTCAATTGATCGAGGCCCGCGGGAGGCAGATTTCGAGCGCGAAACTTGCGCGGCATAACATGCTTGTTAGCAACCACTTACGAAATTCTATGGAACCCTGCGATCCCCCATTGACCAGACCGCCGACATACGAATACTGTGGGTTGTCATCGTTGGAAACCGGTGTGATTAAACGCGGCCTCCGGGCCGTGGCGCGCCGCCGTTCGGAAGTGTCGGAGCGTCCGGACGGCGGTTTTTTTCTTTCGACTTCGCGTGTGTCACGACGCCGTTCAACCGGCGCCGCGCCACTCCTGCGGGACCTCCTCGTCCGGATGTTCGACCGCGTGCGCAGCGACACGCGCGGCCGGTCCGGCGCCGACCTCCGGTCGATCGCCTTGGAGCACGCCGTCGAGCAGCCCGACGACGAACGCCACGTGCGCTCGACGCACCGGCGGGATCGTGTCGCGTTGCGTGGCCTCCGGGGTGACCACCGTCACCCGCTGCTGACGCTCGTCGCGCTCGATGAAGACCCCGAACTGCATGCCCGCCTCCCGGAGCAGGCGACGCACCCGCTCCTCCGGCGGATCGCCGGCGAGGTCGGGACGCACCCGTGTGAGCGACGCGGCATCGAAGATCGCAGCGTCCGCCACGGCGAGGCCACCGAGCGCCCGGGAGCGATCCACGTCGTCATCTCCGCGGTTCGTGAGATCGAAGACCTTGAACGCCGCGGCGGCGTGCGCGAGGAACTTCTCCTCCTCGAAACGCGTCTGGCTGCTGCGTCGGCTCAACAGGCCGTACACCACCGCATCCACCCGCAGGGCAAGGTCTTCCAGGTCGAAGTCGGCCTGCAGATTGTCGAAGGCGGCCGGGGCCTCCAGGTGGCGGGCGATCGGCGGCCCCGCCGCCCGAACGATGACCCGCCCGGTGGGAAGATCGGGATCCTGCTGCATCGCCGTCACGTCCACGCCGCGTTCGGTGAGCAACCCGTGCAGCACGCTGCCCGCTTCGTCCTGACCGATGCGGGAGATGCACACGCCGCGGTGACCGAGACGAATCGCAAGCAACGCGACGACGGCGGCGAGACCGTCGGCTTCGGGGCCGGCCGGCGACTCGACCAACAGCGTCTCTCCGATTCCCGCAATGGTGAAGGAGCGTGGCATGACGGATCTCGCGATGCGATCCCGCGTGACAACCCACGATGACCGCTTGATTACTGTACACCCGCGCCGCTCCCCGGAGAAGCGGCGTCTGCGGGCATGGTCGACATCGCAGCCTCTTGCGGGGTTGCCGGGAATGGCCGAACCCCGTACGCTCTCCCGCGTGAAGGTCAACGGGGTGCACCTGTCCATCACTTGTGCGTGTTTCGCCGGATGCGTCGTGGCCGCGTCGACACCCGCGCACGCCGAGACGCCCTACACCGAGCGGGCGTCGCTCTCGACCGTGTTCGCACCGGGCGTGATGACCGGCGTGACGCGCACCCAGGACGATGACGGGCGGGTCGAGCCGGACGAGTTCGGCGGCGATCCCCCGGCCGACGTGGACGACGCGGACGGCGACCGCCTCGTCGCCCCCGCCGCCTACGGAACGAAGGGCACCCGGTGGTGGTACGTCCACGGGGGCGGAGCGGAGGAGTTCTCCGTCTCCGACAACACGATCGGCTTGGCCGGGATCGGCGTCTCCACGTTCGTGGCGGACGGCCTGAGCCTCGACGTGGAGCTGAACGCGGTCTGGGTCAATCAGGTTGTCGAGGACGCCGGGGGCGTGAACGCGAACCTGCTCTTCCGGTATCACTTCTACCGCGATCGCACCTGGTCTCTGTACTTCGACGGCGGCGTGGGGCTCTGGTACACCAACGAGAAGGTCCCGGTGGACGGCTCGGAGTTCAACTTCACCCCGCAGGCGGGCCTGGGGCTCACCTTCGAGGTGACGTCGACGACCCGTGTGATGACCGGCGTGCGGTGGCACCACGTCTCCAACGCCAACACCGCCGACAACAACCCGGGCCGCGACAGCTGGATGGCCTACGTCGGCGTGACGTTCCCGTTCTAGCGCGACAAGACGCTACGGACGCGTCGGGCCCGAGGGGGGGCCGGAGGGAGGAATCGTGACGTGCGGCTCGCCCCGGGCGTACTGCGCTCGCCGCGTCTCAACCTCAGCCAGCGCCGCCGCGGCGGCCGGGCCGGCCGCGCGGAAAGCCGCGATCGCCTCGTCCGCCGTGCGAACGGCAGCCGCGAAGTCGCCCGC
>JABDLI010000033.1 GCA_013003065.1 Phycisphaerales bacterium | reverse complement strand
TCGAGCATCTCGTCCGCGCCCAGCCACTTGTTGCGTTCGCAATCCTCGGCGATCCTGTCGCGGGTCTGGTTGGTGTTGGTGGCGTAGATGTCGTAGATGATCTCACGCAGGCGGAGCATCTCCCGCGCTTCGATCTCCAGGTCGCTCGCCTGACCTTCCATGACGCCGCTCAGGAGCGGCTGGTGCATGAGGTTGCGGGCGAACGGGAGCGCGGATCGTTTGCCGTTGGCGCCGGAGCAGGCGATGAGCGAGCCCATCGAGGCCGCCTGCCCGATGATGTAGGTGGCCACGTCGCAGGGGATGAACCGCATGGTGTCGATGATGCCCATGCCGGCGGTGACCGATCCCCCGGGGCTGTTGATGTACAGGTTCACGTCCGACTTCGGATCGTCGTTGGCCAGGAACAGAAGCTGAGCCACGACGAGGTTGGCGATCTCGTCGGAGACGGGCCCGCCGAGGAAGATGATGCGGTCGTTCAGGAGCCGCGAGAAGATGTCGTAAGAACGCTCACCGCGTCCGGTCTTCTCGATGACGATGGGAACGAGCGTGGACATGGGTCGTGCATCCTGCTGCGAAGCGGTTGAAACGGAAGAGGGGGGGCGGGGGGCGGACGGCCTACTTGCTTTTGTCTTCCTTGCGGTCCTTGAGCTCGAAGACCTCGTCGACGAGACCGTACTCCTTGGCTTCCTCGGCGGAGAAGAACTTGTCACGCTCGCCGTCGCGGGAAACCTGCTCGACCGTCTGGCCGGTGTGCTTCGCGATGATCTCGTTGAGGGTCTGCTTGGCTTTGATGATCTGCTCTGCCTGGATCTGGACGTCGCTCGTCTGTCCCGTCACGCCGCCGTAGGGCTGATGGATCATCACCTTGGCGTGCGGGAGGATGTGGCGGCGTCCCGGCTCCCCGGCACAGAGCAGCACCGCACCGCCGGAGTAGGCGCGACCGATGCAGTACGTCGCCACTTTCGAGGAGATGAACTGCATGGTGTCGTAGAGCGCGAGCGTGTCGTCCACCGCGCCGCCGGGGCTGTTGATGTAGAGGTTGATCTCCTGCCCGCGTTTCTGATCTTCCAGATAGAGCATCTGCATCATGACGCGCGCGGCCGAGACGTGGTTGATCTCGCCGACGAGGAAGACCACCCGGTTCTCGAGCATGATCTCGTCGATGGTCATCTCGCGGGTGCGCTGGTACTGCATCGCCGCCCGCGGTGACGCGGTGGCCATGCGAACCAGGTCCTCGCCCGGCTCAACGCCGGGGCGAGCGAAACCCGAGGAATCGAAAGACGGAGAGTTGGCGGAAGAGTGGTGCATCGCGCGGGAGTCCTATGCGGGGAGGTCGCATGATAGGGGCCCCGGCCGCGTCGGCAAGGACGCCGGCCGGCGCACCGTCCCGGATCATTCCCAAGCATCGTCGCAGCGGACGCTGCTCATGAACGAACCCTGCGGCAAGGCCTCAGAATGGGTCCTCGACATCACCGGCCAGGGGTCGGGGGAGGCGGGTGTCCCCGGCGTCGGAACTGGTCCGGTCGCAGGGAAGAACGACGAGCACGCTCGTCCCTTCGCCGGGAGCGGACTCGAGCTCGATCCGCCCGCCGTGCTCCGCGACGATTTTGCGCGTCACGGCGAGACCGAGCCCCGTCCCGCGTTGCCCCTTGAACGATGTGAAGGCCTCGAAGATGGCCTGGTGCCGGCTGGGGTCGATGCCCGGCCCGTTGTCGGAGACCGTAATCCGCGCCTGGAGCGTATCGGCGCCGTATTCGGTCTTGATCGTGACCACGCCCTTCTTCGCCGGCGCGGCCTCGACGGCGTTCATCAGCAGGTTGACGAGCACCTGATGGACGCCGTTCACGTCGATCGGAATCGGGGGCATCGACTCGTCGAGGTCCACGATGAGCCCGACGTCCTTGCGATGACACTGGCGACCGATGAGCTCCTCCGCTTCGGCAATGAGCGCGTGGAGATCGGTGAGCTCGATGTCGAGCGAGCTCTGCCGGGAAAAGGCGAGCATGTTCAGCGTGAGCGTGAAGATGCGGTCGAGGTTCCGGGCGAGGATCGGCCAGCCCTCGAAGGCGAGCTGCGTATCCCCCTTTTTGAGGGCCAGCTCGACCGCATCGGCGCCGCCCCGCAGGCCCTGGAGGATGTTCTTGATCGAGTGACTGAGCGAGGTCACGGTCTGACCGATCGCCGCCAGACGCTCGGAGTGCATCTTCTCGGCCACGAGCTCGGTCGACAGCAGGGCGAGCCCGGTGTGCTGCCCGATCGCGTTGAGAAGCTGGAGCTGCTGGGCGGTGAACGTGAAGTTCATCATCTGAGAATCGATGTGCACCACCCCGAAGATGCGGGTGCCGGCGGCGATGGGCACGCAGAGGGCGGATCGGATGCCGTAGTCCCGCACGGAGTCGCCCGACGCGAACCGCGTGTCGTTCATCGCGTTCGTCGAGAGTATGCCTTCGCCCTTCTCCATGGCGTGCTGGATGATCGTCCGGCTGACCGGGATGCGTCCCTCGTCGACGGTCCGGGGTCGAACCTTGTACCGCACGACGACGGGATCGAGCGGCGCGTTTCCGTCGGCGCCGAGCAGGATGAACCCGCGGTCGGGCCGGAACTCGTCGAAGACCAGCTCCATCACGCGTTCGAGCAGCTCGCTGCGGTTGAGGGTGGACGCGGTGAGCGCGGTCAGATCGTAGATCACCCGCAGGTGATCGGAGGCGGCGCGAACGGGATCGGGCGAGGCCAGAATCATCGACTCCGCATTGGGGTCGAGCTTTTCCTCGACCGTCACGTCGAGCGCGCGTTCCTCCATGAGCCGGATCGCGGTGGAGCGTCGATCTTCATCGGGGGTCAGCGTGAAGAGGAAGAGCGTCGAGCCGCACCGGATCTGGTCGCCCGGCTCCAGCTGCACCCGCTCGCTGATCGCGGTGCCGTTGACGAAGGTGCCGTTCGCCGACTCGAGATCACGCAGGTACCAGATCCCGTCATCCGGCGTCAGCTCGGCGTGACGCCGGCTGACCGTCGTGTCGGTGATCGGCAACGCTTCGCTGCTCCGCCCGATGAGCTGGGGCTCGTGGACGGGCAGCTCGAACCGCTTGCCGCGATCGGTGCCTTGCAGGACCTGGAGGATGAGCAAACGTGGACTCCGCGCGAATCCGGTGAGTCACCATGATATGGATGAAACGGGGGGGAGGCGGGGGGGCGCGTTCTACACGGCGACCGGCGCGGGAATATGAGGGTGGGGCTCGTAGCCCGCGAGCTCGAAGTCCTCGTAGCGATAGTCGAAGATCGACCGGACGGCCGGGTTCAACCGCATGGTCGGTCGCGGGCGAGGGGATCGCGTGAGCTGCTCGCGGGCCTGCTCGAGGTGATTCGAGTAGAGATGGACGTCACCGAAGGTGTGGATGAACTCGCCCGGCTCGAGGTCGGTGACCTGCGCGACCATCATCGTCAGCAGGGCGTAGCTGGCGATGTTGAACGGCACGCCCAGGAAAACGTCCGCGCTGCGTTGATAGAGCTGACAGGAGAGCCGGCCTTCAGCGACGTAGAACTGGAACAACGCGTGGCACGGCGCGAGCGCCATGTGGGGAAGCTCGCCGACGTTCCAGGCGCTGACGATGATGCGTCGAGAGTCGGGATCCCGCCGGATGGTGTCGATGGCCGCCGTGATCTGATCGATCGTGCGGCCATCGGCGGCGGCCCACGCCCGCCACTGACGACCGTAGACGGGCCCGAGCTCCCCATTCTCGTCGGCCCACTCGTCCCAGATCCGAACCCCATTTGCGTTCAGCGACGCGATGTTGGTCTCACCCCGAAGAAACCAGAGCAGCTCGTGGATGATCGAACGCAGGTGAAGCTTCTTGGTCGTCACCATCGGAAACCCGTCGGCCAAATCGAACCGAAGCTGCGCGCCGAAGACGCTCAGCGTACCGGTGCCGGTGCGGTCGTCCTTGGTGGCGCCGCTGTCGAGGATGTGGCGAAGGAGGTCGAGGTACTGACGCATGGAGGCATCCTAGTCTACGACCGCGGACCCGGACCCGGACCCGGATCCGGACCCGGCCCCGGACCCGGATCCGGACCCGGCCCCGGACCCGGACGCGGGCACGGACGCGGACACGGCCCCGGCCCCGGCCCCGGCCCCGGACCCGGCCCCCAACCGCATTCCCCTCAATCCCCCGCACCGAACGTCCGATGCCCCCGAAAGGACGACGTCCCTCCTCGCTCCACCGGAGATCCGCCATGCGCACCGTGCGACCGCTGTCCGCGCTCCTGCTCGCACTCCTTCTCGGTTCTGGTTGCACGACCTCCCTGCAGCAGGGCTGGATCGCCTTCGAGCAGGGTGATTACGGGACCGCCCACGACCATTGGCGTCCCCACGCCGAAGCCGGCGATGCGGAGGCGCAGTATCTGCTCGGTCTGATGCACGACGACGGCCGGGGCGTGCCCCGGGACGACGTGGCTGCCGTCGCGTGGTACCGCCGCGCCGCCGAGCAGGGGCACGCGGCGGCTCAGAACAACCTTGGCGTTCACTGCCTCAGCGGTGACGGGATCGAGGCGGATCCGGTCTCGGCGACCCGGTGGTACCGACGCGCCGCCGCGCAGGGCCTGGTCGATGCCCAGAACAACCTGGCCGTGCTGCTCCTCTCGGAACACTCTCCGACCCGCGATTCACGCGAGGGCCTTCGCTGGCTTCGCCGCGCCGCCGAGCAGGGTCACCCGCGCGCGCAGGCATTGCTGGGATCGCTCTACTACAACGGGATCAACGTGCCGCGCGACTTGGCCCGGGCGGCGACGTGGTACGAACGAGCGGCGTTGCAACGGGTGGCGTCGGCGCAGCACATGCTCGGCGAGATGTATACGCGGGGCGAGGGGGTGCCGGTGTCGGAGGAGATGGCTGCCATCTGGTATCGACGCGCGGCCGAGCAGGGGTATCCGCCGGCGCAGAACAGCCTCGGGCTCATGCTGATGAACGGAGCCGGCGTGGAACGCGATCTCGACGAGGCGCGACGCTGGCTCGAAGTGTCGGCCGATCAGGGAACGGCCGAAGCGCAGTTCGCCTTGGGGTGGATGTACCACCGCGGTCACGGCGTCGAAGCGAACGCGTCGGCGGCGGCGCGGTGGATCGAACGTGCTGCTGTCAAGGGGCTGCCGGCGGCGCAGGCGAGCCTGGGCGAGTTGCTCCTTCAGGGACGCGGTGTCGCTCGGGATCACACGCAGGCGATGAGCTGGTTCGAGCTGGCGGCTTCCCAGGGCGTCGCGCGGGCATCCCATCGCCTCGGCATGCTCCACGAACGCGGTCTCGGCGCCGAGGCCGACCACGTCGCCGCGCTCATGTGGTACACGCGCGCCGCCGAGGCCGGCCACGCCCCGGCTCGCGAGCGTCGCGATCTGCTGGCAAGCCGCATGACGGCGGCGGAGATCGACGAAGCGCAGCGACGCGTGACGGGCGATGGGGAGGTTGCGACGGTGAGCGTGCCGGTGCCGTAGGCTGGGTCCGGGTCCGGGTCCGGGTCCGGGTCCGCGTCCGTGCCCGCGTCCGCGACCGTGGCCGTGGCCGCGACCGTGGCCGCGACCGTGTCCGCGACCGTGTCCGCGTCCGTGCCCGCGTC
>JABDLI010000385.1 GCA_013003065.1 Phycisphaerales bacterium | reverse complement strand
CCCGGCGGCGCCACCAGCCCGGTGTCGATCTGCGGCGCCCAGTGGTCGCTGACCACTCCCGGCTCGCCCGACATGGACTCCTCGTAGTCGGGTGCCCCACTGTCGTTCACCCGTACCGCAACGATGGCATCGTTGTGTGGCAACCCCTTCACGTAGATGTAGTCCAGCGTCTCCCCGTCCCCGAATGAGTATCGCGTGTACCGGTTGGGCGTGACGGCCGGATTCGAATGGGACTGCACTTCGTTCCACGTATTGTGAAAGCCCGCTGCCTCAAGGGGAGCCTGCCACTCGTTCTGGTTGCCGGTAGTCACATCGGGCACGGTATGCCAGATGATCATCCCAGACGCCCGTCCGTTCAGGTCGCCACAAACAACGACCGACGCCGTCTCCCACGTGTCACCGCCATCGTCCGCCACCATCGACTTGAGGGTGTCGATCACGAAGGTCATCCCGTCACCTCGCAGAGTTCTCGCGGGATCAGCGTGACCACCCGGCAGGTGCACGACGCCGAGGTAGAGATTCGTGCTGTTCACATCGAGCTTGACGCAGAGAGCGCCGCGGGCGAACTTGTGAATTGCGTCGTCGGGATATGTTTCACCGTCGGCCAAGACGGTCCGGCGGGTCCGCCACTCGATTTCGCGCGATTCGAGGATCTCATAATCCGAGAGCACTCCGCACTCGAATCGCCATGGCCACCGAACGATGCCGGCATGCCCGGGCCCGCGAAGGGTCGCGCCGGACCCATCGTACGCGCTCAGGTTTCGCACATGGTCGGCCGGTCGCGGCTCGGTCGGCGTCGCGTTGCGGAAGTCGTACAGCACGTAGTTGCCCGGTGTACCCTTGTGGCTGATCGTGGAAGCCGTGCACGCGACGAAGCTGTATCGTTGTTCGGGCGGAAGCGACTCGTTCAGATGTTCCAGAAGATCATGGTCGTATAGCTCCTGAACGCACAGAATCGCGGGACGATCACGCTGGATGATCTCGGCGATGGCGGTGCGGTGATTGTCATAGGCAGCGTCCGTCGGCGGCGTGCCGACGGGCGAGCCGGTGCCACCGATCGCATGGTCGAGGTTGTGCGTGCGAAGCGTGACCGGATCGGTGCGGAGCGGAACGCGACCGGACTGGCTTCTGGTGACGATCGCCGCCTCCGTGCGGTGCACGACCCACGTCCGCGCGCCATGCGGCCATCCGGCGGGGAAGTCGTTCTTCCACGTGGGAAGGCCGGCATCGGGGAACTCACCGAGGTGGTACGCGTGATCGGACCGATCCTGGAGATCGACGTCGCTCACCGCCAACCCGCCCTGGAACGCCTCGTCGTAGTTCGTATCACCCAGCGTCCAACCCGCGGCCAGAGGCACCGACATGGTCGACGCGATGTTCGCCACCGTCTCGTTTTGGAAGAACCGTGTCACCGTCGCGTCGTCCCATGCCCCGCTCCAGACCCCGACGTCGAGCCAATGAAACACCGGTCCGTCGGCGCCATCGGATCCGATGAAGACCGGGTCGGCGCGGGGGGCATGCCGCAGACCGCGGAACGTCGTGTCCGTATCGTGCAGGACGCCGTCCACCCATACCTCGTAGAGCGGCGTCTTGAGGATGACTACGACGGAGTGCCACTGGCCGTCGAAGGCCGATGGAATCTCCTGCGTGTCGAGCGACTCGGCTGCAACGCCGGTCGCGTCCTCATTCCAGACGCGGCACCAGGCGGCGTCGGGGCTCAAGCGGAGGCTGAAGTGGTTCTCCCAGGTCCACGCCGCATCCCACGTTGGTATCCCCCCGGCCAGGCGGAAGCGAAAGCAGAACGTCGCCTGCTCGGCGCCGGAGGGGCCATCGGCGGCCATGATTGGCGTGGTGCAGATGCGGGAGGACGGCGGTGTTTGCAGAGCGGCACCGGCCGGTGCGGTTGCACAGACGAAAGGGGACAGAAGAACGAAGACCGCAGCTCGCGAGGCGGGCATGAACACTCTCCGCCGCGGATTCTCGGAGCAACTCGGAGCAGAAACAAGCGTTGAGACGCCAATTGGCGACCCCGCCAACAGGTTCTTCAACGTCAACGCGTTCGGGGTCCCTGTCGAACGGCACACCACTGGTGCGTGGCTGGCACAGGCGGGCGTCCACCCCAAGGCCGTGCAGGTCGTCATGCGGCACTCGACGATCATGCTGACGATGGACGTCTACGGACACCTGTTCCCGGGACAGGCGGAAGAGACGATTCGGCGACTCCCAGACATGCTCGGCGAGGGACACGTTGATTCCGGCGCGCAGCAGTACCGACAGCAGTACGGTCACGATCGACCGCCAACGAGTGCGGATGGTTGCGATGACTGGGGAGGTGACGGCGGCGAGTCAATCACCACGAAGGTTCTTCCCAGCAAGGCTTTGGCTGCTCTGACGCCGGGAAAAACCAATGGGCCCAGTGGGATTCGAACCCACACCCCTCAAATGAGGGAGCGGATTTTAAGTCCGCCGCGTCTGCCAGTTCCGCCACAGGCCCGTTGGGGGCATTGTACGGGGGTGGCGGGGGTCCGGGTCCGGCACCGCGCGGGTTGAGCCGGACGTCGCGCGATCGGCGCGAAGGCCGGTGCCACGGACAGCGAAGCGTCCGTGCCGTGCGTCGTCCAGTTTGCAGGGGAGTGAGACTCCCGTTCGCGATGGACGCTGATGGCACGGACGCTTCGCTGTCCGTGGCACCTTGGGACTGCCCCGCGTCCGTTGGAACAAACAACGCCGGCCCCTTCGGGCCGGCGTCGCGTCTTTCTTCGCTCTCTCTTCTGGGGAGGCGAAGCTCTCTCCTCTGCAATCGTTTTCCCGCTCAGATGCGGCGGCGACGGCGGTTGCCGGCGAGGCCGGCGATGGCGAGCAGGGCCATGGCGCCCGGGGTGGGCACGGGGATGATCTCGCCGTACTGCACGTGGTCGACCTCGAGGCCGCCGGTGCTGACGCTGATGAGCAGCGAGGAAATACCGTCGTGGTACTCGACACCGAGGAACCGGTCCGCACCCGTGTTGCCGGTGTGGGTGGTCGAGCCGAAGTTGTGCTGCGTGAAGCCGAGCGACACGTTGTTCCGGTCGAACGCCTCGAACGTGACGACGGCGAGGGGGTTGCCGTCGGTCCAGACGAGGCCGGCCATCGTCGGCAGTCCGCCGAGCTCCTCGGCATCGAACGTGAAGTTCACGCCGTCGGTCGCGGTCTCGAGCAGCCACCAGGAGTGACCCGCGGTGCCGAAGCCGTCGATCGAACCGTCGTCGCCGTCCACCGAATCGGTGAAGGGGCCCGGAGCGCGGACGCTGCCGTTGTCGGCGCCGAGGCCGATGGTGTTGAGCGCGCCGTCTTCGAAGTTCTCGAGGAAGAACCCGGGGGAGGTGTTATCCCAGGGAGCGTCGGGAGCGCTGGTGTAAGGGATCGGAGTGTGGAAGGTCGGGCCTGACGCGTTCGCCGAAGCGACGACACCGCCGACCGTGGCCAGGGCGGCCACCGCCACGAGCGTTCGGATTTCCATTTTCTCTTCCTCTCTATCTCTTCTCTTGTGCGTGTGACCTTCCGACGCACGGAGCGGGGGAAGGCCAACTCTCTCTCACAGTCACACTTAGCGTAGCCCGGGGGGAAGTGCGTGCAAACGCGATCTCCTAAGAACGGAGAGAAACGTCGGGCCCGTTTCGAACGTTGATCCGCGAGGTCTTCCTAACTTCACAGGCCTGGGTTTACCGGGGTTTCCGGGGTTCCCCAGGTTCACATCCGCGGGCCGCGAAGCGGCGCCGACGGGTATCCATCGCGCAACCGCCCAGACCAAAGCAACCGACCGCCCATCGCGCACCCCCGACCCGAAGAAACCGAGGCGGCACGACGCCGCCGGTCCTCCGCGCGGTCCCTGCACCGCCGGATGGCGGTGCGAAAGATAGAAATGTGAACCGCTGATCAATGTCCAGGAACCCAGCCGGCAGGACGCCGGCGGTGTCTTGGGGCGTCCGGCCACTGAGATCGAGCCGCAGGACGCGGCGTGATCGCGCGGGGGTCCCGCGTCCGGCAAGCACATTCACCGCCCAAGGGCAGGACGCCCGTTCTTCACCTACGTCCAAACCGAAGAGAGCGAGCCGCAAGGACGCGGCGTCTCGCGCGCAGGGGTCTCCATCGCGACCTGCACCGGCAGGACGCCGGGCGACCGCGTCGATCAGCGCGTCAGATCCTCCACCGCACAATGAAGAACGACCATCGCGCCACTTCCCCGAGTCAAGGCACGCGAGGCGTGCTTCGGTTCTGGGGGGCAGGGCGAAGTGTGGTTGCTTTGTACCGGCGCACGTCGAAGGCGCCCTCGCGCCGATCACGCTGTTGCCCGGCGTCCTGCCGGCGTGCCTCGCGCAGAGGACCCCTGCGCGCGAGACGCCGCGTCCTTGCGGCTCACCTTCTTCAGTTCGGACGTGGGGGAATGACGGGCGTCCTGCCCTTGAGCGGTGAACGTGCTTGCCGGGCGCCGACCCCTGCGCGATGACGCCGCGTCCTGCGGCTCGACCTCAGTGGCCGGACGCCCCAATACACCGGCGGCGTCCTGCCGCCTGGGTTCCTGGACATTGATCAGCGGTTCAAATTTCTATCTTTCGCACCGCCATCCGGCGGGTGCAGGGGCCGCGCGGGGGGCCGGCGGCGTCGTGCCGCCTGGGGCAGGTTGGGTCGCGCGCTTGCGCGATGGGGGGTTGGTGCTGGTCTTGCGGTGCGCCGGTCTTCGCGTTGATCACGCTGTTGCCCGGCGTCCTGCCGGCGTGCCTCGTGCAGAGGACCCCTGCGCGCGAGACGCCGCGTCCTTGCGGCTCGCCTTCTTCGGTTCGGACGTGGGGGAATGACGGGCGTCGTGCCCTTGGGCGGTGAACGTGCTTGCCGGGCGCCGACCCCTGCGCGATGACGCCGCGTCCTGCGGC
The DNA here is from genome assembly GCA_013003065.1 of Phycisphaerales bacterium. GTDB lineage: Bacteria > Planctomycetota > Phycisphaerae > Phycisphaerales > SM1A02 > JABDLI01. Next base: position 1,402 of record JABDLI010000385.1, on the reverse strand, counting down.
TCGATCTCAGTGGCCGGGCGCCCCAATACACCGGCGGCGTCCTGCCGCCTGGGTTCCTGGACATGTATCGGCGGTTCACATTTCTGTTTTTCGCACCGCCATCCGGCGGTGCAGGGACCGCGCGGGGGGCCGGCGGCGTCGTGCCGCCTGGGGCAGGTTGGGTCGCGCGCTTGCGCGATGGGGGGTTGGTGCTGGTCTTGCGGTGCGCCGGTCATCGCGCCGATCACGCTGGTGCCCGGCGTCCTGCCGGCGTGCATCGCGCAGAGGACCCCTGCGCGCGAGACGCCGCGTCCTTGCGGCTCGCCTTCTTCGGCCGGACGTGGGGGAATGACGGGCGTCCTGCCCTTGGGCGGTGAACGTGCTTGCCGGGCGCCGACCCCTGCGCGATGACGCCGCGTCCTGCGGCTCGGTCTCAGTTGCCGGGCGCCCCAATACACCGGCGGCGTCCTGCCGCCTGGGTTCCTGGACATGTATCAGCGGTTCACATTTCTGTTTTTCGCACCGCCATCCGGCGGTGCAGGGACCGCGCGGGGGACCGGCGGCGTCCTGCCGCCTGGGGCAGGTTGGGTCGCGCGCTTGCGCGATGGGGGGTTGGTGCTGGTCTTGCGGTGCGCCGGTCTTCGCGTTGAGCGCGCTGTTGCCTGTTCGGGGCGGGCGATGTCGCGATGAGCGCGTGGCACGACGCGGGCCCCTGCGCTCACCGCCGCAGTCGGCTGCGGCGGTACACGCGGCGGTCGTTGCGGTCTTCGGCGTAGCGCAGCCGACGCCGGATCGGGATCCGCCCGTCGGGATCGGTCAGGGCGAGACGACGGTGGGCCGGCAACGAACGGGAGAGTCGCGACGGCGCCCGTTGCCCGGGAACGGGTCGACCCTCGAAGAAGTAGACGATGCCTTCGTCGAGCACCGCGACCGGTGGCTCGTAGGTGACCGGACGCGGGCGTCGGATGCGTCCGGCGTCGGCGGGGGTCGCAGCGATCAGGATCGCGCCGATGGTCAGTAGGATCAGAGAGCGGCTGGGCATGGTGGGTCTCCTCCTCGGGAACACCTCGTCCACGCCAGCCTATTCCGCGGACGCCGGGGAAGGAAGAGCGGAGTCGCGATTCGCGATGCCACGGGCTCTCGCCGCAGCATCGCGTCTACTCGGTCACCCGCGAGATCTGCCAGTACTCCAGCTCGATCGGCGCCTGCCGGCCGAAGATGGTCGCGAGGACGCGGACGAGGCCCTTGTCGGGGAGCACCTCGTCCACCGTGCCTTCGTAGTTCTCGAAGGGACCTTCGTTGATCGTGACGTGGTCGCCCTTCTCGAACTCCATCTTGACCTCGGGCATCTCCTCGGGACGCCGCGAGTCGAAGAGCATCTTCTCGACCTCGTGGACCGCCATCGGGGTCGGGCGGCCGGCGG
>JABDLI010000341.1 GCA_013003065.1 Phycisphaerales bacterium | reverse complement strand
ACGATTGGGTTTGGGTGTGGTTGGTGCGGACGCCGCTGTGCATGCGGTCGCGGATACGAACGCGCACACGGACACGGACACGGTCGCGGACGCGGTCGCGGACACGGACACGGCCGCGGACGCGGACACGGACGCGAACACGGCCGCGGACACGGTCGCGGACCCGGACGCGGACACGAACACGCCCCCACCAAGGAACACGCGCACAACAAGGACCCTCGCCATGATCACCCGACGCCACGCCTTCACGATCATCGAGCTGCTCGTCGTCGTCTCCATCATCGCGTTGCTCGTCGGCATCCTCCTGCCCGCCATCGGCAAGGCGCGTGATCAGGCCAAGGTGTCGATCTCCCAGTCCAACCTCCGGAACCTCGCCACCGCGCACCAGGCGTACGCGGCGGAGTGGAGCGATCGGCAGCTCACGTTCGTCGACGACAACATCGGGCAATGGGGCTCGGGCACGCACGATGCCTACGCCAACTACCAGGCCGCGCACGGTGGTCCGGTCGGCGATCCCCTCTACGACGCGACGCAGCACCCGCCGGTGTACCTGGGCTGGGGCTGGCATCCAGATGAGGGCATCTCGCGAATGCTCGCCTACCGCTGCACCCACGCGGCGAACAACGGGCTGACGCTCCCGATCAACTTCACGGGGTTCAACGAGTACTTCGGCTCGTTCCGGCTGGGCAACGCCCGTCAGTTCAGCCAGTACGTCAGTGGCAAGTTCTACGACCCGGTCTTCTACGCCCCGAAGGACAAGGCGGCCATCAACGCCGTCGGCCAGTGCTTCCAGAGCCCGGACGACTTCTGCTTCCTCGCCGAGGTCACGAGCGAGCTGGGCGAGATCCCGGCGTGGACGAGCTACGTCCTGAGCCCGGCGGCGATGTTCAACCCGCAGGTCATGTGGCACGACGATCCCAACGACGACACGGCCAACGGCTGGGCCGACCCCTGGTCCTTCGCCGCCGGCCACCGCTCGCCGTCGTTCAGCCAGGCGCTCTACCCCAACCTCAAGACGCACATGCTCGAGCACCACTGGCTTCAAAACGCCCAGCAGGACTGCAACGGCATCTTCGATCCCGGCACGTACGCGGGCTGCGAGCCCTACTACTTCAACCACGCCTGGGAGTCGAGCCCGATCACCCTCTTCTACGACGGTCACGTCGAGGGCGTGGGCGTCCGCAAGGCGATGCGAGCCGACGGCCGCATGCGAGCGCAGACCGGGGAGCCGAACTGGGGTTTGTGGAGCAAGGACACCGTCTGGGATGAGAACGGCTATCTCATCGACGCCGGATACGACCAGGCGGCGACGAGCTTTCACATTCTGACGACGGATGGAATCCGAGGGCGCGACGTCGTCGGGGATTGAGCGCGGACACGGACGCGGTCGCGGACACGGACGCGGTCACGGTCGCGGACACGGACGCGGTCACGGTCGCGGACACGGACGCGGTCACGGGCACGGACACGGACGCGGTCACGGTCGCGGACACGGACGCGGCCACGGACACGGACGCGGCCACGGACGCGGTCGCGGCCACGGACACGGACGCGGTCACGGGCGCGGACACGGCCACGGACGCGGCCCCCCCCCCGCTCCGGACGCACCACCCGCACCCGACCCCCTTTCCCCCTAGCCTCCCCGGCGAAAACGCCTTACTTCTTGCAGAGACCCAGACCATCTGGGATCCTGTACCCACGGTCGGACGGCCCCTCGGGCCGGCACTCCTTGGGCGGATCCCGGCCGTCATGTCTTCGGTCCGCCCGCAATGCATCGCGCATCGAAACCCGCGATCGAGGGTACGACGCGGCCGGCGGTGCGCCGGATCTTGCGAAAGGAACATCGTCATGAGAAAACCACGCGCGTTCACAATCATCGAGCTGCTGGTGGTCGTTTCGATCATCGCATTGCTCGTGGGCATCCTGCTGCCGGCCATCGGCAAGGCCCGCGATCAGGCCCAGGTGTCGATCAGCCAGGCGAACCTGCGGAACCTCGCAACCGCGCACCAGGCGTACGCCGCGGAGTGGGGTGACCGGCAGATCACGTTCGTCGACGACAACATCGCTTCGTACGGCTCGGGCATTGCCGCCTACGACGCGTACCTCGACGCCCACGGCGACGACGGCGAGCACGAAGGTTTCGCCCAGCACCCGCCGATGTACCTCGGCTGGGGTCACGATCACGATGCGGATGTCTACCGCATGTTCGCGTATCGCTGCACGCGGGGTCAGGCCGCCAACGTGGCGTTGAACCAGCCGATCGTCTTCGACAACCCCAGCTTCATGGCCGGCTTCGGCTCATTCCGTCTGGCCAACTGCATGCAGTTCAACCAGTACGTGAGCGGCCGCTTCTACGACAAGGTGTGGTACGCCCCCAAGGACAAGCTGGCGATGGAGGGGGCCGCCCCCTGCTTCGAGAGCCCCGACAGCTTCTGCGATCACGCCGAGATCTCGCAGGAGATGGGCGACACACCGGTCTGGTCGAGCTACTGCCTCAGCCCCGCGGCGATGTACAACCCCGCGGTCATGCGGCACGACGACCCCACGGATGACACGGCCAACGGCTGGGTCGACCCCTGGGAGCTCGGCGCCGGCTTCCGCTCCCCGTCGATGAGCCAGGCCCTCTACCCGTCGCTCAAGACGCACATGCTCGAGCACAGCTGGCTGCAGAACACGCAGGCCGAGTGCAACCCCACGTTCGAGCCCGGCTCGTTCGACGGCTGCGAGCCCTACTACTTCAACCACGCCTGGGAGTCGAGCCCGGTCACGCTCTTTTACGACGGTCACGTCGAGGGCGTCGGGGTTCGCAAGGCGATGCGGGCCGACGGCCGCGTGCGCACCCAGACGGGTGAGCCGAACTGGGGCCTGTGGAGCAAGGACACCGGTCTCGAAGGCGAGAACGGGTACTTCATCGATGCCTCCTACGACCAGGCGGCGACGAGCTTCCACATCCTCACGACCGACGGCATCCGCGGTCGCGACATCATGGGCGACTGACCGGTGGGCCGACGCCCCCCGGGCGTCGGAACCGCACGCACGACCCCTGCCCGCGTCGGCTCGGCCGACGCGGGCTTTTCGTTGGCCGGAGCCACGCTGGACTCAGTCCTGATCCGTGTGCTCGTCGGTGGTGAACTGCGGCAAAGGAGACACCCCCACTGGGATCTGACCTCGCGAGCGTAGTGGACGCGGCGACGCCCCCGGGGGCCGCGGCCCAAACGTCGCCGGGACGGCCTTTTGGCTCCCCCCGCCTCAGTCCTTGTTGGGCTGCGTCGCGTTCCGCCAGCCGGGGGTGTCCGCGTGACCGAGCTCACGCCACGCGGCTTCTAGGGCATCACGCACCCCCTCGCCGGTCGCGCCGCTGGTGAGGACGGCCGCGTCGTCCGTGCCGAGCCCCAGCCGGCCGGACAGACGGCGAACGAGCTCCGCCCGCTCGCCCGCGGGGACCAGGTCGACCTTGTTGAACAGCACGACCTCGGGCTTCTCCGCCAGCTCGACCGAGTGCTCGAACAGCTCCCGTCGAACCACCTCGTAGTTCTTGACGGGGTCGCTGCCGTCGTCCGGCTGGACATCCAATACGTGCAGCAGAACCCGGGTGCGTTCGACGTGACGCAGGAAGTCATGGCCGAGCCCGGCCCCGCCGGCGGCGCCCTCGATGAGGCCCGGGATGTCCGCGATCACCAGCCGCCGCTCGCCGCCGCTGGCCGCGGGCAGCTCGGCGATGCCGAGGTGCGGCGTGATCGTCGTGAACGGGTAGCTGGCCACCTTGGGGTTGGCCCGGCTCACGGCCCGCAGCCACGTCGACTTGCCGGCGTTCGGCATCCCGATCAGACCGACATCGGCGATGAGCTTGAGCTCCAGCCGCAGCTCCCGATCGACGGCCGGCTCGCCCGGCGTCGCCTCGCGGGGTGTCTGGTTCGTCGCGCTCTTGAAGTGCTCGTTGCCGAACCCGCCCCGGCCGCCGGCCGCCGCGACGAAACGCTGGCCCTCCTCGGTGATGTCAGCGAGCAGATCCCCGGTGTCGCGATCGAAGACGAGCGTGCCGAGGGGGACGGGAACGATGCAGTCATCCCCGTCGGCGCCATGCTTGGAACGCCCCATTCCCGGCTGACCGTGCCCGGCCCGGCGATGCGGTCGCTGCGTCAGCAGGACGAGGGTCGAGAGCCCCCGGTCGCCGGCGATCACGACGTCACCGCCGCGACCACCGTCGCCGCCGTCGGGGCCGCCCTTGGGCACGTACTTCTCGCGTCGCAGGGAGACGCATCCGTCTCCCCCCTTGCCCGAACGCACGAAGATGACGGCCCGATCGATGAGCATGGGGGAAAGACAAGCGGGGCGTCGAGCGACGCCCCGCGGGGTGATCTGTGGAAGATCTCGCTGATCCGTCAGACAGACACGTCGAGAATCGACGGTGCGATCAGGGCGGAAGCTCGCCGATCTGGGGGCCGTCGGAGTTCTTGAGCGGCCTGCTAGGCCGCGCCGACGCCCTTTCGACGACCGTGCTTGATCGCCGTGTAGTGCGGAATGTCCGGATCCGAGGGGACGATGTCGATGAACCGGCCGCGGAACTTGACGGTGCCGGGGGCGATGGCGAACAGCGTGTCGTCACCACCGCGGGAGACGAGGTAGCCGGGCTTGAAGTGCGTCCCGCACTGCCGGACGATGATCGACCCCGCCCGGGCGACCTCGCCGCCGTACAGCTTGACCCCGCGGTACTGCGGGTTCGAGTCGCGGCCGTTTCGCGATGAGCCCTGACCCTTCTTATGTGCCATCGAATCGCTCCGATCGTCGTTCGAAACTCGCGGGGCGGGTCTCCACCGCCCATGTCGCGAGCCGGGCAGTGTAGCTGGTGCCCGGGGGGTCGTCCAGGGTGCGTCTCAGCGGAGGACCCAGGACTGATCCACCAGCTCCACGGGGCGGGAGCCGCGAGCCAGGGCGTTGCCGCGGATGAGATAGTCACGCCGGAGCGTCTTGCGGAGAATGACCTCGTCGCCGGTCAGCGGGTTGCGGACCCGTGCGGTCTCGCCGCTCAGGCCGCCGACGAACATCGCCAGCTCGTTCACCTGGGTGTCCCGTGCGGGCCAGACGACGACACCGTCGCGGGCGTGCTCCTGACCCTGGTGGAGGTCGCCGATGATCTCGTTCTGGGTCTCCAGCAGCGGGTTGCCGAGCAAGTCGCGAAGCGTCTCCTCCACCCGGGAGGGCACGCCCTCACCCGATGAGAGGATCTCGCCGGTGTCCGTGAAGATCACCATGGACGGCGCCCAGATTTGATCCGAGCCCGTTCGGTTGACCACGGCGTAGTTGAAATACCAGTAGGCGGCCCCGTCGACAGGATCGACGTAGAGCCGCAGCTCGCCGGGGCGGAAATCCAGCTCCCAGCGGAACGGCACCGCGGCGGGCGTCGGATAGGCCCACGCGGACCCGATCGCGACCAGAACCAGCAGCAGCATCGCGAGCGGGGCCCAGCGTTGCCGCGGGACGGGTCGGGGATGGGAATCGGGCATGACGTCCTCCAAGAGGGGAAGCCGGTATTCTAGATCACGATCGCCTGCCGTCACAAGGACCTCCCGGAACGCATGTCCAGCTCGCAGATCGATCCCGATCAGCTGCCCCCCACCGCCGCCGGCGAGATCGTCCGGATCGGCCCGGATGACCGCCCAACGGCGATCGCCCGGCTCCTCGGCGCCACCCCGAGCCGGGCCGAACCCGCCGGGGCCGACCGTTTCCTGGCTTTCGCCGCCGCGAACGACGTGCCGCTGGAGGATCTGTGGGCTCGCGTCGACGGATCGGGACGGATCCTCGACTGCGTTCTGGCCGTGCCCAACCCCGGTCGCACGGCCGTGCTCTTCGCCAGCCCGCCCGCCACCCGCGAGAGCGACGACCATCTCGCGGCGGTCATCGATCGCGCGACGGGGGCCCTGGTCGATCGCGATGTCCACCTCGCCCAGGTGCTGCTCGAGCCCCACGATCGACGGCGGCGACGGGCGTTCCTGGCCGGCGGGTTCACCACGCTGGCCCAGCTCAGCTACCTGGAGCGGGCGTTGCCCCCACCGCGTCCAACCGGAGCGATCGACCTGCCGTCCGGCGTGACCGTGCGCTCGTACGACGAGGCCGCCGATCACGCGGACCTCGTGGCAATCCTCGAGGCGAGCTACGAGGACACCCTCGACTGCCCGGGCCTGCGGGGCCTTCGCCAGACCGACGACATCCTGACCGGTCACCGCGAGACGGGCGAGTTCGATCCCGCGTTGTGGTCGATCGCGCGGGACGAGTCGGGCCCGGCCGGCGCGTTGCTGCTCAACCGCGCCCCCGCCTCGCAGACGATCGAGCTCGTCTACATCGGTCTCGCCCCCCGCCTGCGGGGCTGCGGCATCGGTCGGGGTCTGCTGCGTCACGGATTGCATCTCGTCGATGAACGACCCGAGCGCGCCGTGACGCTCGCCGTCGACGAGCGCAACGAGCCGGCGCTCGCCCTGTACCGACGCGAGGGGTTTCGGCGTGTGCTGCGACGCACGGCGCTGATTCGCTCACTGCGTTCTCCGGGCTTTTCCACCGAAGATCACCAGGATCCGTAGAACCGGTGGAGAAAAAAAAACGACGCGCGGTTTTCGCCTATTTGTGGGGGTCTGGTGAAGGAGCGCGCCGCGAATCACAGTGTCCGGCCTTGTGCGCTCCCCCCCGATCGCTAATCTTCATACTCGCTGCTCATGGATGCGGGCAGCACTGACGACGATGCACGGCAACTCCAGGGGCCAGTCACGCCACCGCAAGCGAATGAGTCGAAACGGAGCCCTCGCGGGCTTGCGGGCGCGGTCTGTCTTCACGTCGTGATCGGGTCGGGGATCGAAGGGTGGGCGACCACCGGCTCGATCGGGGAGGGACCCCACTGCGGAAATCGGATTGCGCCTTGGTCCGCCATTGCGGCCGAACGGAGGCGGAACGGATGTGTCGGATCCAGCGTGTCACGCGCTGATCCACGAGCCAGGATGCTCGGCCGCGCCCGACATCCATGCAGGGAGTTCGATGGTGCCGGTTCCAACCGTATCTGCCCCGCCCGCGTCCCAGGCAAACTCGATCCCCGGTCCCCCCGCCACCGGAGCGGAACCGGAAGCAACGCCGTCCCGACATCGCGGCGCGAGCCCGGCGAAGAGCGTCGCACGCCAAGGGTCGCGTGACGACGCGGCGGCTGCTTCCCGCATCAAGGAGCAGCTCGCCACGCGTCTCGGTCCGCACAAGTTCGAGATGTGGTTCGGACGCGCCGATCTCCAGGTGCGCGGAGAGCGCGTCGAGATCGCGACCGACAGCCCGTTCGTCGCGAAGTGGATCGACGCCAACTTCACCGGTGATCTGACGGGACTCGCCCGCGAGCATCTTGGCGGTGATGCGAAGATCTCGGTGCGTGTCACCTCCGACGATCCGGCCCGGCGTGGTCGAACCGCGGCGGCCGGTCCCGGGCCGGCTCACCTCGCGCATCCTCAATCCCCCCGCGGCGCTCACCAGGGCGTGGCGAGCGGTGCACCGCTGATCCCCGCGGGCCGAGACGCCGAGCCGCGACGCCCCCGCGGCAACAGCCTGCGCTGCCTCGCGGAGTTCGTCGTCGGCACGTCCAACCGCCTGGCGTACGAGACCGCGCGGCGGCTCATCGAGGACCCGGATGCGGGCACCGTCAGCCCCCTGTTCATCCACGGCGAGTGCGGGCTCGGCAAGACCCATCTGCTCCAGGGCATCTGCCGGCAGTTCGCCAACAGCAGCGGCCGCCCCGGCCAGGTGCGGTACGTCACCGGTGAGCAGTTCACGAACGAGTACATTGCGTCGCTGCGGGCGAACAACATCGACGCCTTCCGCAACCGGGTCCGCAAGCTCGACCTCCTCGCGATCGACGACGTGCACTTCCTGTCCAACAAGGTGCGAACGCAGGGCGAGTTCCTGCACACGCTCGACGCGATCGATCTGAGCGGATCGCGGGTCGTGCTCGCCTCGGACGAACACCCGCGGATCATCAAACGGTTCAGCCAGGCGCTGATCAGTCGGTTTCTGTCGGGGATGGTCGTGCAGATCGACCGGCCCGATCGGGAGACGCGGGTGGCGCTCGTCGCCCGCCTGGCCCGAGCCCGGGATCTGGAGCTCACGCCGGCCGCCCTCGAGGCCGTCGCGGGACGCTGCGTCGGCTCCGTTCGCGAATTGGAGGGCGCCGTGACCAAGCTCGCGGCATTGCGTGCCCTCACGCCCGACCGAGAGGGAACGCCCGATGCCGTCGTGGGCACGGTCCTCGTCGAGCGACTCTTCCAGGAACACGGCTGGCAGCCGCCGACCCCGGTGCGTATCGGTACGGTGATCGACGTCATCACCGAACGGCTCGCGCTTGCCCGGGGCGAGCTCATGGGCAGCTCCCGTCATCGCCGCGTGGTCCTCGGACGCGCACTCGTTGCCTACCTGGGTCGGGAGATGACGACGCACAGCTATCCGGAGATCGCGCGGGCACTCGGTCGCACCTACCACTCCACGATCCACACCGCCGAACAGCGTCTCCGCCGGCAGATGGCGGAGGAGCTGCACGTCCAGGTCGGCGAGACGCCGGGTCTGATCCCGCTGCCCGAGCTCGTGGACCAGCTTCGTCACCACATTGCGCGGACCACGGCGGCGACCTGAGTCAGCCAGGTCGGGCTTTGCAACGACCGGGCGGAGACGCCCCCCCGCCTTCCCCCGCCCCCGCCGCCCCCGCCGGGCGATGGAGGTACACTCTGTCCATGCGAAGCCGGAGGCTCATCGGCTCGATCGGGCGGCCCGGGCACGAGCATCGGGCGATGATCGCGCTGATGCTCGCGGCCATCGCGACCGCGGTGTGGCCGGCGGCCGGCGCTGACGCGTTCGACGCCGCGGTGCGACACCTGCGTCGGACGGCGACGCCACAACGCGACGGCACGCACCTCGCGCGTCTCTTCGCGTTGCGTCAGCTCGACGACCCGTCGCTTCGCGTGTTCTACCGAAGGCTGCTCTCGAGCGCGGATTGGCAGACGCAGGTGCACGCGGCGCTCGGGCTGGCCGAGCTGAGCGCGGACGGCCAGGTGGACCCGGGCATCATCGCGGAGCTTCAGGAACGCGCGGCCGAAGCGGTCATCAGCAGCGGCCTCGACATGGAACGCCTCGGTCCGGCCGTCGTTCGCATCCTGCTCGAACGACACGATCTCGCCCCGTTGCCACGCACGCTCCTGCTCTGCGAGCTGCTGCTCGCCGGGGAGCCGGTGGCGGCCGAGGACGTCACGACACTGATCGATCAGGGGTCGCCCTCGGTGAGCGCGCTCGCGACCCTTCTGCTCGCGCAGCTCGGCGACGCTGCGGCGCTGAGCTCGTTCACGCACCAGCTCGCGCGGCTCGCACCCCGTGACCGCACCCGCGACACGCAGTGGCTGCTCGAGGCCATTCGCCAGTACAAGCTGCACGCCGCGTTGCCCTGGGTGCAGTCTCTGGTGTCGCGGCCCGAGACCGATCGGGAAACCGCGTACTGGGCGTTGCTGACATTGCTCGAGATCGCGCCGCAACGCGGGCTCGAGCAGTGGCGACGCATCGTCCCTCCGGCCGCTTCCTATCGCGATCAGGTGCGGTACGGCATGCTGCTGCTGGCGGCGGAGACCGGGATCCCCGCGGCCGCGTACGACCGGCTGACCGACGAGAGCCCGCTGGTGCGGGGCATGGTGGCGGCGGGACAATCCCTCGCCCGGGGCGAGGATGCCAGCGGCCCGCTGATCGCGCTGCTCGACCTCGGGCTCGCCCGCACCACCGCGTGGGCGATGCGGCGTCTGGAATCGTTGCCCGCGGACCAGGCGGCTCCGGTCTACCGCCATCTCATCGACACGGTCGGGGGCGATCAGCCCGGACGCGCAGAGCACATCGCGCACGCGGTGACCGCCACCGCGCGGCTGTTCCGGATCGAGCCGGACGCCGTGCTGGAGCGTCTGCTCGCCGCCGCGGACGACAGCCTGGAGCAGGAGGTGCTCTTGCTCGGCCTCTTCGATGCCGACTCGCCCCGCGCCGGGGAAGCCGCGCGTCGACTGCGTCGCATCGGCGCCGGTCGCGCCGACTCGCTCGCGTTGCTCCTCATCGCGCGTCACGCGACGATGCTGAGCGACGGGGACCGCGTGCGGCTCGGCCGCATCGTGGGCGGCGGGGGCCGTGTCTCCGAAGGGTTGCAGACCCAAGCGGCCTGGCTGTACCTGCGACACACCGACGGCGTCACGCGGGCGCTGGAGACGATTTTCACACCGCCCCTGAGCGGCGCCGCCTCGGAGTCCAATCCGTGACCGACACGATCCCGCTCAGCCTGCCCGACATCACCGACGCCGAGGTCCGCGCCGTCGTCGCCACGCTCCGCAGTGGGCGTTTGAGCATCGGCCCGCAGGCCGAGGAGTTCGAGCGGCTCGTCGCGCGTCGAGCGGGACGCACGCACGGCATCGCGGTGTCCAGCGGCACGGCCGGGCTTCATCTGGCGTTGCTGGCCCTTGGCATCGGGCCGGAGGACGAGGTGATCACGCCGGCATTCAGCTTCGTCGCGTCCGCCAACTGCGTGCTCTACGTCGGCGCCAAACCGGTGTTCGTCGATTGCGACCCACGCACGCTCAACATGCGGGCCGATGCCGTGGAGAGCAAGATCACCGATCGCACGAAGGCGATCATCGGCGTCGAGGTCTTCGGCAACCCCGCCGGCATGAGCGAGCTGGCGGCCCTTTCGAACAAGTACGAGATCCCCCTCATCGAGGACGCCTGCGAAGGGCTCGGCGGCCGGCTCGGGACCGATGCAATCGGTGGCTTCGGCCGCGTGGCCGTCTTCGGGTTCTACCCCAACAAGCAGATCACGACAGGCGAGGGCGGGATGATCGTCACCCACGACGACACGCTCGCCGACCAGTGCCGGTCGCTCCGCAACCACGGTCGCGCGGGCACGAGCCGCGCGACGGCCAGCGGCGGACCCGCCGCGCTGGGATCGTGGCTCGAACATGAACGCATGGGCTTCAACTTCCGGATGAACGAGCTGAGCGCCGCGCTCGGCGTGGCGCAGATGCGTCGTCTGGACGAGCTGCTCGAGATGCGGCAGTGGGTGGCCGAGACGTACACGCGGCGACTCATGGGCAACGCGGACGTCCTCGTTCCGACCGTCGCGGCCGACTGCTTCATGAGCTGGTTCGTGTATGTCGTACGTCTGAGCGATCGCTTCACCGAAGCCGAACGAGACGAGATCATCGCCGGCCTGCGTCGCCACGACGTCGGCGCGAGCAACTACTTCCCGCCGATTCCGATGCTTCCCCACTTCCGTCGGCTCTGCGGTCACCAGCCGGGCGACTTCCCGGTCGCCGAATCCGTGAGCCACCGCACGATCGCGTTGCCCTTCTTCACGCGACTGACGGGACGCGAGGTGGATCTGGTGTGCCAGACGCTCGAGCTCATGATCAAGCGCGCGAGCTTTGCGCGAAGCGCGATTGAAGAGCTCGAGTAACGAGCACCGGTGCCACGGACAGCGAAGCGTCCGTGCCGGGCGTCGTCCGCTGCGCAGGGAAGTCAAATGCCCCACCGCGATGGACGCTGACGGCACGGACGCTTCGCTGTCCGTGGCACCACGCGTCAGTCGACGGGAACCAGCCGACGCAGGTGCCGACCGTACTCGATCGACTTCGAGACCACCTCCGCCATCGGCTCGCGCACGATGATGCGGTCGCCGTTGAGCAGCGTGATGGTGGTGTCGGGGTTCTCCTCGACGGTGCGGATCAGGTCCGCGTTCACGACGAGCGGTTTGCCGTTGAGTCGGGTGACCGCGATCACGGCGTGCCTCCGGTCGGGCGTGGGCGTGAGAGCTCAGCCATCACCGGCCGAGGAGGAGAAGCTGATCGATCATCTCGTCGGTGGTCGTGATGATCCGGCTGGAGGCGGAGTACCCCGTCGACGCCAGGATCATGTTGATGAACTCCTGGGAGAGATCGACGTTGCTGAGCTCCAACGCGCCACCGAGGACCCGTCCGGTTCCGAACTCGAACGCCTTGGTGATGATGGCCGGGCCCGAGTTGGGACCGACCCGGAACAGGTTGTTGCCGGTGTCGACGAGCCCCTCCGGATTCGTGAACTTCGCCAGCGCGAGCTGACCGATCTGCCGGGTGAGGCCGTTCGTGAAGGCGCCGTTGATGATGCCGTCTTCGCCGATCGAGAAGCTGCTCAGCGTGCCGATGGGCGAACCGTCCTGAAAGACCGATGCGAGCGTGCTCGCGGTGTCGGTCAGGCCGGTGATCGCATCCGTTCCCGAGTTGAAGTTCATCGCCACCGTGAGCGGACTGACCGCACCGTTCATCCGCGTCAGCGAGAACGACTGGTTCGTGGCCGAGACGAACTGACCGTTCGCGTCCAGCTCGACGACGCCGAGACCGACCAGCCGGTCGACGTCGTCGTTGTCCGTCGACTCGGCGACGAACTCCCAGAGGGTGCCGGCGCCGTCGACGGTCTCCTGCAGGACGAACGACAGATCCACCGTCAGCGGCGAGCCCAGCGAGTCGTACACGACGAAGGAGGTGCGCACCGATTCACCGTCGGAGGTCGCGGTCTTCGTCATCACGAACGGCTGGTTGATCGGGCTCCCCACGGCTCCGAGGGGGTACGTCACCACGAGGTCCGCGGTCTCGACCACGAGGTCCTGCACCGTACCCTCGTTGCCGGTGATGAGGATCTGCCCCGTGGCGATGTCGAGCGTGACGTTGCCGCCGAGGTCGTGACCCGACGGCGCAATCGCGGTCTGGTCGAGACCCAGGGCGCGATCGAGGAACGCCATGTAATCGGCGATCGTGGAACCGAACGCATCGACGCCCAGCGTGGCCGCCGTCGCGGCGTCGGTGAACGCGAACGTCTTCGTCCCGAGGTCCTTGCCGCCCTTCTCCACGCCGCTGAACGTGATGACCGCGTCCGACCCGCCTTCGAGGGCGAGGAAGCTGCCGCCCGCGCCGTCGTCGATGTAGAGATCGTTGCCGGGGACGGTGAGGTCGTACAGATCGGTATTCAGCTCCATGCCCGGGGTGAGCCCCGCATCGAAGAAGAACGCCCGTGTCTCGTGCACCGAACCGGTCGTTGGGACCATGCCCGACGCGTTCAGGTTGCCGCTCATGACCACGTTGCGCGAGGCTTCGGCGAGCGTCAGCGTCCCCACCGGTATGTTCAGGGGGACCAGGTTGCCCTCGACGATGTTGAACTGCGCATCGACGGCGTATCCCATGACGTTCGCACCGTCGATCGATATGAGGTCGTTGCGTTCGTTCCGTTGAAACGCGCCGGCGCGGGTGAAGAACCGCTCGCCTCCCTGCTCGACGATGAACATGCCGTCGCCCTCGAGCGCGACGTCCGTCACCACGCCGGTGCCGCTGATGGCACCGTTGTTGAAGTTGCGTTGCGTGCCGGCAATGTGCGCCCCGAGACCGACCTGCGTCGGATTCGTGCCGCCCCACGAGTCGCCGGGCGACGTGCCGAGCGAGAAGTTGCGGCTGAAGTTCGGGGTCTGGATCATCCGGTTGGACTTGTACGCGTGCGTGTTCACGTTCGCGAGGTTGTTACCAATGACGTCCATGCGACGGGCGTTGGTGAACAGTCCGGTGAGGCCGGTGAACAGAGCAGTGGTCGAGGCCATGGATTCTCGTTCCTAATTGAGCTAGGCGGCGGTGGGCGGAGAGCCGGACGGTCGATCGTCGAGGGCGAGCAGATGCCGGGCGACGGCGGGCGTGAGGACCGGGCTCGGCGGCCCGATGCCCCCTGGGGTTGTCCGCATGGTCGCGGGCCCATCCCCCGGCACCAGCAACGCGGCGTCGAGCTGGAAGTGCGACGCCGTTCCCTCTTCGAGCAATTCGGTCTGCAGGATGCGGCCCGGCACCTCGATGATGAAGACGCGACCACCGAGGATCATCGCGGCGCGTTCGGCCCCGGCGGCTTCCGCCGCATCGGCGGCGACGGCCAGACGCTCGAGCTCGTCCCCTTCGAGGGCTTCGGCCATCGACGCACCGGCCGACACCATCAGCGGGCGTCGCCCGCTCGGAGTTCCCCCGGACATCAGCGAGAGCGCGGACTCGAACGCGGCGAGGCCCGGAGCTCTTCCGGGGCCGCCCGGTCCGCGGGTCGCGGGCGAGTAGCCGGGACGAACGGCCGGCTCGAGCCGGCGGAGAAGTTGGAGCGCTTCGATCGGCATGTCCTAGCCATTCCCTCCGGCCGGCGCGAACATCGCGGGATCGAGCACCGATTCGACGTTGCCGATCGGGATGATCGACGCATCGGCGAGCTCCAGCATGATCTCGTCGCCCTGCTTGAGCGCGGAGACGACGATCCCGCCCGCGGCGTCGAGGTTCTCGGTGCGTCCGGTGACGAGCTTGCCGAGCATGTTGCTGGCGGCCGCGAGCTGGTTCTCCGTGACAAGCGCCTCGAGCTGATTCGTCAGCGCGATGTCCGACTCGATCGAACGGATCGAGTTGAGTTGCTCGAGCAACGCACCCGTGTCATTGGGCTGGAGCGGATCCTGATTCGTCAGCTCGGTAAAGATGATCTTGATGAAGTCCTCGGTGTTCATCTCGCTGAAACGGCTCTGCTGCGTCCCCGCGTTGCCGAGGGCGTTGTCGAGGCTGGCGGCACCGGAAATCTGGCTCATGACACGGGTCTCCCCCGACCGGCGGCGCACGCCGGTCGCGATTCAGGGGTTCTAGGCGGCGGGGTCAGCGGAAAACGCTTCCGAGAAGGAGTGGTCGAACGCGGCGGTGGCCCCGAAGTGACGCGGCGCCCCTTCCCGGTCCGAGCGACCACGGCTCTCGCGTCCGGCCGCGTCGTGGTTCGAGCGGGACGAGTCCTGCCGCTGATCACCGGCCTCCTGCCGGCTGGCGTTGGACTGATCGCTGTTGGCCGTCTGCACTGCAAGTTTGTCCACCGTGAGGCCGTGACTCTCCAGGGCGACCCGCAGAACCGTGAGGTTCCGCTGGAGCATCGCATTCGCCTGATCGGTCGACGCGGTGAACTGCGCCGTCACGGCGCCACGCACGATCGACATCTGGACCCGCAAGTCGCCAAGCTCCGGCGGATGAAGACGCATGTTCATCACGCCGCCCCGCTGGTTGACGACCGTCGAGAGTCCACGCACGACGCGTTGCGTGAAGGCGTCTTCCTCCGGCTTCGTCGCGACACCGTTGGCGGCGAGCATGGTCTGAACCGTCTCGCCCGCGTTGGCGTTCGCGGTGGTCACCGTGACGGGTTTCGCGGCGAGCGCGGACGATTCACTTCCGCCCAGACGCGCGGCGAGCTGCTCCAGGCGAACACCGGAGTCGACCTGGGCGGCGCGTCTCTCGGCGGCCGTCGTCGTCGGCTCGGAGGTGAGCTCGCCGGACGTGAGCGACAGCGGCGTGGCGAGCGCTGCGCTGCCGGACGTCGTCGGCTCCGCCGTGGGTGTCGCGGGCGAGTTTGAAACGTGATTGGCATCCGGGGTCGGAGCCGGCACCCGCGCTCCCACCCGACGCTGGTTCCGTGACTCCGGACGCGGCTCGTTCGGGCGCACCGGGGCCGCGTTCGTTTCGGTGACCGGGGTCGCGTTGGCATTGGCGGCCGGCGTGACCGGGGTGGCGGCGGCGTCGACGCCGGTAGCGTTGCCCGGGCCCGCAACCCCCGCGTTCGGCGTGTCGTTCGCGCCGGTGGTCGACGGAGCCGTCGTCACGCGGTCGGGGGCTCCCTCCGAACCGTTCGGGTTCGCGGACTCCAGGTTGACGACCTGGTTGACGCCCGGGGCGGACTCGGCGCGACCGGATCCGGAGAGCGTCGCCGCGTCCCCGGCCAAGGGAGCGGCGTTCGCCCCGGCGTGGGACGGGCTCACGTTGTTCGCGGCTGCAATGCTGGAGGCGGTTGCGGATGATGGCTGCGTGGTCCCCGCCTGGCCCTCACCGCCCAGAGGGGAGGGGCCGACGAAACCGACGTTGGTCGCGGCGTTGGCCGCCGCGGTCTCACCGACGGTGCCGGTGGTGGCGGCCAGATTCGCACCGGTTTCGACGGACCGGGTGTTCGCCACGGTGTTCGCGGTGGCATCGTTCGGCGTCGCGCTTTGCGCCGGGGCCGCCGATTCTTGCGCGGCAGTTTGCGCGGATCCCGCCGGATCGCCCTCGCCCCGCGTGGTGTCGGTGGTGGGCGTCGCGGAGGCGTCCGACGTCGGTCCGTCATTCGACGTCGCGGACGTTTCCCGGGGCTCGACGTCGGACGCGACCGGGTCCTCGCGACGGGGCTCGTCGGATCGCTTCGACGTCGCGGAAGCCGCCGGGGGCTTGGATTCGGGCTTGTTCTTGGGGGTCGTGGCCCGCGCGGCGTCTGCCAAGGCGTCGCCAAACGCGTCCGGCCGATTCGATCGCGTCGGCGCGGGCCGCGACGCGAGCTCAGGTGCCGGAAGCAGCGGGCTGGGCGTTGGTGTCAGGAGCGTTGGCATCGCTGGCGGTCTCCGGAGCGCTGACCATGGGGTCGTAGGTCCGGATCATCTCCAGCAATTCGGTTGCCAGTTTGCTCTCTTCGTCGCTCTTCAGCTCACGAATCACCTTGGCGGCGGCTCGCGTGTTCATCGCGTTCACGTAGGCCACCGCCTGGTCCATGCCGCCGCCGTCGACGAGCGTCGTCAGCAGCTGCTTCGCCTGCTTGGACGGAATCGACTCGTAGAGCTTGACCGTCTTCTGGAACTGCTCCTGGACGCGCTGATTCTGCGCTTCGGCGCGAGCATCCTCCCACGCGGCCTGGCGAGATGCGAACGCTTCCTCCTGCTCCTTCAGCACCCGCGCGCGTTCCTCGAGCTGGGCGAAGAGCTGCTCGGACTGGTCGGCGAGACGACGCGCCGCCTGCGTTTCCTGATTCTGGACCAGGGCGATCGAGCGCAGCTGCGTCTCGCTCGCCATCGGGGGATTCGTCGCCTCCCACCCTCGCAGCGTCTCCGCCTCCGCCTGACGCATTGCCTCGGCGTCCGCCTCGGCCCGGACCTCCGCTTCGGCGAGCGTCGGGGCCAGGAGCTCTTTGATCGCCAGGAGTCGCCCCCGATCGAGACGGCCGCTCTGCCAGAGCCACCCCCCGAAGCCGATCAACGCCAGCATGTTCACGACCGCGAGAAAGCTCACGAGGTTCCAGAAACTCTTCATCACATCCACTCTCGTTTCGGGCGGTTGGCGAGTTCGTCGATGAGGGCATCTTCGGCCCGTTCGATCTTCCGCCTCCACGCTTCGTACCGTCGCTCGCGGAGCAGCTCGATCGCGCGGCGATCGGCCGCGGCGCTGGCGAGGCGAGCCCGCGCTTCCTCGAGACGCTGATGCACCTCCGCCGCCTCGAGAACGAGACGCTGGGCCGCTCGCATGAGCTGCAACGTCGTCCCGGCGTGGGTTCTGAGCTTGTCGACCTCGATCGCGCCGACGAGACGATCGCGGAGCGCCGCTTGCCCCTCGGTGATGAACTGCTGGTGCCGCCGCAGCGTGTCCTCGAGGTCGCGACGCTGTCGCTCGAAGTCGGCAACCTCGCGTTGGTGACGCCGTTCGATCTCCTGACGTGCCGTCAAGAGTGCTTCGAGACGAAAACGGAAGCGTGCCATGTCAGCTCACGGAAGAGTCATGCCGAGGTGGGCGATGCGGAACGGCCGGCCGTGTCCCGCTGGCTGCGCTCCGCCGCGTCGAGCGCGAGTTCGATGAGACGACGGCAGGTGGCGGGGTACGACGCCGGCTCCCCGCTGGATTGACCGAGAAACTCCTCGAGATCGGCCTTCATCTCGATCGCCACGTCGCAATCGGGGTTCGATCCCCGGGCGTACGCGCCGATGTTGATCAGCTCCTCGGCTTCCGCGTACGCGGCGAGCAGCCGGAGCAGGTGCCGACGCGCCGCGATGTGGTTCTTGTCGCAGACGTCGTCCGCCACCCGTGAGATGGATTCGAGCAGATCCACCGCCGGGTAGCGACCGCGGGCGGCCAGCCGCCGGGACAACGCGATGTGACCATCGAGAATCCCACGGGCGGCGTCCGAGATCGGCTCGGAGAGGTCGTCGCCCTCGACGAGCACCGAATAGAGTCCGGTGATCGAACCGCCGCTGTCGAGCGTACCGGCGCGTTCGAGCAGCTTGGGCATGAGCGCGAACACCGACGGCGGGTATCCCTTGGTCGCCGGCTGCTCGTTGATGGTCAGTCCGATCTGCCGCTGCGCTTGCGCGAATCGGGTGATGGAGTCCATCATGAGCATCACGTCGCGACCGCCATCGCGGAAGTGCTCCGCCACGGTGCACGCCACCGCCGCCGCCCGCACCCGCAGCAGCGGCGACTCATCGCTCGTCGAGATGACGAGCACCGACTTCGCGCGGCCCTCCGGGCCGAGCGTCTCTTCGAGAAACTCCCGGACCTCGCGTCCGCGTTCGCCGATCAACGCGATGACGTTGACGTCGGCGGTCGTGTGCTGCGCGATCGAGGCGAGCAGCGTCGACTTGCCGATGCCGGGGCCGGAGAAGATCCCGATCCGCTGCCCCTTGCCCAGGGTGAGCATGGCGTCGACGGCGCGCACGCCGGTGGGCAGAGGCTCTCGAATGGGCGAGCGTGCCAACGGGCTCGTCGGATCGGGGTACAAGGGACGTGGTTCGAGGCCGAGCGGTCTGGGGCCCCCGTCGATCACTCGGCCGCGACCGTTGATGACGCGGCCCAGCAGGTTCGAGCCCACGGGCACCGTCTGCGCCGACTGTTCGCCGACGACCTGCACCCCCGGCGCGATTCCGTCGCTGTCGTTGAAGAGCATGACGATGCTCTCGCCGCCGGCGAAGCCGACCACCTCGCCCCGCACCGTGTCACCGGTGCGAGCGCGAGCGTCGATCCGCACGATCGCGCCGACCGGCAGCGGCAGATCACGCACGGTCACGCTCAGGCCACGCACCGCGGCGACCCGGCCGCAGATCTCACGCGGCTCGAGCTCCGGGAGGATACGCACCGCCTGACGCAGGCTCACGCGGGATCCTCCGTCTCCGGGGGCGCGGGGGGCGGGGCCGGGGGGGGCGGGACCGGCGGGGGCGGGGGATCAGGCGGGCCGGCGGCGTCGACGGGCGTGGCGGGCTCCGGCGGCACGAGCGCTTCGACGATCCGCTCGAGCTGCTTCTCGATGGTGGCGTCGATCCGCCCGTGCTCCGTTCGCACGACGCAGCCGCCGCGGGTGATCCGCGGATCGTCGGCCAGGCGAGCGTGCTCGCACCCCTGCACCGATTGCAGGAGCTCCGGCAGCGTCGACTCCACCAAGGGGCGATCCTCCGGATTGACGGCGATCGTGACGGCCCCGGGCCGGCACAAGTGGGCGAGCGTCGCGCGCACCTGCGTCGTCACGACGTCGGGCTGCTGGTCGATGACGCGGAAGATGATCTTCTCCGCGATCGCGAGCGCGAGCGTCAGCGTGTCGTGCTCCGCCTTCGCCAGCATGGTCGCAAACGCCTCTTCCCAGCGGTCGAGCGTCACCCCCCAACCGGCGACGAGCGTATCGATCGCCGCGGTCCGTTCCCGGTGGGCCGTCTCCAGGCCGGTCTTCGTTCCCGCCTCGGTTCCGTCGGCGAGTCCGCGTGCGTATCCCTCGTCGTACCCTTCCGCGGCCGCGCCATCGATGATCTCCCGCGCTTCCGCGGTCGCGCGAGCCCGAATGGCGTCACCCTCGGCGTGGGCCAGCTCGACGATGCGAGCGGCTTCGCGTTTCAAGTCGCCGAGATCCAGGACGACCGCCCGCTGCGTCGCGCGATCGGCCGTCACGCCCTTGATCACCGGCATGGGTGCGATCCCCGGGTCATCGTGCTCACACCACCACGTCCTGGGCGCCGCCGCGACCGGAGATGATGATCTCGCCGCTCTCTTCCAGCCGCCGCACGATGTCCACGATGCGTTGCTGGGCGGCCTCGACGTCGCTTAGACGTACGGCGCCCATGTACTCCATGTCTTCCTTGATGAGCTCGGCTGCTCGCGCGGACATGTTGTTGAAGATCTTGTCCTTCAGCTCGTCGCTGCTCGTCTTCATCGCCAGGATCAGCTCGTCGTTGTCCACTTCCTTGAGCACCGACTGGATGCCCTTGTCGTTGACGAGCAGGATGTCCTCGAAGACGAACATCAGACGCCGGATCTGCTCGACAAGATCCGGATCCTCCGCCTCGATGCCTTCCAGGATCGATTTCTCGGTCGTGCGGTCACAGAGGTTCAGCATCTCCGCCACCGTCTCGACGCCGCCGACCTTCTCCATCGAGTGAATGAGCATGTTGGAGAGCCGCGCCTCCAGCCCGCTCTCGACCTGCCGGATCACGTCCGGGTTCGTCTGCTCCATGTTCGCAACCCGACGCACGACCTCGATCTGCTTCTGCTCGGGGAGCCCGACGAGAATCTCCGAGGCCATGTGGTGCGGGAGATGGCTGACGATCAACGAGATCGTCTGCGGATGTTCATCCTGGATGAACGTCAGCAGGTTTTCGCTTTCCGCTTTCTGGAGAAAAGCGAACGGCGCCTTCTGCACCTGGGTCTGAATCTGCGAGATCACCCGATCCGCGACGGCGGGATCGAGCGAGCCCTTCAGCAGCATGGTGGCATATTCGAGACCGCCCTCCTTGGCGTACAGGCTGGCCATCCGAAGCGTGTAGTACTCGTCCACGACCTGATCGGAGAGATCCTTCGGCACCTCGCCGAGAGAGGCCAGGACCCGGGTGATCTCCTCGACCATCTCGGCGGGAAGCTCGCGGAGGATCGACCGCGCCGACTCGTGCTCGAGCGCCAGCATGAGGATCGCCGCTTTCGCGACGCCGCTGAGATCCTCAACCTGTTTGGGAAGCTTCTGTCCTGGACGCATCGAGGTCCCCGCTGGTCGCTATTCCGCCTTCATCCACTTCCGCAAGAGCCCCGCCGCCTCGTCCGACGAGTTGACGGCAAGATCATTGATCTGCTCGAGCATCTGCTGCCGACGCACGGACTCTTCGTCGATCTCGACGCCCTCCATCGCCGCCACCGACTCGTCGGCCTCACCGACGAGATCCAGTTCGCCGTCGGCCAACGCCGGCGGCAACCCCACGAGCTCCTCGGCCGTGGGCATCTCTTCGTCGTGGCTGGCCTTGCGGACGATCATGAGCATGAACATGAGGCTGACGAGCGCGAGTGCACCGAGCCCGATCGACTTGATGCCGCCGTCGGAGACGAGCATGCTCCCGACCCCCGTCTGCGCCCAACCGCCGCCGTCATCACGCGCGATGGCGGCGTCGCTGTACGAGCTGACGACGACCGTGCCCGGCAACGCGCCCTGCCGCGCGTCGGTCTCGACGAGCGGTTCGACGTCTCCACGAATCTGCTGCGTGACGCGGTCGACGATCGGTTGCAGCGTCGCGGCGTCGGCCTCCGCGGCCGGGTCGCCTTGCTCCAACCGGTAGATGGCGAGGAACCAGGACTGCGGCACCTTGATCGTCGCGTTGATCTTGAGGGCGAAGCCCCGATCCTGGCGAATGCTCGTGTCGGAGGTCGGAAAGGCGGGAATCGTCCGCGTGTCGTTCTCCGTCTCGCTCATCGTCGACTGGAGTCCAGAGACCGTCAACGCGTCGCCGGCGTTCGCGCGCACTCCCGGCTCCCCGGCGTAGGGAACGTTGGTGGCGTTGCGTTCGCGGCTGCTCTCGGCGGTCACGCCGTGCTTGGGCTCTTCGACCCCGACGCGATGCGTGACGACCTCGCTGCCGTCGACCTGGGCGTTGACGGCGACCAGCAGACCGGGAATGTACGACAACATCTCCTCGATCTTCCGCTTGACGTGGCGCTCCGTCGCCTGCTTGTGCTCCAGGTGCTCGCTGACCCCGAGCGCGTCCTCCGTTCGGGCCGCGACGCGGCGATTCGTACGCGCATCGACGACGGTGACGTTCTCGACCTTCAGCGGCGCGTGCGACCCCGCCACGATGCGGGCCACCGCATCGGCCTGGGTTCGGCTGAGCGCCTCGCCGGTCGTCGTCACGTTGACGGAAGCCGTCGGCTCGATCCGCGCGATGCCGATGCCCCCCGGACCCTCCGGCTGGTCGATGACCACGGTCGCACGGTCGATGCCGTTCATCTCGCTGATCATCCGCGACACCTCGTTCATCTTGGCGACGAGGTACCGCGTGCGGCGCGCGCTCCGCCCGGTGAAGGGGCTGTCGTCCTGGATCACCGTGCTGAAGTTGATCTGGTCGGGCGTGATCAGCTCGTTCTCGGTGAGCTGCGCGAGCAAGACGTGCCGTTGCTCGGTGGGCACGAGGATGTCGCCCCCCTGCTCACGCCACTTGATGCCCTGCACCTGCAGGTAGTTGATGGCCTGCGTTCGCGCCTCCGGCGAGATCGTGCTCAGACCGAGCGGCACGAGCGCCGAACGCCCGGTGTACACCGCCACCAGGAGCAACGCCATCACCAGAATGACGAGCAGGGACGAGATGAGCAGCCGTGCGGTGCCGGTCAATCCGCGCAGCTGCTGCTGCACCGTCTGCAGCGTTTCGTTGATCGAGAACATCCATGGCCTCCATGCCATCTGGCGTGCGGTACGCCCAACCGCCGCCATCCTGGCGTGCGGTGCTCATCACGATTGCCGGATCAGATCCGGATCTGCTTCACCTCGTCGTACGCTTCCATCATTCGGTTTCGGACCTGAAGCAGCATGTGGAACGCCGTATCCGCTTTCTTGGTCGCGAGGATCACCGCTTCGACGTCGTCCCGCCGACCGGTGACGATGTCCTCCGTCGCCTCCTTGGCGTCGCGTTGCATCTCGTTCACTTCGGCGATCTGCTGCTTCAGGAGCTCCTTGAAGCCGGGACCGTCCGTGGCGCCGCCGGCCCCCGGACGCACCGGGTTCGGCGCGAGCGGGGTCGTGATGCCAATGAGTCCCAGGGGATCGGTCATGCCACACTCCTCGAATCAGGCGAGCATCTGCAGGGCGACGTTCATCATCGACTTCGTGGCCTCGGCCGCCGCCACGTTCGCTTCGTACGCGCGGAGCGCTTCCATCGAGTTCATCTGCTCGACCACGGGATTCACGTTCGGGTAGTAGACCACACCTTCGGCGTCCGCGTGCCGCGAGGTGGGATCATACTCGGGGCGAAGGTCGCCCCCGGCGATCTCGATCGCCGCGATCCGAACGCCCGATGCCACCGAGTCGTCGGGATCGGCTGGCGCAAGAATGACCGTTCGCCGGCGGTACGGCTCGTACTCGCCGTCGGAGTTCACGAGCGTCTTCGCGTTCGCGATATTGGCCGAGCTGACCGTGAGCCGAACGCGTTGGGCGATCAGGCCCGAGGTCGAGATATCCAGTGCACCGTACATAGACGTTCGCTTTCAGCCCGCAGGCAGCGCTCTCAGCTTACAGCCGTCCTCGGATCGCCGTGTTGATGAGATCGAATCGGTTCCGGAGCATATCCGCTGCGGTGCGGAACGCCATGAAGTTCTCGACGAGATCTTGCATCAGCCGTTCCGTATCGCGGTCGTTTCGGTCGTGGAACAGGATGTTGTCGCCGGCGGGCGACGGGTTGAAGACGAGCTCATCGTGCTTGCCGACCGCTACCTCACGCGAATTGCGCAGCCGCAATTCGCCCCCGGCGTTGCCCGCCCGCTCCCGCCGCTCGTCGACGGCAGCGCCAAGCTGCGTTTGAAACCCCTGGACCGAGACATCCATCGGCCGAAAGTTCGGCGTGTCGATGTTCGCGATGTTGTGCGTCATCAGCCGGTGACGCCGGCCGGCGAACTGGATCATCCGCTCCAGCACGGGGAGCGAGTCCGCGTTGGTGACTCCACCGATCATTTGGTCATTCCATTCCGAGCCTCAGATCGACCAAGACCCGAGCCAGATTCCAGCAAACACCGCACCGGCTTCCGATCGCCGATCGCACGGGCCGCGTTGCACTTCATCGCGCAACAACGGCCGGCCCCCGTGATCGTCGGGCAAGGATTGCGCCCCTCAGAGCGTCTGCGCGACAATCTTCTGCTCCTTCCACTTCTTGAGCTTGAGGCCGAGCGTCCGCACCCCGATCCCGAGCGCCCGCGCACTGCGTTGCCGGTGCCCACCGTGGTGCTGCAGCGTGGCCACGATTGCCTCCCGCTCGATATCTCCGAGCGTGACCTGGCCGTCACAGACAATGCCCAGCAGCTCGTGCACGACGGGCTTCGCTTCCATCGTCGACGCGGCCATCGGGCGGAGACCGGCGGCCGCCGGCAGCCGACCGGCGGCGGGCATCGGCCGTGCACTCGTCCCTTCGGCCTGGAGCCACGGTGCGATCCGGGCGGCATCGATGCGGTCACCGGGGCTGAGAACGGCGGCTCGTTCACAGATGTTCTGAAGCTCCCGCACGTTGCCGGGCCACGCGTACTGGCGGAAGAGCTCGAAGACCCGGGGCTCGAGCTGCTTGGCGGTCCGTCCCTCTCGTTCGGCGATGCGGGCAAGGAAGTGCGTCGCGAGATCGGGCACATCCTCCAGCCGGTCCCGCAACGGCGGCACCGCCAGCGGGAGCACGTTGAGCCGGAAGAAGAGGTCCTGCCGGAACCGACCGTCCTTGACCTCTTCGGCGAGGTTGCGGTTGGTCGTCGCGATCACACGCACGTCCACCGGCAGCGTGCGGCTCGAGCCGACCCGCTCGAAGCACTGCTCCTGCAGAACCCGCAGAAGCTTGGCCTGGATCGACGGCGCCACTTCGCTGATCTCGTCCAGAAGCAGCGTGCCGCCGTCGGCCAGCTCGAAGCGACCCTTCCGCAGCCGATCGGCGCCGGTGAAGGCGCCCTTCTCGTGGCCGAAGAGCTCCGACTCGAGCAGGCTCGTCGACAACGCCGCGCAGTTCACGGCGAGGAACGGCTGCTTGGAGCGCGGGGACTGCTCGTGAATGCACCGCGCCGCCACCTCCTTTCCAACGCCGGACGGCCCGGTGATCAGCACCGTGCCGTGGCTGGCCGCGATGCGTCCCATGCGTTCCCGGAGCCCCTGCATCGCAGGTCCCGATCCGATGAAGGTGGTCGCCGCCGGCGTCGCCTCGGCGTTGGGGGACGTCGCCCGCAGCAACTGGTTCTCTCGCAGCAGCCGGTGGTGGTCGATCGCGCGCTCGACGGCGAGACACAGTTCGTCACCCGAGAACGGCTTGGTGATGTAGTCGTACGCCCCTTCCTTCATCGCGTTGACCGCCGTATCGACGGTGCCGTAGGCCGTCATGAAGACGACCGGAAGCGTCTCGTCGATGCCGCGAATCTCTCGCAGCAGATCGAGCCCGTCCATCTCGGGCATCTGGAGGTCTGTCACCACCACGTCGATCCGGCGTTGCTGGAGCTTCTCGAGGGCGGCCTTGCCTCCGCCCGCGGTCACCACGGTGTGGCCGCGTCGGGTGAGGGTCGTCCCCACGCTGTCCCGCATCATTTCCTTGTCGTCGACAACCAGAATCCTGCTCATGGTCCTACCTTCGCTCCGAAGTGGTCCGGACCGTCGAGTCGCGACGCGACCCGGCGTTTCCGGTGGTACGTGAGTTGGTCCGAGCGGTCGGGGGCCGGACGGGGAGGCAGAGTTCAACCCGCGCCCCTCCGGTCTCCGCCCGCTTGACGTTGATGAGCCCGCCGTGCGCGTCCACGATGCGGTGCACGATGGCAAGCCCGAGACCCGTGCCCGTGGGCCGGGTCGTGAAGAACGGATTGAACATGCGGACGACGACGTCCTCGGGAATTCCCGGTCCGTCGTCTTCGACGATCAGCACCACGCGTTCGACGCGGCGGCCGTCGGCGCGACGCATCCGCCGGCGCTCCCCGGCAAAACGCAGCGTTCCCACGCCGCCGTCCATCGCTTCGATGGCGTTGCGGATGAGGTTTGCAAGCGCCTGGGTGAGCAAACAGACGTCCGCCTTGAGATCGCATCGAGAACTCGCGTCGACATGCACCTCGACGCGGCCCGGCCACCGCGTGAGCAACGCCTCACACTCGAGTCGGGCGTGCTCGAACAGATCGACGGCGCTCGTCGCCTGGGCTCGCACCCGCGTCTCGCGGGCGAAGTGCAGCACATCGTGCACGATGCCGTCCAACCGCCCGACGGCGCGGCTGATCTTGCCACAGACCGCGTGTGACTCCGAAGCGTCGGGCAGGTCGGCGGCCAACATCTGCGCGTAGAGCTGGATCGACGCGAGCGGGTTGCGGATCTCGTGCGCGATCCCCGCGGCCATCTGGCCGAGCGCGGCAAGGTCACGCGATCGGCGCAGCTGAGCATTCGCCTCGTCGAGCTCTTCGGTCAGCCGGGCGACTTCCTGCCGAAGGGCGAGATGCGTCTGTTCGAGCTGGCGCGTCGTGTCGGTGAACGCGGACATGAGCTCCTTGAACTCGTCCGCGTCGAGCGTCACGCCGGACGGCGGGGCGGAAGGCGGGGCGTGTGAAGACAGCGTCGTCATCGACTCATCCCTTCCGATCCGCGAATCGATTGTTGACGGCCTGCCCCTGCCGGTAGGCCTGCCGGGCGAGCCGCGCCGTGTCCACCGTGTTCACGGCCTCGCGGGCGGCGACGCGGGCCTTCTCGAGCTTGGCCTGATCGGCTTCATCCTGCGTCATGACGGCCGCGAGCTGACGACTGATGTCGGCGATCAGCTCTTGGATGCGGCCGCGTTCGTCGTCGGCGACGGCGACGTTCGGGGCCAGCCCGTCAGTGACGACGCCCATGTCCTGCTGCGCGGCGGTGAAACGCTCGATGAGACGCTGACGCTCGGCGAGCAGGGCAAGCAGCCCTTCGGTGTCGGCGGACGCAATGAGCCCGCTCTGCCGCTCGCCCAGCGTCACGAGCTCGTTCACGATGGCCTGCTGCTCGCCAAGCACCCGGAGGAGCTCCCGGGACCAGCGTGATTCGGATGACGAAGCGTTGGACATGAGGGGTTCAGCTCGATTGCGCAGTGCGGGTGTCGTCGGAGGTGCCGAGGGGGCGATTCTGAAGCCAGCGCTCCCACGCGGCGCGGTCCATGATCGAGTCGGGGTTGTCGAAGGCCTCGTCGGGTAGTTGCCGCAGACGAATCAGCGCGTTGCGGTGTGCAATATCCGCCGCGCGACGGTTGTCGAGGCGATCGAAGCAGTTGACGATCTGAACCAGCGCATCCATCGACATGTGGTGCGTCTGGTAGCGACGGGCGGCGAGGTCGTAGAGCTCCGCCGCTTTGGCGTACTCTCCGAGGTCGAAGACGCAGTCCGCCTGGTAGAACGTCGCGTACCGCAGGTAATCCTGCTGGAGCCGATCGAGCGGCGGCCGATCGCTGCTCGAATACGCCGCGATGACGCCCGCGAAGAGACGCTGCGCCTGCTCCCGCGACACGCGAACGTCCCGTTCGGCCGACAGTCGATCCGCGGGGGCGAGGTTCGGCTCGGTCACCAGCACGTCGGCGGAGTTCGCGGCGTAGCGTCGCAGGCTGTCCGCGAGGCAAAACGTCGCTTCGACCCGCTCGGGCGCATCGGGGTACCGGGCGAGCGCGAACTCCAGTCGCTCGATCGCGCGGGTATAGTCACCGAGGTCGTAGTAGAGATCACCGAGCTCGAAGAGCGCTTGGCGATAGTCGGTGGCGTCGGGGGTGATCGGCGTGTCTTCGCCGCGACGACCCTCGATCACCCGCAGCAGCTGCTGCTCGGCCTCGCCGATCCGATCGAGCCCGCGGTAGCAGCGGGCGAGCGGCAGGTGGCTCTGCGTGCCGTAGGTGCTCCGCGGATGCTCGGCGAGCACCTTCTCGTAGGCCTCCGCCGCGCGGTCGAGCTCCAGATTGGCCTGGTACGCCCGGGCGAGCCGGAAGGTGACCTTCGCGCGAAGCTGGTCGTCGATCGGGCGACCGGCGATGTACTCCAGGAAGTGCGTGATCGCCTGCCGCGGCCGGCCGGCGAGATCGAAGTTGTCCGCGGCCAGCCAGAGCGAACCCGCCCACCCTTCATCGCCGTCGGGAACGGTCGTCAACGCCCGGGCGTGACGCAACGAGTACTCCGCGGCGCGAGCGTACTGCTCGATGGCGCGGTGCCGGAGAGCCGGATCGATCTCCTCCGCCCGACGCCCCGCCGCCCGCGCGGCCTCGGCTGCTTCGACCATGATGTTGTCGGCGATCTGTCGTGACGTATTGGCGATCCGCACCAGCACGTCGAGCGGAACGTCCCCGGCATCGAACAGCCCCTCGGCCATCGAGACGTACTGGAGCGCAAGCGGCAGCTCGGCGATCGTCAGCGCGGCATCGTGCCGGTCGGCCAGGCTGGCGGCGATGTGACGACGGGGGATGCCGGGCGTCGCGATCTCCTTTCGCAGCTCGATCAGGGCGCGGTAGTCGTCGAGGCTGGCCGGGTGTCGCCCCAGCACGCTCTGCACCTCCGCCCGGCCGAGCAACGCCGGCGCGTAGGCATCCGTCGCCGGGTAGTTCCGAATCACCTCGTCGAACTGCTCGAAGGCATCCTCGTGCCGCTCCTGGGCGACGGCGATCTGCCCCTTCAGCAGGAGCGCTTCGCCCCGTTGGACCACGGTGCCGCCGAGCCGCGCGAACGCCTCTTCGAGGTGGTGGGCGGCCCGTTCGTAGTCGCCCTGCTGGAAGTAGCTGCGGGCGAGGAGCGTGTACAGCTCGCCCCACACCTGCGCCGGCACGGGTTCGTCGGCGTCCTCGAGGCGACGCATGTCGACGAGCAGATGACGGGCGGCGACCGCCGCCTCGTTTGCTTCCAGCCGCAGCCGGGCCTGGTGGGTCACGACCCAGGCCTGATCCGCCGGGCTGAGCAGCGGGTCGTCCCGGTAGGTCGCGAGCACCGACGACATCTCCTCGTAGGCGACGTCGTCCTGCGCGAGGCTGTGCTCCACGAGCTTGCGGAGCAGGCGGTTGCGACGCTGGCGAGCGTCGGCCCGCGCGTCCATCACCCCGAGCGCCTCCAGCTCGGCCAGCCGCTTGTGGGCCTCGCGAATCTGCCCCAACCGGATGTGCGCGTGCGCCCAACGCTCGAGCCGGACCGGCGAGAGCGTGCGGCCGAGGTCCCGGGCCAGCGTGTACTGCTCGACGATCCGCTCGTTGTTCTCCACGACGCTCGTCCCGGCCGCATCCTGGCTGGCCGAGATCCAGTCGGCCGCCGCGGCGTGGAATCGAGCCTTCTCCGGGCGGGTTGCCGCCAGCAGGTTCGGGCGAAGGACCTCCTCCAGCCGGAGCCGGGCGGCGGAGAACTCGCCGACGCCGATGAGCTCCTCGACCTCGGCCAACGCGGCGCCGAAATCGTCCTCCGGCGCGCGACGACCGGCGACCACCAGGCCCACGGCGATGAGCGCGATGCTCAGCAGTATCGCCGGCACCTGCCAGACGGAGCTCCAGGTGACCCCCGACGACGCGACCTCGTCGCCGGTGGTGACAGCCGGCTCGACCGGGGGAGCGTCGTCGGCCACCGCCGCCGTCGAATCCGCGGAGGCTTGCCCTCGATCGTCTTCCAAGCGAGATCCTCTCCGTGACGATCAACCGCCGGTGAGTCCATTCACCGACGGACCGTTTATCGGCCGACGTCGACGCGCAACTTCAGCATTCGGAGCGTCGCGATTGAACCGGAAACGCGAGAGTTATCGGTCGCCGGGCGTGACGTCGGTCGGGCAGCTCTTGCGCACCACCAGCGTTCGTCCCACCAGATCATCGAGCCCCTGCCAGTTGGGGTTCGTCAGCGCGACGACGGCCAGCGGCGGCACCAGGACGACCACCAGCTTCATCGCGTTCCGAAGCACGATCAGCGACGACGGCGGACGCCCCCCGCCGACGTGGATCACGCGGAGACCCAGCACCAGCTTCCCGAGCGTGCGACCGGCGAAGAGCTCCCCGGCGCCGGCGTGGACGATCGTCAGACCTGCCGTCGCGATGTACGGCACCGATTCGTCGAACGTTCGCGTCATCAGCGGCAGGCCCAGCAGATCGGGCGGCCGCCCCCCCGTGACGAACAGGACCAGCAACGCGGCCGGGGCCATGTCGATGAGGACCGCCGCCAGGCGAAGGACGGGCGGCGCGAGAGCGGTCTCCGCCGGCAGCGGCAGCGGAGCTCGCCCCGCCGGACGAAGCACCGCCACCATGGCGACCGCGAACAACGCGATTGCCATGAGGACGGGCAGCCGCATGACCGTCATGGCGTCGATCGGTGTCGGCCGGAGGTCGGCCGCCGGCGTGGGCGTGCCCACCACCGGATCGACGCGTTGGATCGCGAGGGATTCGGTATCGGGGCCGAAGATCAGACGCGGCCCGTCGGCAAGTCCGACGACGGCCCACGCTGACGCCGGCTCCGGCATGGTCGCCAGCGGCAGCACCTGATCGCCGGCGAGGTACGCGATCTCGATCGCGGGGCCCGCCTGGAGCGTCGCCAGCACCCTTCCCTCGACGCGGCCAAGACCGCGGACCGGCCGCTCGGGCCCCGGCCGATCGAGCCAAACCCCCGACTGACGCTCCCACTGCCGCCCGCCCTGCGATCGCAGCAGACGGATCCGGCGGCCCGCTGCTCCCGCGGCCACGATCCGCCAGTTGTTCTCTCGCCGCGCGGCGACCGCCGGCGGCAGATCGATCGAGCGCCACCCATCCGGGCCGAGCTGCCACAACCGCAACCCCTCGGCCGCGCGGGTGAGGGCGACGGGTCCATCGTGCGCGCCGCACATGGCGAGCACGGGTCCGGGCAACGGCGGGGCGAACGCCAGCCGATCGGCCGGCGCGCCGTAGTACCGTCCGCTGACCGGATTGAGCCGCACCTCCAGCCGGTAGACCTCCCGCATCGCGTCGGTGCGTCGATCGGCGGGTCCGAAGACGATCCAAAGCTCTTGCCCCCACGCCGCGATCGCCTCGGGACGCCGCGGAAGCGTGCGCAGATCGTTGACGTGCGGCGCAGCGGCGGCACGCGGGTGATGCAGCACGTGCATGATGCCCGCCTTGTCGGCCACGACGACCCACGCGTGCTCATCGCTCGCCACGGCAAGCAGGCGATCGGCGGCCGTCGCGGGGGCGGTGAGGGTGAGGAGGAGCAGGGAGAAGAGGAGCAGGGCGGGCATTGGTGCGATGATACTGGACGCCGGAGCCTCCGCGTCCGTGTTCGTGTGCCACGGACAGCGAAGCGTCCGTGCCGTCAGCGTCCATCGCGATGGAGTCGTTGACTCCGGCTCGCCGCGGGCGAGGCAGCATGGGCTCCTCTGTGAGTGCGGAGGGCATGCCACCGCCTGCCGGTTGCATGCACGGCTTGACGACCGAGCATCGCGAGGCTCTCTGCGTTCGCGATCGCGTTTCGCGGGTCGCCCGGCGCGGGGACCGGCGGATCCGTGCGCCCGGCTGAATTTCAATTCACCATTCCCCGGGTCCCCACTCTCCGGGTCCAATTCCACTTCCCATTCGTATTCCGATTCCCGTTCCCATTCCCATTCCCCTTCCAAATCCAATTCTCCCCCAACCGCGCAAACACGCCGGTGACCTCCGGACGCCCTGTGCTTCCACGGGCGGCGTCCTGCCGCCCTCGGCCTCACCACACCGCACACTGAACGCTGTGTCGTCCGGCGCTCAACCGACCTCAGCGTGTCCCGCCGCATCCTGCGGCGAAGCACAGGACCGCGGAGCGCCCAAATACACCGCCCGCATCCCTGCGGGCTCGCGTCTGGATGGTTCAGCGTGGGTTCGGACTATTTTTCGCACCGCCTCCGGCGGGTGCAGGCTGCGTGGGGACCGGCGGCGTCCATGCCGCCTCGAGCAGGTTGGGTCGTGGGATCGCGCGATGGGCGCTTGGGATGGTGCCACGGACAGCGAAGCGGGACTTCTTCGCGTGTCTGTGTCACTTCCCCCGCGTCGTCTTCGCCGCTTCATCCACCCGCGTCGGTCGCAGGTGCCCCCGAAGCTGTTCCAGGTCGAAGAACCGTTCCCAGGGCGCGCCGGCGCGTGGCGGGCTTGGTTCGTCGAGCGCGAGCTTCACCGTGATCGTGCCGGCCGGGTCGGCGATGTCGATCAGCGTTGGCATCCGCGGCAGGGCGGCGCGGGAGACGCCCTCCACGATGACCGAGCGTGGGCGGTCGAGCCGGCTGTGCATCGTGACGACGCCACCGCGGTCGAGGCTCTCCACGCGGTGCGGCCACGCCGAGCCGTCGGCAAAGGACAGACGCATCTCGCCGCCGGCGCCTGGTGCCGTGACCTGCCAACCGGACGGTTCCGCGGTGAGGACCAGGTCGTCGACGAGCGGCACGGGCGTGAGCCCGAGCAGGTCGATGATCGCCAGCGGGCGGAGCCTGAGCGGCGAGCCGCCGGTCGCGGAGATCGCATCGTGATGCGACCGGACGAAAAGGGTCGATTCGGCACCGGTGAGATCGAAGAGCCAGTACCGCTCGTCGTCGGAGCCGAGCCAGAACAGCACCTCGCCGAGCTTCTCCAGCCGCAGCCCGCTCCGCCGGGGCAAGTCGATCCACAGACGCGTGTTGACCTGCGGCTCGAAGTGTCGGTCGCCGGCCTCGTCGACCCAGGCAAACTCGATGACGCCGGGGGCGGCGATCCGGCCGAGCTGCGCGACCCGCGCGTTGTGGAGCGCGAGCTGCTCTCGAATGGCGGCTTCGTCGATCGGGTCGGGGTGGCCCGGCCCCGGGCCCGGCGGGCTCGTCGTCGCGGGCGGGCTCTGGCACCCGCTCGTTCCGGCGAGGAGCATGCATCCGGCCGCGAGCAGCGCACGGGCGATCATCCTTCCATGTCTCCCCGGAGGACCTCGCCGAGCTGGGCGGTGAGCTCCCGGACATCTTCGTCGCTCAAGCGAGGGTCGAGAACCTCCAGCGGGGGATCTTCGGGGGCGGCGCCACGCGGGCGGAGCTTCCACCACTCCCGGCCCGCGGCTTCATCGCTTCGCCGCCCGAGGAACCGAAGCAGCCGCTTCCGCATCAGGATGAGGGCGAGGACGAACCGGAACGCGACGCGCTGCGGGCGATCGTCGTCGGCGAGGCGGGTGAAGAGGTCCATCAACACCTCGTCGTCGACGAGCAGCTTTCTCCGCGCCTCGGGAGCCGCAACCTCCGTCCGCCAGAAGCTGAACAGCCGCTCGGGGCGTGCGCCCTGCTCCCAGGCCGTCATCGAATAGTCCTTGCGATCGAAGCCCTCGTCCTCGGCGCGATCACAGAGCGTCGCCACGCAGAGCGAACCGGGCTCGAGCTTCTCGCCGGTCTCCGCACACACGCCGGTCAGCCGCGAGACCTGATAGTGCGTCCCGAATCGTGACATGGGCATGATCCTACCGCGGAAACGACTCTCGCGCCGGGAGGACACGCGTGCAGGCGTGCAGCGTATACTGCTGCTGGAGGACCCCGCTCCGGCACGATGGCGAGACTCTGGCAACAGCTTTTTCCGGGCACGGTTCCGTGGCAGGCCGCCATCGAGATCGCCGTCATTTGGCTGTGCGTCTACTTCGTGTTTCGCTTCCTGCGTGGCACCCGCGGGGCCGGTGTCATCCGTGGCGTCGTCGTGCTCGTCGTCATCGCCACGCTGAGCATCCGGATGCTCGGCCAGAGCAGCGACGCCTTTCTCCGGCTCAACTTCATCTATGACCGTTTCCTCGGGCTGCTCGCCGTCCTGCTGATCGTGGTCTTCCAACCCGAGCTGCGGCAGGCGATGAGCCGGCTCGGACGCGCGTGGAGCTTCCGGCCCGGTCGAGAGCAGGTCGACTCGGTCATCGACGCAGTCAACGAGGCGGTGCTGTTTCTGAGCAAGAGTCAGTTCGGCGCGCTGATCGCGCTCGAACGCAGCACGGAGCTGGGAGGGCTCATCGAGACCGGGGCTCGGCTCGACGCCAAGGTGGACGCGCGTCTGCTCGAGTCGATCTTCTGGCCGAACAGCCCGCTCCATGATCTCGGCGTCGTGATCCGGGGTGATCGCATCCTCGCCGCGAGCGTGCAGTTCCCGCTCGTCGAGGAGGGCGTGCTGCCGCTGGAGTACGGGTCACGACACCGGGCGGCGGCGGGTTTGTCCCAGGAGAGCGATTGCCTGGTCATCATCGTCAGCGAAGAGACGGGTGCGATCAGCATTGCCGAACGCGGCGTGATCGAGCACGCCATCGGTCGTGATCAGTTTCGTTCGGTCCTCGCGCGGCGACTCGATGCGCTCACGCCAAACCAGGGCCTGGATCCGTTGACGTCCGACCGCGACCCCGATGAGAAGCAGGCGGCCTAGTGCGATGATTGGCGATATCTGGACCTACGTGATGACGACGGTCGTGGCGGTCGTCGTCTGGTGGTGGGCGGCGGGCGAGACGCGTGTCGACCGCACGTTTCCGGTGCAGTGCACCTTCGAGGTCACCGGCACCGACGATTGGCTCATCGAACCCGCCAACGTGGTGACGACGCGGGTGACGGTCGAAGGATCGCAACGTGCGATCCAGAACGCCGAACAGACCGTGAAGCGGCTGACGTTCGCCCTCCCCCCCCGCACGGGATCGCAACCGGTCAATCTCGTGGCCATGGTGCGTGAACATCCGGCGATCGCCGAGGCCGGTATCGCGGTCGTCACCACCGACCCGCAAACGGTCTCGCTCGACGTCGATCAGTTCGTCGAGGTGCCGGTGCGCGTGGTCCCGGGTGAGGTGCCCGGCGTCGAGCTCGTCGGGGCAATGACCGTCGAACCATCGACCGTGACCATCCGCGCGCCACGCCGGCTGCTCGAGCCCGGCGTCGAGCTCACGGCGAGGGCCATCGTGGAACGCGCCGACCTGGCCGGCCGTGCGCCGGGCATCCAGCACACGCTGACCGGGGTGCCGATCGAACTGCCGGCCTCGCTCCGCGGGATCGCAACGGTGACCGTGACACCGCCCGAGGGACGCGTGTCGTTCACCATCGGATCCCGCATCCGCGAGGTCGTGCCTCCGGTGCCGGTGCGGGTGCAGATCGCCGGCTCGCCCGAAGATGAAGCCCGCATTCAGGTGGACCCCGAGCTGCTGCGCGACGTCACCGTGCGGGTCACCGAGGACCTCGGTCGTCGCATCGAGAGCGGCGAGGTGAAGGTGCTCGCGCTCGTGCATCTGAAGTCGAGCGAGAAGGAAGCGCGGATCGAACGCAAGCCGGTGTCCGCGTTCGTCGCGTTGTTGCCGGACGGCACGCTGACGATCGTCGACGCCCGGGTCGGGACGTCCACCCAACCGCCGATGATCGGCCTGACGATTCTCGAAGAGGTCGCGCCGGAGTAACTCACGCCCACCGCGTCGCGTGCCACTTCCGTTTGCCGCGACGCAGGAGGATCGTGCGGCCCGGGAGAAGATCGGCGCTGGTCAGCGTGCGGTCGGGTTCCGCCCGCTCCCCGTTGACGCTGACCGCATTGTTGCCGAGGAATTCCCGCGCCTCGCGTTTCGACTGCGCGAGCGACGTGCGGGGCAGCAGCTCCACGAGCGCGACCCCGGCGCCGGACAGGTCGCCGACGGCGTGGTCGGAGGCCGGCAGCTCGGGGACGACCTGATCCAGGAGACCGGCGTCGAGCTCACGGACGTCGCCGCCGCCGAACAGTGCGGTCGTCGCGCGTTCGGCGCGTTGCAGCTCGTCGTTGCCGTGGATGAGCCGGGTCATCTCCTCGGCGAGCCGACGCTGCCCGCACCGTTCGTGGGGGGCGGCGACGTGCCGCGTGATCGTCTCCTCGATCGCCTCGCGTTCGAGCAGCGTGAACCAGCGCAGAAACTGATCGACCTCGGCGTCGTCGACGTTGATCCAATACTGATAGAACGCGTAGGGGCTCGTGCGATCGGCCGTCAGCCACACGGCGCCACGCTCGGTCTTGCCGATCTTCCGGCCGTCGGCGTGCGTGACGAGGGGGGCCGTGATGCCGAAGGCCGGATGCTCGCCGCCGCTTCCCGCTTCGCGGCGGATGAGATCGATGCCGGAAAGGATGTTGCCGTACTGATCCGAGCCGGCGAGCTGCACGGTGCAGTCCATCGTGCGGTGAAGGTGCAGGAAGTCGTACGCCTGCAGGATCATGTAGCTGAACTCGGTGTAGCTGATGCCCTGCTCGCGGTTCTCCAGCCGGGTCCGGACGGAGTCGCGTTGCAGCATCGCGTTGATCGAGAAATGCTTGCCGACGTCACGCAGCACCTGGATGTACCCGAGCTCGCCGAGCCAATCGAGGTTGTTGACCATGACGGCGCCGTCGGGCCGCGTCGCGTCGAAGTCGAGCAGTCGCTCGAAGATGCGGCGTTGGCCGGCGACGTTCGCCTCGACCTGCTCACGCGACAGGAGCTGACGCTCCTGGTCCTTCCCGGACGGGTCACCGATGAGCCCGGTGCCGCCGCCCATGAGCACCACCGGTCGGTGTCCGCACCGCTGCCAGTGCATGAGCACCTTGATGGGGATGAAGTTCCCGATCGTCAGGCTCTCGGCCGACGGATCAAAGCCGCAGTAACCGACGCGGGGCGGCGCGGACAGATGCTCGACGAGCGCGGCGTCTGCGCTCGCCTGGTGGAGCTGCCCACGCCAACTCAGCTCGTCGAGAAACCCACCGCTCATGATGCGACCGGTGGTTCCGGCGGCCAGGTTGCGGGCTCGGCGGGCAACGCCGGCACGCCGCCGCCCGCCCAGGTGGCCATCTCCTGCTTGACCTTCGGCCGCCCGAACCAGATGAGCAGGAAGACCGGCAACGCCCAGCCCCACAGCAGACCGAAGACGACCCCGACGATGCCGATCGCGCTGAAGAACCCCGACCCCATGCTGGCCATTCCCGGATCGTCCATCATCGCTTCGAACTGCGCGCGGTTCACGAGGTAACCGACGCTGCTGTTCGCGACGACGAAGACGATCTTGGTGATCGCCCACGCCTTGCACCAGCCGGCGGC
>JABDLI010000328.1 GCA_013003065.1 Phycisphaerales bacterium | reverse complement strand
GAGAATGCACCGGGGATCACGCGGGAGCGGGAGCAGGCGGTGCTGGCGGAGTGGCACGGGCGGGAAGGGTAGACGTGCGGGGGCGGGGGCCGTGTCCGTGACCGCGGCCGCGGCCGCGGCCGAGTCCGTGTCCGGGTCCGTGTCCGTGTCCGCGTCCGTGTCCGCGTCCGTGTCCGTGTCCGTGTCCGCGTCCGCGTCCGTGTCCGCGTCCGCGTCCGCGTGCCCGCGGCCGTCCACGTGGGTACACTTCCCCTTCCCCCTGATCTGCCCCCCTTCGAAGAGGAGACGCCGGCCATGATTCTCGCCGCCGCCCCGCGTTTGCTGCCGTTCCTTGCCGTCGCGGTCACATGCATCGTCAGCACGCTCGGATGCTCCCGATCCGCGTCGCCGGTGGCGGCGGGGGCGGTCGCTCCGCCGGCGATCCCGGCCGATGTGGAGCCGGCGTTGTTGGAGCGGCTGGAGACGCGGACCGCGCGGGTGGAGGCGGAGCCGGGGTCGGCCGAGGCGTGGGGCGAGCTTGGGATCGCGTACGACGTTCATGAGCACTTCGATCCTGCGATCGCGTGCTACGAGCGGGCGGCGGCACTCGATCCGACGGACCACCGGTGGCCTTACCTGCACGCGTTGACGATCAAGCTCGCCGATCCGACCGCGGCGCGGACACTGCTCGCGACGGCGGCGACGCTCAATCCCGATTCGGCCGCCGTGCACGCGCATCTCGGACAGCTCGAGCTCGACGCCGGCAACCTCGATGCCGCCGGCCGCGCGTTGCAGCGGGCCGTCACGCTCGATCCGACGATGCTCGCACCACGGGTTGCGTTGATCAAGCTCGCGCTCGCCCGTGAAGACCCGGATACCGCGGGCGTGCGTCTGGAAGAGGCCACTCGCCTTGACCCGCGGTCGGGTGAGCTTGCTTCGATGCAGGCGAAGATCGCTCGAGCGCGGAACAGCCCGGTGGCCGACATGCTCGAGCGGCAGGTGGGCATCGGTTGGCGACCGGCGCCCATCACCGACGAGTGGCGGACGAGCTTGTGGCGCGAGGAAGGGGTGACCATGAGCCTGCGTCGTCGCCGCGCCGAGGCGATGGGGCGACGCGGTGACATCGAGGGGATGGAGGCTGAGTGGCAGACCGCCGCCGCCCAGTCGCCGGAGTCCCCGGACCCGTGGCTCGAGCTCGCCGAGATGCAGAACCGACTCGGCCGACACGAGCAAGCGCTCGACGCGGTGGAGCAGGCCCTGGAGCGTGACCCAGGCAACGCGAAGGCCCGCTTCCTTCTCGGCAACGCCCACGTCGGACTCGGTGCGCTCGAGGAGGCGATCGCGTCCTTCGAGGCCGGTCTCGAGCTGGATCCCGACTCCCACGAGACCCGGAGCAACCTGGGCGCGACGCTCGTCCGGATGGGGCGGACCGAGGAGGGGCTCGCGGCGTTGCACGCAGCCAGCGAGGCGATGCCCAACAACGCCGACGCCAAGTTCAATCTGGGCATGGCGTTGAACCAGACGGGATCCAACGATGAAGCGCTCGCCGCGATGGACGCCGCCGTCCGGATCAACCCCGAACACGGCCGGGCTCGATTCGAACGAGGGCTGCTCCGGGCGAACGCGGGCGCGTACGCGGAGGCCGCGGAGGACTTCGAGGCGGTGACCCGGCAGCACCCGGATCGGGTCGCCGGGTACACGAACCTGGCCGAGGCCTACCGGCGGCTGGGTGACACACCGCGCGTGGTGGAGGCGTACCAGCGTGGGCTCGAGCACGTCCGCGAGCATCCACGACTGCTTCTCCCGCTGGCGTGGATCCTCGCCACGAATCC
Source organism: Phycisphaerales bacterium (assembly GCA_013003065.1). Lineage (GTDB taxonomy): Bacteria > Planctomycetota > Phycisphaerae > Phycisphaerales > SM1A02 > JABDLI01. Next base: position 5,688 of record JABDLI010000328.1, on the reverse strand, counting down.
CGACGACGACGTGCGGGACGGCACCACGGCGGTGCAGCTTGCCCAACGGTTGTGCCAACAGTCCCAGTACCGGAGCCCGGCGCACCTCGAGGTGCTGGCGGCGGCCGCGGCGGAGCGCGGCGACTTCAACCCGGCGACACGGTACGCGCAGCAGGCAATCGATCGCCTCAAGGAGGCACTGCCTCCCGATGCGCCGTCGCCACCGCGGCTGGAGGCGATGCAGTCCCGGCTCGAGTTGTATCAGGCGGGCAAGCCGTACCGCGATACGGGGGAGGCGGGGTAAGACCACGCGGGGGGGGTCGCCCTTACACCAGGTGCAACCCCACGATCACGAGCGAGCTCACGATCGCAATCGCCCCCGTCCGGTACAGCCGCCCGTCCCACCGGGGTGACTGCGCTCCTGCGATCGCCAGCCACGGTGGCATCACGACTGCGACGTGACCGAAGATCGTCAGCACCGCGGCCGGCCCCAACGCGATGGTGTCGGTGAGCAGCTCGTAGGTGCAGTGGTGATACGGCAGGCGGAGAACCCGGGGCGCGACGACGTCGACCCACGCCCAGTGTGTGAGCAGCAGGCTGACGGCCACGCCCGCCACGAGCAGCCACGCGGCGACGGGGGCGGGGCGGGGTCGCCGGCTGAGCCACGTGGCCGCGACCGCCACGAGCAGGCTTCCGGCGACGTAGGCGACCACGGTCACCGCCGGCGTCTGGACGCTCAGCCCGTACAGCGGGCTCAGGTTGTCCGAGATCGCGGCGGCCTCCGTGTCGCGGAAACGCGCGCAGCACGTGACGGGCTGGCCGACCTTCTCGCGAAGCAGGTAGATCAATTCGATCCCGCACTCGACGAGGACGCCGAGTGCCAGCGGAATGGTCAGCCACGTCCGGACCCGCAGCGGTCGCGTGGTCGTCGCGTCGGCGTCGGCGAGCCCGAGCACCCACCAGAAGCCCAGCCCCGCGAGCAGCACGGGCTTGCCCCATTGCAGCAGCCGCACGAGCTCGGGCTCGATGCGGGTCACGCCGAAGACGCACATGACCCCGTAGGCGGCCAGGTCGGGCACGTAGCTCTCGAGCAGCAGGTAGAAGTGGGGCCAGGCCACCAGCCGCACGAGCGCGAGCACGCCGACGAGCAGCGTCAGCAGGTGACCGCGATCCTCCAGCCATTCCCGTCGCGTGCGTTCGGCCCCCTTCACGCCGCGGATGGTCTGTATGGCGACGAGCCCCGCCAGCACGGCGAGCGCGGCCCCCACGACCGCAAGGAAGCCCGCGGTGATCGTCCAGACGTTGACGATCATGATCCGGCCCCGGTGACGCCGGGGTCGGCCAGCCCGCCGGCATGCAGCCGCAAGTGGCGATCGGCCGCGTCCATCAGCGCCGGGTCGTGCGTGGCGAGGACGACCGTGGTACCGGCCGTGTGCCGGCGTCTGAGCGCCTGGACCACGAGGGCACCCGTCTCCCGATCGACCTGGCTCGTCGGCTCGTCGGCGATGATGAGATCAGGATTGCCGACGAGCGCCCGCGCAACGGCGACCCGTTGACGCTCGCCCCCCGAGAGCACGTCCGGTCGGGCATCGGCCGCGCCGGCGAGGCCGAGCTCCGTCAGCGTGGCCCGCGCCCGTTCCCGCCGCTCGCGGGCCGGGACCCCCGCGGGCACGAGCCGGCAGCTCACGTTCTCCCACACCGGAAGGTGCTCGAGGAAGACGTCGTGCTGGTAGATGATTCCGAGACGCTCGCGTCGGAGGAGCGCGAGCGTCGACTCGGCGTCCGGTCCGACTTCGCGGCCGAGGATCCAGCGGCGTCCCGCATCCGGCTCGTCCAATCCGGCGATGATCTGCAGCAGCGTCGTCTTGCCGGCGCCGGAGGGCCCCGTGATGACCGTCCAGCTTCCCGCCTCGATCTCGAGCGTCGTCGAGGAGAGCTCGAACCGGCCGGCGCCACCGGCCACCGGGTATCGTCGGGTGATCGCCTCCAGTCGCGTCGCGTCCGTCATCGCAACGCCGTCCCCGGCCGGGCGGTGGCCGTTCGCCATGTGGTGTAGATGCTGCCGGTCATCGTCACGATTAGACTGAACGCGATGGCGAGGAGCGCGGGCACGGGCAGGAAGCGGGCAGGGATACGCATCTCCGGGAAGGCCGGGAGGTCCGTGAGAAAGAACCCCGCGATGATCGGCGCGCCGAGGCCACGCACCCAAAGCCAGGCGAGCGTGATCGCAAGACCGGCGGCCACGAAGCTGACGAGGGCGTTCTCGAGCGCGACCATCTCCAGGACGTCGGCCGTCCGCCAGCCCTCGGCCTTCAGGAGCGCGACCTCGCGGCGTCGGGGCACGTGGCCCAGGTACGTCGTGACCGCGAATGCGGGGATCGCGCCGGCGAGCACGACGAGACAGAGCAGGGCGAGGAGGCCCCCGCGGATCGTCATGCCGCGTGTCACGTACGTCTTCACCAGGGTTCGCGTCTGCACACGCAGCGGCTCATCCCACTGCTCGATCGCGTCCGCCACCTCGTCGGCGTACCCCGGGCGGGTGTCGAGGCACGCATCGGTGACGTGATCGCGGAGCCCGAACACGATCGCCGCTTCCTCGAGGTCACAGGTCACCGCCTTCGCGCTCCACAGTGCCGCGGTGCCATCGATGATGCCGGCAACGGTGAACACGCGGGAGGTCGCGCCCTCCAGGGCGATCCGGCTCCCCGGCCGCAGACCGAGTTCGTCCGCGAGCACGCGGCCGACCAGCACCTCGGCCTCGCTCGCGGGGGCCCGCCCGACGATCGGGGGGTTCGCGTTCGCCACGGCCTCCCGCGGCACGCCGATGATCACCGCGATCTCGTCGCCCAGCGGCAGCCGGCCGATGATACGCGGAACGACGCGACGCACACCGTTCAGCTCGGCGAAGCGATCGAGCCAGTGGCGGGGCAACGGTGCCTCCCGACCGAACGCGTCGCCGGTGACGTAGATGTCGGCGCCGGCGTCGACCGACGCGAGCGCCTCGGCCCGGACGCCCTCGCTGATCGCGACGCCCGCGAGCAGGAGCGTCAGGCTCGCGATCAGACCCAGCGTCGCCAGACCGTAGCCGCCCGGGCGGGCGGCGACGTTGTCGGCGGCGGCGCGCAGGAGGTTCAGGTGGCGGGCGAGCATCAGGGAGCAGCGTCGAACTGGGGTCCGCGACACCCGTGCACGGGATTGGGGCAGGGCAGACCGGGGATGGGCCAAAGCTCGTTCTCGCACACGGCAGACAGCCGCGGGTCGAACGCGTGAACGCTCCAGCTCGGCGAGAGGGCCGGACCGAGACCGACGAAGCCCGGCGCCGGCTTCGACGGCGGGGAGGCGGGGGCGAAGAGAAGCAGGCCCGCATCGAGAACGCCGAGCCCCGCCACGATCGCCAGGAACGCCGGGCCGCGAAGGGTCATTCGGCCGGCTCGACGATCTCGATCACCTCACCCAGCGGAGGATCGGTCACCACGTGCGGCGTCGTGCGACCGGGCCAGAGAATCTCGACCCGCTCGACCGATGTCGCGTCGCCGAGACCGATGTGCATGACGGCGCTGCTCTGCGTGAGATAGCCGGCTGCGCCGGTGCGCTCCCGGTGGATGACGCGGTCGCCGGCGACCACCCGCACCCGAGCGCCGATGGCGTCCCGGTTCGCGCGTCGCCCTCGCAGGAGGATCCGCAGGCTCGATCCCGCCGGCGTGTCGTTGCGGAGCAGGTACGGCTCGTGGTTGAAATTGTTGACGACGATGTCGACGTCGCCGTCGCGGTCGAAGTCGGCGACCGCAGCGGTGCGGGAGCTTCGGGTGAAGGCCTCGCCGCGGATCGCGGCGCCGTCGATGGTCTCGCCGAGAGCGGGGGGCTCGATGCCCGCCTGTCGCGCGACCTCGGCAAACGGCCCGTCCGGCTGGTTCAGGAACAGGTGGTTGGGGTAGTAGAAGAACGGGTACCCCATGCCGGACGGGACGAAGAGATCTTCCCGCCCGTCGTTGTTGAAGTCACCCACCGCGATACCCCACGGCCACCACATCTCCAGCCGGGCTTCCCGGGAGCGTTCGGTGAACGTGCCGTCTCCGTTGTTCTCGAAGTAGGTGTTGCCGAAGAGGGCCGCTCGGGCCGCGCTCTCCTCGGGGCTCGTGATGACCCGGCCGCCGCCGACCGTGTGGCCGAGCGGCGTGTTGTACTTCTCCTCCGGATGGGTGAGGTCCTCGGGCTTGTCGGCGTCGACCCACATGTCCGAATGCATGTCGACCACGTACAGATCGGGATGGGCGTCACCGTTGCCGTCGAAAAACCGCGCGCCCATGCCGCCCCAGCTCGTCCACCGCAACGCCGTGTCCGTGATCTCTTCGAACGTGCCGTCGCCGCGATTTCGGAAGAGATGATTCGTGCCGAACATGTTCGACACGTAGAGGTCCGGGTCACCGTCGAGGTCGATGTCCGCCACCGCGGCGTCGCCGTTCCACTCGCCGGCGTCGATGCCGGCGGCGTTCGTCACGTCGCTGAACGTCCCGTCTCCGTCGTTGCGATACAGCACGTCCGCCTCGCCGGGGTTCCGTTGGTTGGGGGCGCGGGCCAGCACCGGGAAGGGGAGCTCGACGCCGCTGTAGAAGAAGTCGGCTTCGTGGCTGATCGTCTCGGTCGTGAACTTGCCGATGTTGTTCAGGTACAGGTCGAGGTCGCCGTCGACGTCGTAGTCGAACCAGGTCGCGGCGCTGGAGTGGCCGTCGTACTCGAGGCCGGCCGTCGACGTCACGTCCTCGAACGTCCCGTCGCCGCGATTGCGAAACAGGTGGTTGCCCCCGCGGTAGGTCGTGACGAAGAGGTCCTGATCACCGTCGTTGTCGTAGTCACCGAACGCAGCTCCCACGCTGAGCGCCCGATCGACAGCGACCCCGGCCCGCTCGGTGATGTCCTCGAATCGCATTCCGCCCGTGTTGCGATAGAGGGCGTTGGGACCGAGGAAATCGAGAAAGTAGATGTCGTCCAGGCCATCTCCGTCGACGTCGGCCACGTAGATGCCGCTGCCGTGGTCGTAGGGGTTGATGCGGTAGTTCGAGCCGGTCTCGCTGTCGAGGAAGTGATGGCGGAACGCGATGCCGGACTCCTCGAGGACGTCGGTGAAGGTCGGAATGTCGACCGTCACCGCGACCGGCGCGAGGGCGGCCGGATCCTCGGTGGTGACGTTGGTCGGAGCGGGGGTGGGAGCGCGCTCGCACCCGGCGAGCGACAGAAGCGTGATCATCAACAGCGGCAGGGGTCGTCTCATGGGGAGCTCGGCGGCGGTTTGTCGGACACGGCGGGGCGACGCGTCAGCGGATCCGCCAACCGCGTTCCATCATACTGAGCCATGTGATCCATCGCGTCCGGCCATGCGCCGAATGCGTGTATGCGATCCCCGCGTGAGGGCACCGTCACGACGCGGCTCTCGACGAAGTACGCGTTCGTGGCATCGATCGGCGCGCCGGTCACCTCGTCCCGCACCCGCCAGTACGAACCATGCGGCGTCTCCGGCCATTCCTGCCCGCACCGCACACAACAGAACGACGCGAGCACGCGATCGTCGAGCATGAGATCGACCTGGTGAATCGGATGGATGCGGTTCCCGTCGAGCCGGCACCGGCCCGGCCGGTCGGCTTCGAGCGACCAGCGACTGACGAGGGCGAGCGTGGCGACGGCGGCGAACCAGAGGATGAGGGGGTGTGGGGT
>JABDLI010000302.1 GCA_013003065.1 Phycisphaerales bacterium | reverse complement strand
ACAGCGAAGCGTCCGTGCCGTCAGCGTGCATTGCGGTGGGGTGTCTGACTCCCCTGCGCGGCGGGCGACGCACGGCACGGACGCTTCGCTGTCCGTGGCACCGTTGTGGTTGTGTCCGTGCCGTCCGCGTGCGTTGGGGTGGGGTGTCTGACTCTCCTGCGCGACGGGCGACGCACGGCACGGACGCTTCGCTGTCCGTGGCACCGATGTGGTTGTGTCCGTGCCGTCCGCCGGCGAGCCCAGAACCTGCACGCCCGGCCAGAAGCTCCGACGCGCACCGACCCCGCGCGCGGGACGCTCACCGACTCACCAAGAAAACCCCCGCCCGCACGCAGCCCCCCGCGTCCGGGTCCGGGTCCGGGTCCGTGCCCGCGGTCCGCGCTCTACATCCTCGGGGCCTTCGTGGACCTGCCGTGAAGAACCGCCACGAGACCCCACACGATCAGCACGACGACGAGCCCCCCGAGAACGGGGCCGATGCCGACGCTCGGAAGCCCGAGCACCAGGATCCCGGCGAGGATCAGAAAGACGATGTGGATCCACTTGCGCATGCGATGACCGTCCCGCATCGGCATCGGCACGGGTGACGACCAGACGTGAGAACTCGAGCGATGAGTGCCCCCCGAAGGGGTCGGGGTCCCCCCTGTCGGATTTCCACCGGCCCGGGTCAATCCTCGGAATGTGCCCACGGGCGGGTGGTCGTCGACGCTCCGGGCCCCAACGATCACCGCATGGATCGTGTCGCCGGCATCATCGTCTTCCGTTCGCCCCTGGCCGCCGAGTGCCGCGAGCGTTCGCTCGTCCTCAAGGCGATGAACATCGAGCACGCCGTGCGGTCGCACGCCGACGAGTGGGCGTTGATCGTGCCGGAGCATCGCGTCCCTGTCGCGGTTCGACAGCTCGACCACTACGCCCGGGAAAGTCGGAACTGGCCGGCGGGAAGACCGACCTCCCTTCCCCACCACCCGCTCAGCCCGACCGGCGTCGTCATCGGACTCGCCGTGCTGCTCGCGGTCGCGGCCGCCGAAGGCAAGGTGCTCTTCGGCCGCGACTGGTTCGAAGCGGGCCGCGTCGACACCGCGCTCGTGCGGCAGGGTGAGTGGTGGCGAGCGGTGACGGCGTTGACCCTGCACGTCGACGTCGGGCATCTGCTCGGCAACCTCCTGCTCGGTGGGATCTTCGGTCTCGTGGCGGGTCGGCTGCTCGGCAACGGCCTCGCGTGGTTCGGCATCGTGGTCGCGGGCGTTGCGGGCAACGCCGTCAGCGCTGTCGTGCAACCGCCCCCCCACTCCGCGGTCGGCGCTTCGACCGCGGTGTTCGCGGCGCTCGGTCTGATCGCCGCGTACGTCTGGCGTCGACGCGTGGAGTTGCCGCTGCGTTGGGCCGCCCGGTGGGCGCCGATCGTCGTGGCCGCGGTGCTGCTCGCGTGGACCGGCTCCGGCAACGGCCGCACCGATGTCGTCGCCCATCTCACCGGCTTCCTCGCGGGCATCGCGCTCGGCGTCGCGTACGGCGCAATCGTCCCGGCGCTGAAGCTCGGGCCCCGCAGCCAGTGGGTCCTGGGCGTCGGGGCCGTCGCGATCGTGGCGGCGGCGTGGTCGATCGCCCTCGCCAAGGCGGGATGACGCCCGACGCCGGAGACCAATTACAATCCGGCAGGGCGAGCGATCGATTGGTGACGCCCACGCTTTCCCCCTTCCCCCCCCGCGCAACCGATGGACGACCTCGCGAAACGCATCCCGACCGAACCCGTGGGCCTGACGGCGTCGTCCGGCCCGTCAACACACACCGCGCACCGGCGGTTGGTTCGCACCCCCGTTGGCGTGCGGCTGTGCCCGTCCCGCTACCCGCTCGTCCTCGGCCTCGTCTTTGCCGGCGTGTTCGTCGCCGCGGGGGTCATCTTCCACGAGCCGATCGGCGCGATCGTGCGCGCAGTGAGCGACCGCGGGTTCCTGCCGGCGTGGCTGATCCTCGTTCTCCTCGCGATTCCAGTGTCGATCGCCTGCGTCGGTCTGATGGCGATGTACCCGCTCGCGTTGCGGTTCGGGACGAGCGTCGAGTTCGACATGAGCCGCTCGGAAGTGCGTATCACGACCGGTCGTGACACGACCGCCGTTGCGTTGGGCGACGTCCGCGCGATTCAGATCTGCGCGTCGGCATTCGGCCGGCAGGAACGCCGTGTCGTCGCCTACGAGATGAACCTCGTCACGGAATCGGAATCCGGCCTGATCGAACGCCGGTGCCTCCTGTGCGGAGGCCCCCGGTCCGCGCTCCGTCGCCTTGCCGAACGCCTGGCGTCGCTCACGGGGAAGCCGGTCGTCGACTCGACCTGATCGCCGCGGATCGAGTGCGATGGACGCTTCAGCACACAACGCCTCGACTCCAAGGGCATGGATGCTCTCGGCCGGCGAATGCACCGCCACGTCCTCGAGGTGCTCGCGCAAGAGGCGGCCCGGCCCGTCTCGTCGCGGGTCGTCCACACGGATGTGCATGGGCGTGTCTCCACACGGTTCGCCGGCCGCATCATATCCGTGACGATGCGGTCAGCGTGACGACGACGAGAGACGTGCAATCGGCGATTCGATGTACGACACCGATGATCCGAGGGAAACCTGCGTCGCCACCCGCGGTACGAGGGGCACCGCGGCCGTGTCGTCCCGGACCCGCGCTCGTCACCCGTCGGACCAGAGGACCGGACCCATGCGAACCTGCTCCATCGTCATGACCTCGGCCCTCCTGCTCGGCGGTTGTGACTCGACGCAACTCAGGGTCGAGCAATACGGCGCCATGCGTGATGTCCTGCGCGACGGGCACACCGAAGCGCGTCTCCGACTGACGGACGCCGTGGGCCGCCCGCATGCCGTCGGCGTCGGCGCCCTGGAAGGGCTGGAAGGCGAGATCACGATTCTCGACGGCCGCGTGTGGGTCGCCCGGGTCGACGGGGACGAGCTTCGCGTCACCGGTCCCGGCCCCGTCGTCGGCGATCACGCCACGCTGCTCACGCTCGCGCACGTCCCGGCGTGGCAGGCGATCACCCTCGAGGCTTCCGCGTACGGAGCCGGCCTCGAGACGCTGATCCGGGATGCAGCGGGCACGCATGGTCTGGACGTGACGAGGCCGTTTCCGTTCTTGATCGAAGGTGCATCGATTGGCGTGGACCTGCACGTGATCAACGGCTTCTGCCCGGTTGCGGCCGACCCGGCGACAGTCGGCGTCGAGCCCTGGCGGCGATCCGACCTGCACGCCGAGGACGTGGTGATCGTCGGCTTCTTCGCCCCCGCCGCGGCCGGCTCGATGACCCACCACGGGACGGCCATCCACTCGCACGCCGTCCTGACGCTCGACGACCGGACGATCACCGCGCATGCCGATCGGGTCTCCATCTCGGGCGCCGTGACGCTGCGGGTGCCCATCGCGAACTGACCCGCCCGGGATTCTTCGGCCCACCCCGGGGTCGTACATGGCTTGCTGCTTGACTCCGTTGGCCGTACCTTCGTGACGCGACACGTGAACGAGGGAAGAGCCGTGAGCGCGACGCCGCCCCCCACGTCGACGCGGACCTGATGAGCGGATTCGTCCAGCCGTTCCGCTCTGGTGATCTCCAGTGGAGAGCGTGAGGAGGCGACGCACGTTGACCCCCCGCTTCCGAACCCTGCTGCCCGTTGCTGTCTTCACCGGCGGCTACATGCTCATCGCCCTCGCCGCGGCGCTCGCGATGCGCAACTTCGAGTTTCTCTTCTACATCGCCACGATGACGCTCATCGCCGGCGTCATCGCCCTGGTGCACGATCGGGTCGGCCTGAGCCGAGGGGTCACGTGGGCACTCGCGTTGTGGGGCCTCGCGCACATGGCGGGTGGCCTCGTGCCGCTCCCCGCCGGATGGCCGCACGAGCCGCCCAACGCCGTCCTCTACAGCTTGTGGCTCATCCCCGACCTTCTCAAGTACGACCACGTCGTCCACGCGTACGGGTTCGGCGTGACGACGTGGCTCTGCTGGGAGGGGCTGCGGGCGGTGGCCGGCGTGATGAAGCCGACGCTCGGCCTGCTCACGCTCGCGGCGGCGGCCGCGCTCGGGTTCGGCGCCCTCAATGAGGTGATCGAATTTGCCGCCACGCTGCTCATGCCCGACACGAACGTCGGTGGCTACGAGAACACCGGCTGGGACCTGGTCGCCAACCTCGTCGGCGCCGTGATCGGAGCGGGCCTGATCGCGGCGACGCACCGTCGCGGCGAGACGCGCGGCGTCGGACGACCAGGACCTCGCTGACGCTCGATCCGTCACGATCCGCCGAGGATCGTTTCCGCCGCGAGCATGCCCGGGAGACCGGTGAGGCCGCCGCCGGGGTGGGCGCCGCTGCCGCACAGGTACAGGCCGGCGACGGGTGTCGCGTACCGGGCGCACTCGGGGTCGGGACGCACGATCAGCTGGTCGAGCGCGTGCTCGACGTGGTGGATGTGCCCGCCGGTCACGCCGTACCGCGTTTCGAGATCAACGGGTGTTCGCACCCGCCGCGCGACGATCGAGCCCGGCAGGTCGGACGCGAACGTCGCGAGTCGGGCGATCACGGTGTCGGCGAGCGTGTCCGCAACGTCCCCGGTCCAGCCTCCATCGAGGTCGTAGGGCGCGAAGTGCGTCATGATCGAGGCGACGTGGTGCCCGGGCGGAGCCAGCGACGGCGTCTCGACAGTGGGGACGACGACCTCGAGAATCGGCTCAGCGGAAACCCGACCGTACTTGGTCGCATCGAACGCGCGTTCCATATCGTCGATCGTGCCGACGACCCGGGCGTGGGCCACGTCCAGCTCGGGCCGGCACCCGAAGCGGAGCGGCGCCGACAACGCGAGGTCGACGATCGCCATCGCGCCCGACGCGCGGACCTTGGTCATCCGGTGGTGCAGCCGGGGCGCGAGCGTCGCGGGCGCCAGCAGCTCCAGCTGCGTGTGCTTGGGATCACAGGACGCGGCCACGATCGGCGCGTCGATCGTCTCCCCGTCCGCCAGGGTGACCCCGACCACCCGGCCGCCCTCGGTGCGGAGACGCGTGACGGTCGCCTCGGTGCGAATCGCAACCCCGCGATCGCGAGCGTGACGCGCGAGGGCGTCGATCAGGGTCGCGGCTCCTCCGCGGATCCCGGACCGCGTCAACGCCTCCGAACGAAGCAGGTTGGCCGCAGTCCCCGGCGACCACGGTCCCGATCGCGTGCCCGCCAACGCCGGCACCGCCAGCGTGCTGCTGAGCAACTCGCTCTCGAAGTGCTCCTTGAGCCAGTCGGCGACGCACATCGGCGCGACCCGCAAGACCTCGAGCATGTCGATCCGGCCGAGACGCCGGAGCCGGATCGCGGGGCCGAGCAGCGACCGCAGCGCGTCCGGCGTGGGCGGGGGCCGCTCCAGCACCCCGGTCAGGAACCCCCCCACCCGGTCGATGAACGCGCGATAGTCGGCGTACCGGTTCGCATCGACCGCGTTCTGCCGACCGATCTCAGCGGCGGCCCGACCGGGATCGCGGTGCAGCAGCAGCCCGGGCCCCGCGTCCGGGATCTGCGGCGTGAACACGGCCGGTGGCGTCTCGACGGCGTCGAGGTCAAGCTCTGCCCGCAACGCCGACGCGAACGTCGAGGTGTCATGAAGCGGACCCGCCGACGTGTAGCCGGGATGGAACTCGTCGCCGACGGCCAACCCGCCGAGCGTGGCGTGCCGTTCCAGCACCAGGACGGAGCGTCCCTTCCCAGCCAGGGCCGCGGCCGTGACGAGGCCGTTGTGGCCGCCGCCGATCACGATGACGTCGCAGGCGGTCATGTCGCGTTCGTCTTCAAGATGGCGCGAGCCGCGAGCATGCCCGGAGCGCCCATGACGCCCCCGCCGGGATGCGTGCCGGAGCCGCACATCCACAGCCGGGCGATCGGCGTTCGGTAGTGCGCCCAGCCCGAGACCGGGCGTTGAAACAGGAGCTGCTCCGGGCTCAGCTCGCCGTGGAAGATGTTGCCCTCGGTCAGCCCGAACTCCTTTTCGAGATCCCAGGGGGTCAATACCTGGCGGTAGAGAATCGTGTCCTTCAACCCGGGGCAGTACTCCGCGAGCGTGTCGACGACGGCGTCACCGAAAGCCTCGCGCCGGTTGGGCCAGTGGTCCGCGCCTTCCTTGATGTGGTACGGCGCGTACTGCACGAAGCAGGAGACGATGTGCTTCCCCGGCGGCGCAACGCTGGGATCGAGCACCGAGGGGATGACCACGTTGATGTACGGGCGGCGGGAGAAGTCGCCGTACTTGGCCTCGTCGTAGGCGGTTTCCAGGTAGTCGATCCCGGGTGCGATCGCGATGTCGCCCCGCAGGTGATCCGCGCGACCGTTGTCGTTCGGCCGGCAGGCAAACTCCGGAAGACGGTCGACGGCGAGATTCACCTTGCCGGAGCTGCCCCGGAACTTGAACCGGCTGAGCCGCGTGACGAACGCGTCGTCGAGGTTCGCTTCGCCGACCAGTCCCAGGAACGTGCGTCGGGGATCGAGCCCCGACACGACGACCTTGGCGTGGATCTCGTCCCCGTTGTCGAGGACCACGCCCTCCGCCTCGCCGTTGCGCAAGAGGATCCGGCTGACCGGAGCTTCCGTGCGGATCTCGGCCCCGGAGGCCCGCGCCGCGCTCGCGACCGCGTTGCTGAGCTGACCGTTGCCGCCCTTGACGAGCCCCCACGACCGGAACGCACCGTCGATCTCACCCATGTAGTGATGGAGCAGCACGTACGCGGTGCCGGGAGACCGCACGCCGAGGAAGGTCCCGATCACGCCGCTGACCGACATCGGCGCCTTCAGGACCTCCGACTCGAACCACAGGTCGAGGAAGTCGACCGCGCTCATCGTCAGCAGCTGGGTATTCAGGTGCATCAGATCGGGCCCGAGCGAACGCAGGCGTTTGCCGAGCCGCAGCAGCCGCATGAGCTCCCGCGGATCGAACGACGCGGGATCCGGGGCGGGATTGTCGATCAGCTCGCGAGCGAAGTAGGCCATCTTGCCCATCGCAAGCCCGAACTCGGGGTAGAGATCGGCATCGCGGGCGCTGAACTGCGCGATCTCCCTTCGCGTGCGGTGCCAGTCCGGCCACCGGCAGAGCGAGCGGCCGTCGGGCAGCGGTGTAAACGCGCTTTCGAGCGGAATCATCTCGAGCCCGTGTCGCGCGAGCTCCAGGTCGCGGATGATCTTCGGACGGAAGAGGCTGACGACGTACGAGCACACCGAGAAGTGGAAGCCGGGATGCAGCTCCTCGGTCACGGCCGCGCCGCCGAGCACGTGACGCCGCTCGAGCACGAGGACCTTGCGGCCAGCCCGCGCGAGATACGCGGCGCAGACGAGCCCATTGTGCCCGCCGCCGACGATGATCGCATCGTACCGCGACGTGGTCACGACGCGTCTCCGGCGACGGCGCGTTTGCGTGGCGGGTCGAAGAACGGCTTCTCGACGACCGTCGCGGTGATGCGGTGACGCACGAACTCCACGGTCGTCTCGATCCGCAGCGTCTGCCCGATGGCGGCGTGCGGGCGATCGACCGTCGCGAGCGCGAGGTTCCTCTTGAGGATGGGCGACCAGGCACCGCTCGTCGCCTGGCCGACCTGGGTGCCGCCGGCCGTGTAGACCGGTCGCGGGTCACGCCAGGCTTCGCTGCACAGCTCCGGCGGCAGCCCGTACCGCGCGTGCAACGCCTCGAACTCGTCCCAGTCGATCTCCAGACCGACGAAGCGTCGCGTCGCCCCCCGCTCCTTCTCGGCCCGGAGCGCCGATTGTCCGACGAACGGATCGCGATCGAGGTTGACGGTCCATCCGAGCCCCGCCTCGTACGGCGTGGACTTGCGGGCCTCGATGACGCAGTGGTTCGCGCTGTAGTAATCGACCGCATTCATGATGAAGCCGGCTTCGACCCGGCACACGTCGAGCGCGTCGAGCCCGGTCGGGGCGATGCCGAACGGGCGTCCGGCGGACATGAGCGTGTCCCACAGCGGCAACGCGTCGTCGTTGTCCACCCACACCTCGTAGCCGAGGTCGCCGGTGTAGCCGGTCCGGGTGATGATCGCGTCACGCCCGCCGATGGTCGTCCGGGTGAGCCAGAAGAACCGCAACGCGTCCATGTCCGCATCCGTCACCTGCTTGAGGATGGCACGCGCGTTGGGGCCCTGGAGGGAAACCGCGGCGATCCGCTCCGTCGTGTCCGCGATCGTGACGTCGAAACCGTCCGCGTTCCGCCGGAGCCACGCGAGGTTGGGCTCGGCCGCCGTCACGCGGTACGCGTGCTCGTCGAGACGCCAGACGGTGCCGTCGTCGAGCAGCTTGCCGAATTCGTCGCACCAGCAGCAGTACGTGACCTGGCCGATCCTCAGCTTCAGGATGTTCTTGACCATCACGCGCGCGAGAAACGCAGCCGCATCCGGTCCGCTCACGTCGTACTTGTGCAGCGGCGTGACGTCCATGAGACCCGCCGCGTGACGGAACGCGAAGTACTCGGGTTCGTGGCAGGTCCCGTAGGAGCACACCGCGTGATAGCCGGACCAGTCCTTCCATCGAAGGCCGGTGCAGAGCGCGGAGGTGCGGGGATGAAACGGGCTGGGGATCGGCATCGTCGGCGCAAGGGCGGATCGCGGGAGCGGCGCGACAGTTTACCGGGTCGCGTCGCCGCCTGCGCCGTCGGCGCCCGTGGAACCGGAACGCCGGAGGCAACCGCCGAGGCACACCGGCAACGGACACCGCACCGCGGCGGGCCGCGACGCGGTCCTCGACCGGCGTGGCCCTCCCGGCGAACGGTGGTTCGCGATGCTCACGCCGCTTCGGCAACGCCGTGATCGAGTGCGCTCTTGATCTTCGCCAGGAGGTCGACAAGATCGAACGGCTTGTGCATCAGGGCGATGGCGCCGTGCTCTTCCGCGATGCGCTCCACCTCCGGCGAGGGGTCGTGCGTCATGAAGATGACCGGCTTCGCGGTCAGCTCGGGATGCTTCACCACCCGCTCGTGGACGCCGAATCCATCGCCGGCGGGCATGTGGACGTCCAGGAGCAGCAGATCGGGCCGTTCCCGGATCGCGAAGTCGAGGGCCTGATAGCCATCCTCGACGCAGATCGGACAGTATCCGTGCTTGCTCAGGAAGACACCGAGCGTCTGCCGGAACTCGACCTCATCCTCCGCCACCAGGATCTTCATCGCGTCCATGACCGTCTCCTTGCTCTTGACACCGGCAACGTCATCGTTCCTGCGCGAGGCAGCCAGCGGTCCCATTATCGGGTGTACGCAGACGCCACTTGAGCGCGACTGGGTGAAGGAGCGCGATCGTCCCGAGCATCGCCTTCAAATGCTCGATCATGCCAAATCGGTCGGAGCGTGGTACTTTCGTGGGGTCATCGGAGACCTTCCCCACCGAGCCTGAATTCCCCGGAGAACCCCTGATGAGCGCGCTCTTGAACCTCGGCAACCTCGGCGATCTCGCCGTCCTCATCTTCCTGCAGCTCGTGCTCGGTTTCGACAACCTGCTCTACATCTCGATCGAGTCGAAACGCGCGCCAGCCGCCAAGCAGGCCGCCGTGCGACGCATCGGGATCATCGTCGCGGGCGCGTTGCGGGTGATCCTGCTCTTCGTGATGGTGAAGGCGGTCACCGCGCTCGAAGCCCCGTTCTTCGGGATTCACTGGACGGGCGTGCTCGAGGGCGAGTTCAACTTCGCGGCGCTCGTGTTTCTCCTGGGCGGCGGCTTCATCATGTACACCGCGGTGCGGGAAATCATGCACATGCTGGCCATCGACGACCTCGAGCACGAGAAGGCCGGCGGCGCGAAGTCGGCGGGGAAGGTCGTGGCCCTGATCGTCCTCATGAACCTGATCTTCTCGTTCGACTCGATCCTGTCGGCCATGGCCATCACGATGGTGTTCGCCGTGCTGACGGTGGCGATCCTCGTGTCGGTCGTGCTCATGCTCGTCGCGGCCGACCACGTCGCGGGGTTCCTCCAGAAGCACCGGAAGTACGAGGTCCTCGGCCTGTTCATCCTGCTCATCGTCGGCGTGGTGCTGCTGGGCGAGGGCGGCCACGTCGCCCACCTGAAGCTCTTCGGGTATCAGGTCGAAGCGATGTCCAAGACGACGTTCTACTTCGCGATCGCCGTCCTCTTCATCGTCGACATCCTGCAATCGGGCTACCAGAAGAAGCTCGCGGCAGAGCGAGAGGCGAACATCGACCAGGCAACGGCCTGAGGACGCGGGCGAGCCGGGTTGCGTGTGGCCGATCGTTTCGATCACCGCGTGGTGACGGTGTCGAGCCCGGCCCGCGCGGACGTCACACTTCGCGGGGCGTCCGCTCCACCACACCAAATCGATAGCCGGCCCCCTTGATGGTGTGGATGAGGTCCTGGTCGAAGCCACGGTCGACCTTCTTGCGGAGCGAGGAGATGTACACGTCGATCACGTTGCTGGATGATTCGAAGTTCATGTCCCAGACCTTCTCGCCGATCTGGGCTCGCGACAGCACGCGATTCTCGTTCCGCATCAGATACTCGAGCAGCGCGAACTCCTTGTTCGAAAGCTCGCACGTCCGGTCCGATCGCGTGGCCACCCGCGAGTACAGATCAAGCTCGAGATCCGCACACTTCAGCCGGCGCGACTCCGTGGCTTGCCCCCGTCGCAGCAACGCGCGGATCCGGGCCAGCAGCTCATCGAACTCGAACGGCTTCGTGAGATAGTCGTCGGCTCCGGCGTCGAGGCCCTCGACCTTCTGCTCGGTGTCCGCGAGGGCGGTCAGCATGACGATCGACGAGGTCACCTTGCGGCGGCGCAGGTTGCGACAGACCTCCACGCCGTCGCGGTCGGGCAGCATCAGATCGAGCACGATGACGTCGTACGGGTTGGACGCGGCCAGCTCCTCGCCGTCGAACCCGGTGTGGCAGACATCGACGGCGAAGCCATGCTCGACGAGCCCGGTCTCGATCGCCCCCGCCATCTTCGGATTGTCCTCGACGATCAAGACCCGCACCGGCATGCTCCCTCGGGGACCAGGTAGAAAACCCAGAACTGCCGCAATGTACCGCCCGGGGTGGGCCCTTGGCAATGCAAACGCATGGGATCCGGCCCCGCGATCGAGCGCCCCGGTCTCGCCGGAGGGGACCGGATCGCAAGATGAAGGCATTCTTATGAACGCTTCACCGCGGCCTCACGGCGTGACTCGATGATTCTCCTGCCGAATCCGGCACCCACCAATCCGCGGCGTTTCGCCGCCTCACACCTGGAGATTCCATCATGCTCGGTTGGACACTGACGTTCCTGATCATCGCCATCATCGCCGGCCTCTTCGGGTTCATGGGCATCGCGGCCGGGGCGGCGACCATCGCCAAGGTGCTCTTCTTCATCTTCCTCATCCTGTTCGTGATCTCGCTCGTGCGTCAGCTCATGGCCCGGAAGTCAACGGCGTGATGACGCCATCCGGTCGCGGGCCGAAAGGAGTTGCCTGGATGAAGACGCTGTGCTCTCTTCGCGAAGAGACCACCGAACGCCTGAACGAACTCGTCCATATGAACCTCGATGCCGCCGGAGGATTCGCGAACGCGGCCGAACTGGTCGACGACGAGCCCGTCGCGCGGGCGTTCCGGGACTGCGCGAGGCAGCGGCGGGAGATGGCCGAAGCCCTCCAGCGTGTCGTCAACCGCGCCGGCGATGACGACCACGCAAAGGGCAACGGCCATCTCCGCGCCTGCGCCTCGACATGGTGGAGCCGGATCCGCGGCCCGGTCCGGCACGGCGACGTCCCCGCCCTGCTCCGCGGGGCGGAACGCAGGGAGCGGGCGATCAAGACCCGGTACGAGGACACGGTTCGCTCCTACGCGGGCAGCGCCGTACGCGGCCTGCTGCTGGAGCAACTCCGTGCCGTTTCCCGGACCTGTGATAGGATTCGTGCGCTGCGCGACGCACGGACGCACTCCGAAATCTGATCGTGCCCCTGCCTTCGAGCCCATCGCGAGCCCGCCGGCTGAATGCCCAACGGTAGAAACGAGGCCCCGATGTCGAAGGTTCCGAGCGTCGTTCAGATTCTCGATCGCGTCCGCTCCAGCCTCTGGTTTCTCCCG
This sequence comes from Phycisphaerales bacterium, assembly GCA_013003065.1. Classification (GTDB taxonomy): domain Bacteria; phylum Planctomycetota; class Phycisphaerae; order Phycisphaerales; family SM1A02; genus JABDLI01. Next base: position 6,478 of record JABDLI010000302.1, on the reverse strand, counting down.
GGACTGATGGCCCTGGGGGCGCTCATCCTCGGTGTGCTTGCCCCCGCGGCGGATCGGCGCATCCCCTCGGACTGGCTGCTGGATGCTCCCCGCGTCTTTTCGGGCAATCCGGCCGGGGCCCGGGCCATCCTCGCGACGATCGCCACGTCGATGATCACGATCGCCGGCATCGTCTTCTCGATGACGATCGTCTCGCTGCAGCTCGCCGCGTCGCAGTTCGGCCCACGCCTGCTGCGCACGTTCCTCCGCGATCGCGGCAACCAGGTGGTCTTCGGCACCTTCTTGGCGACGTTCCTCTACTGCGTTCTGATCCTCCCCACGATCGACGGGGGCGAGGACGAGCTGTTCGTACCGCGGATCGGCGTGACCATCGCGGTGGTTCTTGCCGTCGTCGGCCTGGCCATGCTCGTTTACTTCCTCAACCACGTGGCCCAGTCGATCCACGCCGATGCGGTCATCGCCGCCGTCGGCTGCGAGCTCGATACGGTGATCGACGAGCTGTTTCCGGATTCGCTCGGCGAGGACGGCCACGACGAGGACGACGGAACGACGCTCGCCGGGGCGCCCATGGAAATCGAGGCGAGGGCCTCCGGGTACGTTCGCTTCATCGATGGCGACGCGTTGCTGGATGTGGCAACCCGGCACGATCTGACGATCAAGGTCGTCGCGACCGTCGGCAGCTTCGTCATCGAAGGCGATGACGTCGCCCACGTCTGGCCGGCCTCCCGGCAGGACACGGACGTCATCGCGAGCGAGATTTGTGCCGCCGTGGCCCTCGGAACGCACCGCACGGCCCTGCAGGACACGCTGTTCGTCTTCGAGCAGCTGGTGGAGATGGCCGTGCGGGCCCTCTCGCCCGGCATCAACGATCCGACGACGGCCAAGCACTGCATTGATCGCATCGGGACGGGCCTCTGTCGGCTCGTGACCCGGCGGATGCCGTCACCGCTTCGCCGCGATGAGAACCAGACAGTGCGCGTCATCGCCGTCCCGGTCACCGTCGACGACATCCTCGCCGAAGCGATCGAACCGCTCGCCCGCCATGCCGGCGTACACCTGACGGTTTGGCTCGGCTTGCTCCGGATCCTCGACGCGAGCGCACGGCGGGCACGGCGTCCCGGCGACAGAGCGGCCTGCCTTTCATACGCTCGTCGCATTGCGGCAACGGCGCACGCCGCGCTCGAGAATGAACACGATCGCGATCGGCTCGCCGAGGCGACCGCCTTCTTGCCCCGCCCGGCCCACGATCCGAGCGGCGGCTGAAGACAATGTCCATCTTCCTCATGATCCTGGCCGGCATCGTCATCGTCGCCACCGCACTGCCCGCGCTTCCGTGCACGCGGTGGTGGGCGCAGGCGTCCGGATTCCCCCGTCCCCAGCTCGTCGGGCTGGGGCTTCTCGTTCTCGCCGCCTTGCCCATCACGCTGGAGTGGGGGCTCGCTGCGGCGGTCGTCACCGGACTGCTCGTCCTTGCGATCGCGATCCAGCTCTGGCGCATCCTTCCTTATACACGACTCTGGCGAGTGCAGGCGCAGGCCAACGACGAGGCGGCGGACGCTCCCAAACTTTCGATCATGATCGCGAACGTGCAGATGGAGAACCGCGATGCGGCCAAGGTCCGACACCTCATCGCCGTGCAGGCCCCCGACGTCGTGCTGCTCGTCGAGCCCAACGAGTGGTGGTCCAGCCAACTCGCCTCACTGGAGACGACGTATCCGCATCACGTCCTGCGCCCCCAGGACAACACGTACGGCATGCTGCTCTTCTCCAAGCTGCCGCTTCACGAAACGGAGGTGCGAGAGCTCCTCAACGAGGGCGTGCCGTCGATCCGGACCGATCTCGAGCTCACCGACGGCCGCCGCGTGCGGTTGTACGCCGTGCATCCTCCTCCACCGATGCTCGGTCACGCCGAAGATTCGGTGCCACGCGACGCTGAGCTGATCCTCGTGGCGCGTGAGGTCGCCGACTCGACGATGCCCACGATCGTCGCGGGTGACCTGAACGACGTCGCCTGGTCTCAGACGACCCGATTGTTTCAGCGTCTGAGCGGCCTGCTCGACCCCCGCGTGGGACGTGGCATGTTCAACTCGTTCCATGCCGGGCACGTGTGGATGCGATGGCCGCTGGACCACATCTTCTTCTCCCCCGCATTCCATTTGCGATCTCTGCAGCGGCTTCCGGCCATCGGCTCCGATCACTTTCCGCTGGCGGCGAGCATCGTGTTCGTGCCGGAGGACGCCGGGGAGCACAACCCACCGGCCCCGGCCGACGAGGAGGATGAACGAGACGCGGCGTCCCGTGTCACCGCCGCCCACCGGTGCGATGACGACGTGACTCCGTGAGCCGCACGCGTTGCCGCGGGGGCCGGGGTCGGCCGCCACTATCGAACCAGACGGGGAGGAGCGGGCTCGGCCTCGACGGCGCCCTTGGCCGCTCCTTTGGCGACCGACTTGGCGATCGCCGGCACGATGAACAGTCGGCCCGCGGTGAGGAGCGAACGACCGGCGAGCCGGAGCACCGAACGGCCGGACCGCGTTCGAGCCGCTGCGGTCAGGCCGACCCCGAGCGCAACCGCACCCGCCGCGACCGCCAGGGGGTGGCGAAGCGGGTTCACGAATGGCAAGGCATCGATCCCCGTCGCCGTGTCGCTCGATGTGCCGACGTCCCGCAAGCGACGCTTCGCTTCCTCGAGCGTGGGAGCGGGGTCGGGGTCGGGCTGGCGTGGGCGAGAGGCAATCATCAGGCAGCTCCTTTCAGTGCGTTGTTCTCCGTCCCGACGGGCACGGCCGGAACGGACGCCCGGGGCGATCGAGCCGGCCGGCCGTCACGGAGCACCAGGCGTCCTCCGACAACCAGGCTCGCCGCGACGATCAGGCCGCCCGCTCCCGCGATGAGCAACGCAGCGGGCCAGGACAGGCCGGCGTCCGTCAATCCGAGAACCGCCGCGGTGCCGAACACGCACAGGCTGCACGCGACGACAACCGCCGCGACGGCGAACATGAGGCCCGCCGCGAGGAAGCGGAGGGCGTGCGCTCGTGCGACACGCCCCTCCGCTTCCACCAGGTCGGCAAGCCGAAGAGAGAGATCGGTGATTCTCTTGATCACGGGAAGCTCCTCGGATGCGGATTAGTCGCGGCCACCAAGCATGAGCTTGCCGAGCAGCACGCCGGCGCCGAGCGCCACGACCACGCTGGTCATGGGGCGCTCCTCGATCGTCCGGCAGCAGCTCTCGACGGTCGAGTTCAGACGCTCCGTCGTTTCCTCGTACCCGGCCGTCGCGAACTCACGTCCCTTGTCCACGATGGCACTTCCGACGTTCTGCATGTCGGCCGTCAGTTGAGCGATGTCCTTCTTGAGGCACTCGAGCTCGGCGGTGACGGACGCCGGGGCGAGGTCGGCCTCGCGTTCATTCTGGATCGTCGTGGTCATTTCGTTGGCTCCTTTCGATCTGGTTGCGTGTCGAGTCGATCGTGGCGGTGTCCCAAACGGCCGCCGTGACGAGACGAATGATCGCCCTCCCCGGTGAAGTGGCCGTGATTCCGACATGAGAGTGCCTTCATCTTGCCCCGGGGGCACACGGGCCCCCCTTGCCGGGCTCACGGACGACATGAAGCGGAGTTCACGGCGGGCTCACCGACGCCTCACGGCCGCTCGTCACCCTGTCGCTCCAGTCGCATGAACCCTTTGCCTGCGAGGAAACCCAATGCCCCCCTCCGCATCACAACGCGCGAGCGTCCCCGCCTCCCCCCGGCACGCTGATCGCGAGCAACCGCGCGTCACCGCTCCGGCATTCGCGAGCAGCGGCCCCGCACCGGCGTGGCTGCTCTTCGGACTGCTCGCCATTGCCATCGGATTCGTGATGTACGTTGCGCAATCGCTGCTCGTCCCGATCGTCGCTGCGGTGTACGTGTCGATCCTCTTCGCGCCGATCGCGCGGGGCCTGCGTCGACTCGGGGCGCCCCCGCCACTCGCTGCCGCAATAGTGATGGTCGCGGCGTCGGTGTTGCTGACGGCCTCCGTCGCGTTTCTCGGCACGTCGCTCGGGGAATGGATCAACCGGGCTCCCCACACGATCGAGACGCTGCAAGGCAAGCTCGAGTCCGTCAAGGAGCCCGTGGCAACCGTCCAGGAGGCGACGGCGAACCTCGAAGAGATCGCGAGCATGGACGACACGGAGTGGGTTCAGCAGGTCGAAGTGCGGCCCCCGAGCATTTCCGGCACGATTCTGAGCCAGTCCATGGCGGTGCTGGCAGGGCTGGGAATCTGTCTGGCGCTCACGTTCCTCCTGCTCTGCTCGGGCGATCAAATCGTCGCCAATACGATCCGCAGCGCGTCGACATTCGCCCAACGCCGTCGCCTGCTCCGGGCGGTCCGGTGCCTGGAACAAGACATGACGCGTTACCTCACGCTTCGCACCGCCGTCAACGTGGGGTTGGGCGTCGCGGCTTACATCGTGTTCGCGTTGCTGGAGCTTCCCAACCCACTGGTGTGGGCGGCCACGGTGGCGATCTTGAACTACGTGCCGTATGTCGGAGCCGTCGTCGTGACGATCCTCGTCGCGGTGGTGTCGATCATCGAGTTCGACACACTCTCCCGAGCCGCCCTGCCGCCGCTGGCGGTCATGGGACTCAACCTCGTCGAGGGATTCATCGTCACGCCCCTCGTGCTGGGTCGCTGCCTGCGGCTTCACCCCGTGATGATCTTCCTCGCGACGGTGGCCGGCGGCTGGATCTGGGGGATCGCGGGCGCGTTCCTCGCGGTGCCCATCCTCGCCTCGGTCGTGATCGCCCTCCGGCACTTCCCACACCTGCAGCCGATCGCACAGTTCCTGGGCGGAGATCGGCCCATCGGCACGCCGCCGCCGACCCCGCGTCGGGTGACCCAACATGAGCCGGCTTTCACGTCGCGTTCACGCCACCCTCAGCCCGCAGGACGACCCTCATCCCGTACGCCGTCGATGGAGACGGCGTCCTGAACCGCACCAGACTCGTGACCGCATCGGCCACGCGACCGTAACGATCGGAGTTTCGAGATGAAGGACGTGCCCCGAGAGATCGACATCAACCCCGAGGCGGCCGTGGAGACGATCGACTCCTGGCTCGACAGTGCCGTCAAGCTCGCTCCCAACATCGGGGTCGCGTTGATCGTCCTCGTCGTCTTCATCGTTGCTGCCATCATCACCCGCCGCGTCGTCATGCGGTTTGCGAAGAAGCAGGACCGCACGAACCTCGGCGAGATGCTCGGAGGCTTTGCGAAGTGGGTCATGATTGCAGCCGGGGTCTTGTTGGCCTCGACCATCGTCTTCCCGACGCTCGAGCCCGGTGATCTCGTCGCGGGTCTCGGCGTCAGCTCGGTCGCCATCGGCTTCGCATTCAAGGACATCCTGCAGAACTGGCTCGCCGGGCTGTTGATCCTGATTCGCCAGCCCTTCGAAGTCGGTGACCAGATCGAGGTCGACGACTACGAAGGCACCGTGCAGCACATCGAGACCCGCGCGACGATCGTGCGCACGTACGACGGTGAACGCGCCGTCATCCCGAACAGCACTGTCTACACGAATCCCATTCTCGTGAAGACGAGCCACGACAAACGCCGTTCCCAGTACGACATCGGCATTGGCTACGGCGACGACATCGACGCGGCGTGCGAGGTGATCCGAGGGGTCCTCGAAGGGATCGATGGCATCGAATCGGACCCCGCTCCGCAGACGCTCCCGTGGGATCTCGCGGCGAGCTGGGTCACGATCCGCGCTCGTTGGTGGACCGATCCCCGCCGCTCCGACGTCGTGCAAACGCGGGCCGCGGTCATCCGTGAGGTCAAGAAGGCCCTGGACGACGCCCGCATCGACATGCCGTACGAGACGTCCGTCCGCCTGCTCCATGATCAGACGGAAACCCGCGATGGTGATCGCGGGCGGCAACGCGAAGGTTGGCCGGCGCCCGAGAACGGGCACACGACACCGCGGCACGAGGCGGCGGAGCGGCCGAACGAAACCGCCTCGACGACGTCATCACGCGAATCGTGATGCGATCGGTCCCCACCGGCCAAGATGATTCTCATTTCACCCCAGGCTCACCGACGTTTCAAACGACCCCTTTACTCTCGCTCTCATCACCAGTCCGATTGCAAATGACTTTCGGGCGCAACTACGGAGAACCACAATGAATGCTCACAAACTCGTGCTGCTGACTGCTTCCACGATCACCTTCGCCCTCGTTGGCTGCGACGTCGACGTGGAACGGAAGGCCGAGCTGCCCACCATCAAGGTCGAGGGCGGCCAGCTTCCTGAACTCGACGTGGACATGGCCGACGTGGATCTGGAGACCAAGACCGTCGAGGTCGAGGTTCCCAGCGGCATTGACATCGACTTCCCGGAGGATCCGGGCGAGGTCGGCGACGGCGCTCCCCCCGCCGAGGATGACTGAGCCGGTCTCCGTTGGCGCCTGAGTGCGAGGTGGGTTGCCGGGGTCATCCCGGC
>JABDLI010000261.1 GCA_013003065.1 Phycisphaerales bacterium | reverse complement strand
GGTCGTGGCAACGGGGCCTGGCGGCGGCGCCGGCCGGGGGGCCGCGTGGGACGCCAGCGGATCACAGCCGCCGGTGGCCAGCATCAGAACGATCGTGAGGGTCAGGGTGAGGACGCTCCGCATGGGGGTGGCTCCGCCGGACGCCTCATTTCCGTCGTCGTCGATCCCGGCGGCGTGCGATGAACGAACCGGACCATGCGGTGGACACCGGCGGGCGACGTTGACGGCAATGCGGACAGGGCAGTCTTCCGCGTCCGATAGGCCGACGATCCCGGGGCGCCACGGACATCGAAGTCCGGTGCCACGGACAGCGAAGCGTCCGTGCCGTCACGCGTCCATTGCGAAGGGGTGGTTGACTGCCCAGCGCGGCGGACGACGCACGGCACGGACGCTTCGCTGTCCGTGGCACCGCGTGGCACCGACCCTCGCTTCGCCGTCACGCCTCGTCTCCGAGCCGTCGCGTCACCCAGGCCGTGATGCGGTGGTCACGGCGGAGTGCGAACACCGTGAGCGTCTCCGCCCCATCGCCGCGGAGCGTGCGTTGCCAGCGGTCGGTGTCCACCGCGCCGCCGCGGGTCTTGACTTCGACGATGCCCGCGTCCAGCGTTCGCAACGTCGCCCGCAGGTGCTTCTCACGCCAGGGCAGGTGGGCGAGACAGGCGAAGCTCGTGAACCACGGCGACGACAGGTCGTCTTCCGACGCGACGATTCCCAGCCCCGGGTGAAGCTCCCATCCCGCGTGCTCGCGAAGCCACGGGCCGAGGAGCCCCGCCCGCTCGAGCGCGGGATCGGGGACGGCGAGAAACGCGACGCGTTCGTCTTCGGCGGGAACGTCCGCCGGGCGGTCCGGGGCGGCGGTGAACGAAACGCCCGCCGGCAGCATCGTTGCCGTACGCAGACCGGGCTGACGCGCGAGCGCTCCGGACCAGAGGACCGCCTGGACGAGCGCACGGCCGTCGGAGATCAGCTCGATCTCGCGGCGGTCGGTGTCCGGCAACGCGTCGAAGTCGACGCCGGGCCCGAGCTTGATCGCGCCGGCGTCGGCGGCCGACAGCAGGGCGGCCAGCACGTCCGGCCCGGGCCGGTAGTCGGCGTAGCGGTGGCGGCGACCTGCCTCGTCGCGGCGGGCGGGGTCGAGGTGGATGGCGACGCCGGCGGGGTCGAGCGTCGCGACGTCGGCGATCTGCGTTGCGCAGCCTGCGTTGACGCCGCACATCCAGAGCCGAAGCGGGTCGAGATCGACCGCCGTCACGTCGGTCACGTTGACCAGGGCCATCGCATCGCCGCCGATCCCGCAGCAGAGATCCAGAACACGCGGGCACCCCGCGGCGCGAAACCGCGTCGCCTTGTGGGCGGCGACCCGCGCGCTCGTCGCCTGCTCGACGCCTTCGACGTCCGCCACCAGCCGTGATGCGACGGCCGGGAACTTGGCCGCCGCGCGACGCCGCGCCCGCACCAGCTCGATGGCGGTCGAGACGAGCGACGCCGGCCACCGCCGGCGGATGGCCGCGATGGTGGCGGCATCGTCGGTGTCGCCGGCCGCGACGGCGTCGAGCAGCGGTTGCGACGCGGGTTCGAGCAGCGTCCTCCACCGCGTGAGCGGATCGTCGGGATCCCCGCGTCGTTCCGCCGGCCCGCTCATGCGGCCGGGACGCCGGCGGTGCGGTCGACGCACAGGATCGTCACGTCGTCGGTGCGAGAGGGGCCCCCGCAGTGCTCGACCAGCTCCGCTTGGAGACGCGTGACGACCGCCGCCGCGTCCGCATCACGCTCGGCCATGACGGCGGTGATCCGTTCGGCGCCGAAGTAGACGCCGTCGGCGGTCATCGCCTCCGGGAGACCGTCGGAGGCGAGGAGCACGCGGTCCCCGGGCTGGAGCCGGAGCGACGTCTCCCCGGGCTCGTCGTCGAGCGGGATGTCGATGCCGAGCGGGGGCCGGTGCGGTCCGAGCGTCTCGACGCCGCCGTTGCGCGCGAGCAACGCGGGTCCGTGCCCCGCATTGGCGTAGGTGAAGGTGCCGTCCGGTTCCATGATGCCGTAGATCATGGTGATGAACCGCCCGCCGGTGAGGTCGCGTCGCAGCAGGTCGGCCAGGCGTTCGAGCATGCGTTGCGGAGCGCAGTCCGTCCGGCTGAGCGCGTGAATCGCGGCCCGGCAACCGGACATCAGCAGCGACGGACCGATCCCGTGACCGGAGACGTCCGCCACGACCACGGCGATGCGGTGACCGGGAAGCGCGATGGCGTCGAAATAGTCGCCTCCGGTCGCGTCGCACGGCAGCGACATCCCGGCCACGTCGTAGCCCGGCACCACCGGCATGCGGGTGGGGAAGAAGCTCGCCTGGATGACCTTCGCCAGGTCGAGCTGCTGGGCGAGGCCGTTGAAGGTGCGCGCGAGGTCCTCCAGCTCGTCGCCGGTGCGCACGGTGACGCGGTGCGCAAAGTCCTGGCGGCCGAGGGCGAGCATGCCGTCCCGCACGGCCGAGAGCGGCTTGAGAATCGTCCACCGCAAGACGAACCAGCCCAGCAGCGATGAGACGACAAGCGCGAGCAGGCCCACGCCGATCGTGAGCCGTGTGTAGTGCTCGAACGCCGCGAGGTACGTGGCGGAGCTCTTGTCCACCTCGAGCAGCCCGACGATCGCGCCGGCGCGATTGCGAATCGGCGCGTAGGCGGAGATCCACCGCCCGTGGTCGTCCTCGTAGAGTTCGGTCGCCTCCATCGCGCCGTCTTCGAGCACCGGCACCATCAGCGTTTGCCGCGGGTACGGGTCGCCGACGAACGGCTCCGGGTGCAGCATGACCGCGAACCGCATCTGGTCGCCGTCGGGATAGAACGTATAGATCCGCTCGTACGGCAGGCCGTTGGCCACCTGGACATCCTGAAGTTGCCGGCGAATCTCGCGGAAGGCGGACGTCTGCTCGTCACCGGTCGTTCGGATGGACGCGTGCAGATCGCCGTCGACGCCGAGCGCCGCGGTGGCGGCGATCGCCTTCAGCTCGTTCTGCATGTCGGTGACGATCTGCCCCCGCATCGCGCGCCAGACCGGCACGACCAGCACGAGGACGGCGACGAGCAGCACGAGCTCGGAGATCAGAAGCAGCTTGATCGTGATCCGCATGGACGCGTCTCGAATTCATCCTACCTTCCCGTGTGATGCCGGCCGGATGCTGCCGTCACGCGACTTGAGGGATGTTGTGGCGGGGCGTAGAGTTGGATGCCCGCGTGATGATCGAGAGAGCCCCGGAGGTATCGATGGCAAGCTCCCATGTAGCCGAGCGCCCCCACGAGCGACGCGGCGAGAACCTGTACCCCTGCCGGCTGACGCAGGAGTTCGGCGACTTCACGATGACGCTCGACGTGCCGGAGGGCGTGTGGAATCCGACGCCGCACGGGGTGGCGCTCGGTCACGCGTTGCTGGATCTCGACTTTGCGGGCGAACATGTTCTGGAGCTCGGAACCGGGTGCGGCATCCACGCGATCCTGCTGGCCCGGCAGGGGGCGCGACGATTGACGCTGACCGAGATCGAAGCCCCCATCATCGACAACGCCCGGCACAATCTCGTGCGAAACGGCATCGACGTCGAGGTCGAGGGGCTCGTCTGTGACTGGACGGCGGTGCCGGGGGCGTCGCACGCGGGCGACGCGATCTGGGACACGGTGGTGACGAACCCGCCGTTCGCGAAGTCCGGCAAACGCTACCGGCGGTACTTCATCGACATGCTGATCCTCGATGCTCACAAGCTGGTGCGACCAGGCGGTCGGCTGGTGTTCGTTCAGTCGTCGATGGCGGACATCCCCCGCAGCCTGCGTATGATGGCCGAGTGCGGCATGGAGACGCGGATCGTCGCCGAGACGTCGGGGCCGTTTCGGGCGTACTACTTCGAGGACGACGCGTTCCGCCGGGAGATGGCCACCGTCCCCGGTGGCTACACCGTCAGCGATGGCCGTCACTACGAGCGGCTCATCGTCTTCGAAGCGCGGCTGCCGCGTTGAGCCCGTCGATCGGCTGACCGATGCGGTTCTACGTCAGCAACCACTCGTACCCGGAGCTGCGTGAGGTCGAATCGCGGTGGGAGCGGCACCGAATCTGGTGGCGCGCGTTCCGCTCGGCGGGCGGCGACGTGCGATTCTGGATCTTCGCGTTCGTTCAGGCCATCGTGTTGTTGAGCTGGCTGGCGGTGAGCCAGTTCATCATGCGGCGGTGGGGTCTCGGCTGGGCCCACACCCCGCTGGCGACGCTCGTCGGCCACGCGGTGGCCATCGCCTTGTGGGGCATTCTCATGTTGTCGTGGGGCGGCGATCTGATGCGGCCGCATCTGCGTCGCGTGTCGCCGTCCGCGCGGGTGGCCTGCCCGGAGTGCGGGCAGCTTCTGACCGGTCAGCTGGCCGGAGCCGCCGGTCGCGGCGTGTCGTGTCCGGAGTGCGGAGAAGCGATCCCCGGCAGCGTGTTTCGTCCGCCGTACGAGATCCCGCGGCGGTTCCGGGCGTTGCGGTGGCGGCGGTCGCGGTCGTCGACCGACCGCCCGCTACACTGAGCGCATGACCCCAACGACACCCAGCGTCATCGATGCAACCAGCTCCGGCGGGCCCAGCCGTGCGAAGGTCCGCGAGCACTTCCCCGCGTTGTCGGATCCGACCGTGTTCCTGGAGAACGCAGGCGGCGCGCAGGTGCCGCGGTTCGTCGCCGATGCGATGCACCGGTACCTCCTCGAGACGTACGTGCAGCTCGGCGCCGGCTACCGGATCGCGGATCGATGTGATGCGGTGGTGGCCGGGGCGCACGATCTGATGGGCACGGTCGTCAACACGTCGGAGACCGGCGTGGTCGTGCTGGGGCCCTCGACGTCGCAGCTGTGCATGATGCTCGCCCTCAGCTACGCGGACATCCTGGAACCGGGCGACGAGATCATCCTCGCCGAGGCGGGGCACGAGGCGAACATCAACCCGTGGCTTCGGCTGGAAGCGCAGGGGGTGCGGATACGGTTCTGGCGGGTCGATCCCGCGACCGGGCACAGTCCGCTGGAGGGACTGGGCGAGCTGCTGAACGAACGCACGCGGCTGGTCGCGTTCACGCACGTCTCGAACCTGCTGGGGGAGATCGTCGACGTCGCGGCCGTCACGCGGGCGGCGCACGCGGTGGGGGCGCGGGTCGTCGTCGACGGCGTGGCGTACGCGCCGCATCGCGCGATCGACGTGGCCGCCTGGGATGTCGACTGGTACGCGTTCTCGACGTACAAGGTGTACGGTCCGCACATGGCGGTGCTCTACGGTCGCGGCGACGCCGCGGCGGAGCTGCGGGGGCCGAATCACTTCTTCATCGCCGACGACGACGTGCCGTACAAGTTCGAGCTCGGCGGCGTCAACCACGAGGGGTGCGCCGGGCTGCTCGGCCTGGGTCACTATCTGCGGGTCTTGGCGGGGGGGACGCCGAATGGCGCGCCCGATCGCAACGAGGTCGAGCGTGCCTTTGCCGTGATGACCGAGCTGGAGCTGCCGCTGCAACGGCGGCTGCTCGACTACCTGGCGAGCAGCGCGTTCCGCGTCATCGGACCGACGCACGCCGATGCCTCCCGGGTGGCCACGATCAGCTTCGTCCACCCGACCCGGTCGGCGGCGGACATCGTCGCCGCGGCCCATGCCCACGAGATCGGCATCCGCAACGGCCACATGTACGCGCACCGGCTCTGTACGGCGATGGGTCTGGAGCCGGAGGCCGGCGTCGTGCGGGTGAGCATGGTGCACTACAACACCGAGGAAGAGATCGAGCGGTTGATCGAGGTGTTGCGCACGGTGGAATAGCCGCCGGGCCCAGGTCCGACGCGTTCGTTCGTTGGTGGAAGTGTTTTCACCGCACTCGCCTCGTCGCGTCGCGGCGGGACGTACGGTGCGCAGGTGTACACCTGGCGTCGTCTCTACCACGGTCTCGTCGACGAGCTGGACGCGGCCGTCGGGTACTGGATCGGGTACGCGGTGCCGCCCGTCACGCGGGCACGTGAAGCGTCGGCCTGGCGCGTCGACATGCGGTGGGTGTACTGCCCGCGGTGCGGGGAGTCCGTCGGTCCGGGCGAGGTCACGCCAACGGGGTGCAGCGGCTGCCGCGGCCGGCGGATGGCCTGGGATGCGTTCGTGCGGCTCGGCCGGTACGACGGTGACCTGCGTTCGTGGATTCTCGACATCAAATACCACCACCGGTGGGACGAGATGGCGATGCATCTCGGCGCGCTCCTGGGCCAACGCGTGCGGGCGGCACGGGCGGCGGATCTGCGGCGGGCGGTCGTGGTGCCCGTGCCGATGCCGCCGTTCCGGCGGATCCACCGCGGCATCGACCACGCGGCGTTGATCGCCCGTGGCGTGGCGTGCGAGCTGTCCGCGCCGACGGCCAACCTGCTGGCGAACGTCGACGGTCTGCCGCAGGTGCAGCGACCCCGGAGCGGCCGGACGCGGCGGGGAGGCCGCGGCGTGCGGGTGCGTTGGGGGTGGCGGGGCGTCAGCCTGCGAGGGCGGGTGGTCGTCCTCGTCGATGACGTGCGGACGACGGGGGCGACCCTGCGGTCGGCGGCCCGGCGGCTGCGGCGGATGGAGCCCGATCGGATCGTCGCGGCCGTCCTCGCCGTCGCCGATCCGCCCGAACGAGGCACCGTGATGGCCGTTGAGGGGATGCGAGCGTCCGATGTGACGGGCGAAAACTCCGGCCCCATTTTGTCCAGTTTCACGTCCGGAGCGGTTGACAGTCCACGCAGCACCCGTAGAATCTGCCCTCTTGTCGAGGGGTTGGCCCCTCGGACCGGGTTTCGTACGCCATGACGAAATGGCACGGCCGCCCGGTCTCGCTCCTTGAAAAGTGAACAGTTGGGTACGCCGCGAGGATGTGACCGGTCGGCTCGGGTCTTCACAAGCTCGGGTCACCCGGATCTCCCATTATCAGGGCGACGGTTTCACAGCTCGTCGTCCTGCGGACATCCTTGTGAACCAAACGTCAGTCATCGACTGCCGTGGACTTCGGTCCATGGGAGCGATGTCCGCGAAATACCGGCAGGTTCGCCGCCTGCCGGCGCCGGGTTGGGAAACCAACTCGGTGAGACCGTCGACGCCATCGAAAGGTGGTTGTCGGTCGTGTCAGGTGAAAACACTTCGTGAGTTCGCGTCACGATCGTTCCTTCGGGAGCGGCCGTGGCGTTCGCGAATATCAACTGAAGAGTTTGATCCTGGCTCAGCGCGAACGCTGGCGGCATGGCTAAAACATGCAAGTCGAACGCGAAAGCCCCTTCGGGGGCAAGTAGAGTGGCGAAAGGGCGAGGAATGCGTTCCTACGTACCCCCAGGTCAGGGACAGTCCAGGGAAACTTGGCTTAATACCTGATGTGGTCTCCGGATCAAAGGCTTCGGCCGCCCGGGGAGCGGGGAACGTCCTATCAGGTTGTTGGTGAGGTAACGGCTCACCA
>JABDLI010000156.1 GCA_013003065.1 Phycisphaerales bacterium | reverse complement strand
GCCGCGAAGGACGCCGGTGGTGTGTGCGACCATCCCTGTTGCGTGGCCGCCGCCGAGCGCGGCGAGATCTGCCCGACCTGCGCCAAATAGACGTTCAGCCGTTGGGCCCGCCGGCCGCCCAGAGGATCGCGCCACGCAAATGGATGAGAAAAGCGGGGTCGCGGAACGACTCTTTCGTGTGGCCCCCGCCCGTATAGAAAGCGCGTCCGCCGTCGTACTCGTGGTACCAGGCGATCGGATGATCGTCCGGCATCGCGCTGCCGTCGTAGCTGGCGGTGTCGAGCGACATCAGCACCCGCACGGATTCCCGCGGATTCGTGCGGTAGTTGTACCACTCGTCGGTGCGTTGCCACCGGGCCGCGAGATGCTTGGTGGCGGGATGGGCGGTGTTCTCGACGACGACCGTCGCCGGCTGGATACGGGGGTGGCTCTTGAAGTACGCGCCAACGAGCCGCCCGTACCACGGCCAGTCGTACTCGGTGTCGGCGGCCGCATGGACGCCGACGTAGCCGCGGCCGGATCGAATGAACCCCTCGAATGCGGCCTGTTGCGTGTCGTCGAGGACATCGCCGGTCGTGTTCAGGAAAACCACGACCCGGTACGACGCGAGTTTTTCGGCCGTCAGGAGGCTGGCATCCTCCGTCGCGTCGACCGTGAATCGATCGCCACCGATCGCCCGCACGGCGGCCACGCCATCCGGAATGCACCCGTGGCGGAAGCCGGCGGTCTTGGAGAAGACCAGCACGCGAAAGGCCGGAGCGGCGGTCGGCGTTTTCGAATCGGGCGTTGGCTTCGGAGGCGGGGGCGGCGGGCCGGCGACGGCGGCCGCGACGGCCACGGTCAGGAGCACCACGAGCGAGGTCACGCGAGCGGCGGGGTTGGTTGCGATCACGATGCGAACTCCTCCGGTTTGGCACCGGCGTGGCTCGACAGGCCGCGGCGGCTCGACCATCATACGCGCCCCTGTCCGCCCCTGAACGCCGGAGACGATCGATGCCGCTTCCCGACCTCCGCGACCAGGCCCTCGTGCGTGATCGCGACGCGATGCTCCGTCACCTCCAGACGTTCGAGCTGGATCTGAAGTTCTCCGCCGGGATCTGGTTCTTCTCCCCGCCCGGCAGCCGCTTTCACGAACGCTACCAACCCGAACGGACGATCGAGGAGCGGCTGGCGATGGCGGCGCCGCTCGCCGACGACGGGCTGGCCGGCATCGAAGCGCATTACCCGAACGAGATCAGCGAGGACAACCTCGATCTGTGGCGGGGGTTTGCGCGGGACACGGGCATCCGGATCATCACGGTCATCCCGCTGCTCTTCTGGGATCGCGACTTCGAGTGGGGGTCGCTGTCCAACCCCGACGACGCCGTCCGCCGTCGCGCGATCGAACGCACCGAGCGGGCGCTCGCGCTCAACCGTGAACTGGACACCGACTTCGCCGTTGTGTGGCCGGGCATCGACGGATACGAGAACGGCTTCGGTCTGGACTTTCGCGAACGCCGCACGCGGTTCGCGGCCGGACTCGCCGAAGCCATGGACACGGTGCCCGGAGTGCGGATCGCGTTCGAACCGAAACCGTACGAGCCGCGGGGACGGATCCTCTTCGGCACGACCCCGGAGGGCGTGCTGCTCGGCCACCAGGTCGAGAGCATGCTTGCGAGTGAAGCGAACGGCGCGTTGCTTGCGGAGGGGCACTGCCTGTGCGGGATGAACCCCGAGATCGGGCACATGCTGATGGGATTCGAGGACGTGCCCTACGCGTTGAGTTGGCCGCTCGGCGAGGGCCGACTCGCGCACACGCACTGGAACAGCCAGCCGCTCGGCAACTACGATCAGGATCTGAACGTCGGTGTCATCTCCCCCGAACAGACCGAAGCCGGGTTGTACACGCTGAAGATGCATGGGTACGACGGCTCCTTCGGAATCGACATCAATCCCGAGCGGATGCCGGTCGAGACCGCGTTGCGGATCTCGATGGACGCGATGCGGGCGGCGAACGACCGCATCAACGGGCTCGATCATGCGTCGATTCTCTACGCCCACGATGAGCCGACGCGGAGCCGCGGATGGCTCGAGGCGTACTTGATCCGGCAACGGGCGCCGCACGGGACACGTCTCACGCCGCTGCCGCCGCCGGGTGAGCGATGACCGCGTTGGTCCTCGGCATCGACGTCGGCACCGGTGGCGTGAAGACGCTGCTGCTCGACGCGAGCGGTCGCGTCCGCGCGACGGCCTTCGTCGCGCACCCGCTGTCGACTCCACGCCCGCGTTACTCCGAGCAAGATCCCGCCAACTGGTGGGACGGCGTCGTGGGGGCGATCGCCGCCGTGTGCGAACACGCCGCGGTCACGCCGAGCGTCATTGAAGCGATCGGTCTGACCGGCCAGATGCACGGGCTCGTGCTCCTCGACGAGCGGGATCGCGTGCTGCGGCCGGCGATCCTGTGGAACGACCAACGCACGGACGCGGAGTGTCGGCTCATCCACGAGCGGCTGGGTGAGGCCGAGATGATCCGCGTGACCGGCAAGCCGGTGCTGACCGGCTTCACCGCGCCGAAAATCCTCTGGGTCGCGCGGAACGAACCGGAGGTGTACGCGCGGGTGCGGCACGTGCTGTTGCCGAAGGACTACGTCCGGCAACGGCTCACGGGCGCGTACGCGACCGACGTCGCCGACGCGTCGGGGACGTCCCTGCTGGACCTCTCGACGCGGGGCTGGTCGAAGAGGGTGCTCGACGCCCTGGAGATTCCCGCGGCGTGGATGCCGACGGTGGGCGAGTCACCCGCCGTGTCGGCGCACGTGAGCACGGAGGCGGCGGCCCGCACCGGTCTTGCCGCCGGCACGCCCGTCGTGAACGGCGCCGGGGACCAGGCGGCCGAAGCCATCGGGTGCGGCGTGACGCAGCCGGGCCCGGTGTCGGTGACGATCGGGACGTCGGGCGTCGTCTTCGCGGCCTCGGCGACGCCGCCGATCGACGATTCCGGTCGTCTGCACGGCTTCTGTCACGCGGTGCCCGGGATGTGGCACGTGATGGGTGTCATGCTCTCCGCGGGCGGCAGCCTGCGGTGGTTCCGCGACACGCTCGCGGCGGACCTGCTCGCACGGGCCGCCGCAACGCAGGTGGATCCGTACGAGCTGATCATTGCGGAAGCGGCATCGCGTCCGGCCGGATGTGAAGGGCTGCTGTTCCTTCCGTACCTGACGGGCGAACGGACGCCACACCCGGACCCGCACGCCCGCGGCGCGTTCGTCGGTCTCACGCTTCGCCACGACCGCGGTCACCTGGCGCGGGCGGTCCTCGAGGGCGTGTCGTTCGGCTTGCGGGACGGCCTGGAGATCGTGCGCGACCTGGGTCTGCCGCTGACGAGCGTGCGTTCGTCCGGCGGCGGCGCGCGCAGCGCGACCTGGCGGCAGATGCTCGCCGACGTCTTCGACGCAGAGGTGACGACCGTCAACGTCAGCGAGGGCGCGGCGTTCGGCGCGGCGATCCTGGCCGCCGTGGGCGCCGGCCGGTATCCCGGCGTCGCGGACGCCGTGAATGACATCGTGCGGGAGGGGCCGATGACGACGCCGGGCCCCGATCGCGTGGTCTACGCCACCGCGTACCCCCGCTACCGCGCTCTCTACCCGGCCCTCGCCCGATCGTTTCGCGACGCTGCGGACACGGGCCGCGAATGAACCCAGCGGAGGCCGTCATCACGATCGACGACATCATCCCGCCGTCTGCGAGGTCGGATCTGCTCACGCCGGCGGTCGTCATCGCACGGGATCGGGTGCGGTCGAACATCGCCTGGATCATCGACACGCTCGGGGGCGATCCCGATCGCTGGCGACCGCACGCGAAGACCACGAAGATCCCGTCGCTCTACGCGATGCTCGCCGAGGCCGGCGTCCGGGCGTTCAAGTGCGCAACCACGCGCGAAGCGCGGTGTCTGCTCGGAGCGCTCTCCGAGGCTGGCGTCGACGACGTCGACCTGCTCGCCGCGTACCCGTGGCGGGGGCCGGCGTTGCGCAGCCTGGAGACGCTGGCCGGGACGCACCCGAACGCGCGGCTCAGCGTGATCGTGGAGGACGTCGCGGTTCTGGACGAGGTGCCGGCGGAGGTGGACGTTTTCGTCGACGTCAATCCGGGGATGAACCGGACCGGCATTCCCGTCGCCGACGTCGACCTGATCCGGGGCGTGGCGGCGGCGGCCGGGTCCCGCTTCCGCGGCGTTCATTACTACGACGGGCACATCACGGCCGGCGCTCCCGCGGCCCGCGCGCAACGTGCGTTCGAGGCGTACGACCGGCTGTGTCCCGTTCTCGAGACGCTGGAGCGGGACGGCCGCGTGATCGACGAGGTCATCACGAGCGGCACGCCGACGTTTCGCGCCGGCGTGGATTACCCGCGTTTTCGTTCCCGGTGGCGACACCGGGTCTCGCCCGGAACCGTCGTGCTGCACGACCAGCGGTCGGCCGAGGAGGTGCCCGAGCTCGCTCTGGAGCCGGCGGCGTTCGTCTTCACGCGCGTGATCAGCCATCCGGCGCCCGGGATCGTCACCACCGACGCTGGGTCGAAGTCGATCGCGGCGGAGGCGGGGGATCCGTGCGCCGCCGTCTTTGGTCACCCGCATCTGGAGGCACTCGCGCCGAGCGAGGAGCATCTCCCGCTTCGCGTTCATCGCGGTCCGCCGCCGCCGCGTGACGCGGAGCTGCTGCTCGTGCCGCGTCACGTGTGCCCGACGATCAACCTCGCCGAGTCGGTCGTGCTCGTGGAGGGCGGGCGGGTCGTCGGTGTCGAGCCCGTCGCCGCGCGGGCGCGGGATCTCCGCTGCTCCTGAAGGGCCGGAGGAATGCACGATGCTGCAACTCACTGCCGGGACGCCACTTCGACGTGTCTCGGGACAACCTGACGCCGGGGCTCCGCCGCGCGGTACCATGGTGCCGTCGTTGCAATCTCAGCGGTCGGCTCCGCCGGAGGTGGAGAAGGGGCAAGAGAGGAGAAAGCGGAGCATGACTGCTGTTGGGTGGATCGAGGCCAGGGCATGCCCTGGCCTCGCTTGTGTTTGTGCGGTGTTCGTCCTTGCGGTGGGTCTGGTCGCGGACGGCACGCGCGCCGACGACTTCACCACGAGCTGGTCGGACGTCGATCGACACTGGCCCGGGGCCGAGTGGTTCGCGAACCGCTGGCACGACTGGCGTCTGCGTGACGGCCGGCTCGAGTGCATCGAGTCCCGGGAGAACCGCCCGGTGCGCACCGTGCACCGGTTGACGCACGCGGTGACGACGCGTGGCACGCTCGAGCTGCGGGTGCGGCTCGGTCGCCTGACGCCGGACGACATGGGGCCGGGGTGGGGCGGGGTGCTCGTCGGCGTCGGGGGGGAGCACGTCGACTACCGGCTGAGCGCGTTGACCCACCACCAGCCGGGGGAAGACGGTGGCCTGCTCGCCGTGATCGACGAGCGGGGGCACGTGACGCTCCGCGACTTCAGCCGCGATTCCGGTTCTCGCGCGCAGTGGTCCGTCCGCGGACCGGTGGATCCCGCGCGCGTTCCCGAGCTCGCGGACCTGACCCGCACCGGCCCGGGATACGGGGCGGGCGGACCTCGACCGGTCGATCTGCATCTGTCCGCCGACGTCGATCCGGGCGGGTGCCGCATCACGCTGACCGCCACCGAGGCCGACGGTGACACGCTGATCAGCCGTGTCGAGGCTGCGGACATCGAACCGCGTTTCCTCGACGGCAACGTCGCGCTCGTCTCCCACGGCGGCGGTGGGCACTGGTTCGGCCCGGTCGCGTGCGCCGGCTCGGCGCTCCGCGGTCATCCCGAGCGCCGATTCGGACCGGTGCTCTTCACGCTCTACACCACGAGTGCCGGCACGCTCAGCCTCACGGCGCAGCTTGCGCCCCTGGGGCGGGACGATCCGTCGGAGGTGCATCTGGATTTCGGCGCGGCGAGCGGCGGCTGGCGCCGCATCGCGACGACGAGGCGGCACGAATTGAGCCACACCGCGACATTCCGCGTCGACTCGCCGCGTTCGGACGGACCGACGCCGTTTCGGGTCATGCTCGAGGGCGACGCGACCGGCTACCAGGGCGTGCTCCAGGCCGAGCCCCCCGGTGACCGCCCGCTCACGGTGGCGGCGCTCACGTGCCAGAAGGTCTATACGGGCGGGCTGCGGTGGAATCACGACGCGATCTGGTTCCCGCACGCGGAGATCGTGACCGCGGTCGCGCACCACGATCCCGATCTCCTCTACTTCTCCGGCGATCAGATCTACGAGGGTGACCTGACGCCCGCGGTGCGTCGGCCCGAATCGGATGCGATCCTCGACTACCTCTACAAGTGGACACGCTGGGGGTGGTCGTTCGGATCGCTCACGCGGCGGCTTCCGACCGTGTGCATTCCGGACGATCACGACGTCTACCACGGCAATCTGTGGGGCGCCGGCGGTCGCGCGGCCCGGGCGGAGCCCGGTTTGACGGCCCAGGACTCCGGGGGATACGTCATGCCGCCGGCGTTCGTCAACGTCGTCCACCGCACGCAGACGAGCCACTTGCCGGCACCGGTCGATCCCGCCCCGATCGCCCAGGGCATCTCCGTCTACTTCACGCAGATGACGTACGGCGGCGTGAGCTTCGCGATCCTCGGCGACCGGATGTTCAAGTCGTCGGCGTCGGTGATGGTGCCGGCCGGCCAGGTCGTGAACGGCTGGTTCCAGAACGCCGACTTCGACCCTGCCACCGACGCCGACGTCGTCGGGGCGGAGCTGCTCGGCCCGCGGCAGGAGCGTTTTCTCGACCACTGGGCGAGCGACTGGTCGGGCGGCGTGTGGATGAAGGTGGCCCTCTCGCAGACGCTGTTCACGAACCTCGCGACGATTCCCGCCGCAGCAAAGTCGGGGAGCGTGCTGGGCTCGCTGCCCGCGCCCCAGCCGGATGTCTACCCCCGACCGATGAAGCTCGCCGCCGACACCGACTCCAACGGCTGGCCCCGCTCCGCGCGGGACCGGGCGGTGCGGGCCTTGCGTCGGGCGCTCGCGTTCCACATCTCGGGCGATCAGCATCTCGGCGCGGTCGTCCAGTACGGGCTCGACGATCACCGGGACGGACCGTTCGCGTTCAGCACGCCGGCGATCGCGAACACGTGGCCGCGGCGGTGGTTCCCCCCGGCGCCCGGTGATCGCCGCGCGCCTGGCGCGCCGGAGTACACCGGGGACTTTCGTGACGGTTTCGGCAACCGCATGACGGTCGTGGCGGTGGCCAACCCGGTGAAGACCGGTCGGCATCCGACGCGACTCTACGACCGCGTGCCGGGGTACGGAATCGTGCGGCTCGATCCGGCGACGCGGACGGTCACGCTCGAGTGCTGGCCCCGCTGGGTCGATCCGGCCGACCGCGACGCGCGGCAGTTCGCGGGGTGGCCGATCACGATCCCCCAGACGGCGGCCGACGGTCGTGTCGCCGTCGGGCTGCTGCCTCGCATTCACGTGACCGACATGGAAGATCCCGTCGTGCAGGTCGTGCACGAGCCGACCGGAGAGATCCTCTACACGCTTCGGGTCGCGGGACGCTCTTTCGCCGCGTGGGTCTACGAAGACGCACCACACACCGTCCGCATCGGCGAGCCGGGAACGGCCCGCCTGCGTTCGATCAGCGGTCTGCGGCCGCGGCTCCCGAGCCGAGACCGATAATCCGGCAGCCGCCCATCCTTCTCTAGAGAACGTGACCTCCGGCGTTTCGAAGGTGGCGTTGCCGCGAACCGGCGGCATGGTTCCGAGGGGACGAGGCCTACCATGGAGCCCGGCGTTCTCGAAGGGGCGGTAGAGGAGGGTCGTTCACCGTGCGGTATCTGGGGCCCGTCTTCGTGTCGGTCGCGATCGCGGCCGCGGTGTGCGCGCACGAGCCGACGCCCGTCGGCATCGATCGCTTCGATCGCGCGATCATCCGGTCGCCGGAGCGCGCCGACCTCTGGCTGCGCCGCGCGGAGCTGCACCGATCCGCCCGCAACTGGCCCCAGGCGCGACGCGACTTCCACCAGGCGGGCCGGCTCGATGCCACGTTCATCCGGGCGGCCCAGCTCGGTCTGGCCCGGGCGGAACTGGAGGCCGGCGCGCCCGCGCGGGCCGCGGCGGCGGCGGAGATGTCGCTGAGCCTCGATCCGCGTCAACCGGAAGCGTGGCGGGTGCGGGGGCTTGCCCTCGCGGCGCTCGAGCGTTTCGACGAGGCGGCCAAGATGCTCGGGCGCGCCATCACGCTTTCGCCCGATCCCGCGCCGGATCTCTTCCTGGCGCGAGCACGGGCCCTCACGAAGGCGGGCCGCACCGCGGCCGCCATCGCCAGCCTCGACGACGCCACCGGCGTCTTCGGTGTGCTGGTCGTCATGGAGAAGGAAGCGATCGCGCTCGAACGGGAACGCGGTGCGTACGCATCGGCGCTCGCGCGGGTGGATCGCATCGCCACCCGCGCGAAGCGAAGCGAGCGCTGGTGGGCGCTCCGCGCGGAGATCCACCTCGAGCGGGGCGCCGCGGGAGATGCCCGGTCGGCCGCGGCCGCCGCGTTGGCCGCCATCGAGTCGCTCCCGCCGCGGCACCAATCAACCGCAGCCACCCGCGCGTTGGCTGACCGCATGAAGCAGATGCTGGCGACGGGGCCGGCGGACGCAGGAGAATCGAGCTGATGACGACCGTGACGAGGAAGATCGGGATCGTGACGCTGATGACGATCGTTGCCGGCGCCGGCACCGCCGTTGGTCAAGACATCGTGATCGTGCCCGCGGGTTCCACGTGGACGTACCTCGACGACGGGTCGAACCAGGGCACGGCCTGGCGCGCCCCTGCGTTCGATGACGGTGATTGGAGCAGTGGACCCGCGCAGCTCGGCTACGGCGACGGCGACGAGGAGACCGAGGTCGAGTACGGCCCGGACCCCGACGACAAGTTCATCACCACCTATTTTCGTCATGCCTTCGAGGTCACGGATCCGCCCGGGACGGGCACCCTGCGGTTGCGGGTGCTGCGTGACGACGGCATCGTCATCTACCTGAATGGGCAGGAAGTCCACCGCGCCAACCTCCCGGGCAGCACGATCACCTACCTGACGCCGGCGTCGGGCACGGTGAGCGGTTCGTCCGAGGATCTGTTCTTCGAGGACACCGCCAACGCGGCGCTCTTGAAGGCGGGCACGAACGTGCTCGCCGCGGAGATTCACCAGCGCAGCGGGACGAGCTCCGACATCAGCTTCGACTTCGAGCTGTTGCTGGCCGACGGCATCGCCGACCTGGTCCGCGGGCCGTACTGGCAGCGGGTCACGCCGACATCGGCGGTCGTGCAGTGGCGGACCGATACGTTCACCGACTCGATCGTCCGGTACGGCACGACGCCGGACACGCTCGATCAGGTCGTGTCGCGGCCGGAGTTCGTCGTCGACCACGCCGTCACGCTGGAGGGGTTGACGCCACGCACGCGTTACTACTACTCCATCGAATCCAAGCAGGGGGTGCTCGTGGCCCCGGGGCCGGAGTACACGATCACGACGGCGCCGCCCGACATGACGGCAACACCGACCCGCGTGTGGGTGATCGGCGATTCCGGGACGGCCAACGAGAACGCCGAAGCCGTGCGGGATGCCTACCTCGAACACGAGCCGGAGCGACCCGCCGACATGTGGTTGATGCTCGGCGACAACGCGTATTCCGACGGCACCGACTCGGAGTACCAGGCGGCGGTCTTCGAGATGTACCCCATGCTGCTCCGCAACACCCCGCTGTGGTCGACGCTCGGCAACCACGACGCCGTGAGCGCCGACTCCGCGACGGAGTCCGGGCCCTATTACGACATCTTCACGCTTCCGAGGGCGGGCGAGGGCGGCGGGCTGCCGTCGGGGACCGAGGCGTACTACTCGTTCGACTACGGCAACATCCACTTCGTCTGCCTGGACTCGCAGGAGAGCAGCCGGCACCCCGATGGCGCCATGCTCACGTGGCTCGAGGAGGATCTGGCCGACACGCTTGCGGACTGGATCGTCGCCTACTGGCACCACCCGCCGTACACGAAGGGCACGCACGACTCCGACTCGACCTCCGACAGCGGTGGCCGCATGCGTGACATGCGGGAGAATGCGTTGCCGATCCTGGAGGCGGGCGGCGTCGATCTCGTCTTGAGCGGGCACAGCCACGTGTACGAACGCTCGTTCCTGATCGACGGACACTACGACACGTCGGACACGATCGACCCCGCGATGCTGGTCGACGACGGCGACGGTCGCGTCGACGGGGATGGCGTCTACAGCAAGCCACCGGGAGCGGCCCACGCCGGGGCGGTCTACGTCGTCGCCGGCAGCAGCGGGATCGACGGCAGCGGCTCCCTCGATCACCCGGCGATGTTCATCGGCCTCAGCCAGCTCGGCTCGCTGATCCTCGACGTGGATTGCCGGCAGCTCGACGGGACCTTCCTCAACTCGGCCGGGCAGGTTCGCGACACGTTCACGATCGAGAAGCCGCCCGCCCTGGCCGCCGACATCGATTGCGATGGCGACGTCGACTTCTCCGATCTGCTCGGGTTGGTCAGCAGTTGGGGACCCTGCCCCCTTTCCGGCGTCTCGTGCGCGGCCGACGTCACGGGCGACGGGACGGTGGATTTCGAGGATCTGCTGGCCCTGCTCGCCGCCTGGAGCTGATCGGGCGGCGGCAAGCGGTGCGAGAGCAACGGGTTGCCGGCCGCCGCCGGGATCCGATGGCGGCCGCGGGGGGATCCGCGCGAACGCGAATCCGGAATACCCCGACGCGATGATCGATTCGTGAGCTGATCCCCGCGTCCGGTTGACGGGTGCGGGCGGGCGAGGAGAATGCGCTCCTCGACTCTTCCCCGACTGGAAAGGATCCCAGCCATGCTTCATCGACTCTTCCCGGCCGTCGCCGTGATGGCCCTCCTGACGATCGCCGCGTGCGAGAGCACCGGTTCCACGACCCAGCCGACGACCCGGAGCGCTGCGCTTGGTGTCGTGAACGACGCCTGCCCGATCTCGGGCGCTCCCGTGGATCCGGCCGCGGGCACGGTCTCCTACGGCGGCTACGACGTCGGCTTCTGCTGTGCCGCGTGTCCCGGCGCCTGGGAAGACATGGTGCCGGCCGATCGCGCCGCCTTCGTCGAGAAGGCGATGAGCTCCGCGGCGTCCGTGTCACCGGGTGCCATGTGTGGCGGGTGCGGCGAGGCAAAGGGTTCGCCGGAGTGCTGTAAGTAGTCGCAGCGCGAGCAGGAATGACCGAGTCGTGCTACGGACAGCGTCCGTGCCGCGTGTCGTCCGTTGGGCGGGGGAGTCGAATCCCCTGCGCGATGGACGCTGACGGCACGGACGCTTCGCTGTCCGTGGCACCCGGACGCGAGCGCGGACACGGACGCGGACGCGGACACGGACGCGGACGCGGACACGGACACGGACGCGGACACGGACGCGGACACGGACGCGGACACGGACGCGGGCGCGGACGCGGACACGGACGCGGACACGGACCGCCTCACACGACGACCAGCACCTCCACCCTCCCCGGTCCGTGCACCCCCGTAATCAGAATCCCCTCGATATCAGCCGTCTTGCTCGGCCCGCTCACCAGAACCGTCGCGGCCGGACGCTCGTGGGGGGGCCGGCCCGGCTCCGCGGCGAGGAGATCGACGAGGTCGGCGACGATCGCCGCGCGGGGGACGATCGCCAGGTGCCGCGGCGGCACCATGAACGCACCACGCGAATGGTGTTCGCCGGAGGAGAGAACGAGCGTGCCCGTCTCGGCGACGGCCGCGGCGACGTCGGTGATGCCGACGTCGGCGTCGTAGTGTGCGAGGACTCCCGATGCGCGACGCCAGTCGATGATCTCGATGCCGAGCGTGGTGACCACGTCGATCACCGCATCGCGTCGTGGTCCGGGGCTCATGCTGACGGTCACGCGTTTGACGTCGTCGAGGCGGCTGGCCAGCTGCGCCCGGAGCGTGGCGGGGGAGACGGTCTCGACCGCCATGCCGGCTTCGGTGGCACGTGAGGCGAACTCCGCGACGAGGTCGGCCCCGTCCTCGACCCGGCGCACGAGCTTCGAGTCCGAGGGGGGCGGACCCGGGGGACCGGACGCGTCGAGCTGCGCACGGATCCGCGCGACAAAAACGTCACGGCTCAGTCCCGGTCCGGACGGGGCGGTGTCGTTGCTCACGGGCGTCCTCCCCGCTCGCGTTTCTTCCACCAGTCGTGGAACGATCGACGCGCCGGCACGGGCAGGTCACGCTCGCGTGTCCACCCCGCCAGCGGCGGGGGGGCCCGGCGGATCCAACCGGCGCGGCCCAAGGCCCGCAGACCCACCCGTTGCAGCCGCGTTGCCATGCGGTAGCGGCGGGGACCCCGCAACGACCACGCCCACGCCCGCATCAGGCTGCGTTCCAGCAGACCGGTGACCCGCGTCTCGACCATCTCCCGCCGGCGGCGGACCAGCTGACCGGGCAGGTCGATCCGCACCGGGCATGCGTCGAAGCAGGCGCCGCACAGGCTGCTCGCGTGCGGGAGGTCGGGGTAGTTCTCCAGCCCCGCGAGCAGCGGCGTGATCGTCGCCCCGATCGGCCCCGAGTAGACGGCGCCGTACGCATGACCGCCGCCGACCTTGCGGTACACCGGGCAGGTGTTCAGACACGCGCCGCAGCGAATGCAGCGGAGCAGCTCGCGGGTGTCCGGGGCCAGCAGCCGCGTGCGACCGTTGTCGACGAGGATGACGTGCATCTCCTCCGGGCCGTCGTGGTCGGCCGCGCGGCGGGGGCCGGTGAGCATCGTCGTGTAGATCGTGATCGGTTGGGCGGTCGCGCTGCGGGCGAGCAGCTTGAGGAAGACCGGCAGATCCTGGAGCCGGGGGACCAGCTTCTCGATCCCGACGAAGGCGATGTGCACCGGCGGCCCGCTCACGCTCAGATCGGCGTTTCCCTCGTTCGTGCAGATCACCACGGTGCCGGTCTCGGCGACGAGGAAGTTCGCGCCGCTGACACCGAGGTCGGCCCGCTGGTATTGCACCCGCATGTGCGCCCGCGCGATGGCGGTCAGCTCCGCGGGATCCTCCGTGTACGGTGCGCCGATCTCGCGTTCGAACGCGCGCCCGACGGCCCGGCGGTCCTTGTGGATCATCGGGGCGACGATGTGAGACGGCGCGTCGTCGTCGAGCTGGATTATGAACTCGCCGAGGTCGGTCTCCACCGCCTCGATGCCGGCGGCCTGGAGCGCGGGCACGAGCTTCGTCTCCTCCGTGACCATCGACTTGCTCTTGACGCACCGGCGGCAGCCGCGCCGGCGGGCGATCGCCAGGCAGATCTCGTTGGCGGCGGGGCCGTCGGCGGCAAAGTGCACATGCACGCCCGCCGCGGTCGCCGCGTCGGCAAATTGCCCCACGTAGTGATCCAGGTGGTCGAGCGTGTGCTGCTTGATCTGTCCGGCGAGGGTGCGCACCGCTTCGGTGCGCGAGCCGAACGCGGCGTCGAGCGCCTCGACCCGGGCGTGGTCGCGGATGTCGGTCGCCCGATTGACGAACTGCTGGAGCTGCACGTCCCGTCCGGCAGCGCCGGCGCGCGAGGCGATGCGGTGCGGCAGCGGGGGGTCGAGGGGGCCGCCGCTCACGACGGCTCCTCCCGCGTCAGGAGCTCGAGCCCCTCCGCCAGGATCTCGGCGAACGACCGGACCTCGACCGGGGTGCCCGCGCGATGACAGCCTCCGGCGATGTTCATCGCGCACCCGGCGTCGTTGCAGACGACGACGTCGGCGCCGGTGGCGGCGATGCAGCTCACCTTCTCACGCAGCATGCCGCCGGAGATCGCCGGCTGCTTGACCGCAAACGTGCCGCCGAACCCGCAGCACTGATCGCGATGTTCCAGGGGATGCAGCCGGACGCCGGCGATGCCCCGGAGAAGGCTCATCGTCTCGTCGCCGAGTCCGATGCCCCGTCCGTGACACGGGAAGTGCTCGGTGACGTCGCCGTCCCAGCGGACGTCGTGGGCGGCAAGGTCCATTCGTTCGACCCGCACGAGGAACTCGACGAACTCGTACAGGCGTCCGCCCAGGTTCTCGACCCGTTGCCGCTCCGGCGTGCCGGCGGCGTAGAGCGTGGGCGCGTGATGGCGGATGAGCGCTGCGCAGGATCCCGACGGCGTGACGACCGTCGCGTCGCCGTCGAAGACGTCGAGCATTCGCGTGACAAGCCGCTTCGCCTCGACGTGAAACCCCGCGTTGAACATCGGCTGGCCGCAACAGGTCTGCGTCGCGGGGACGTCGACGTCGTGCCCCAGGTACTCGAGGATCTTCACGATCGCGACGGCGGCCCGCGGCGTGAACGCGTCGGTGAGACACGGAATGAAGAGCGTGATCCTCACGGGTGCGGCGATTGTAGTGCGTGCCCGGCGACGCACCGGGCGATGGCGGGCCCTGGCGACGCGGATCGCGTCGGAGTTCGCCCGCGAGGGCACGGACCGCGTGAATCTCGGCCACGTCCCGAGGTGACGCGGCGGGTTGCTAAGATGACCGCCCCCAATCGACGCGAGGTGCTTCATGGATTCAGCGTTGTTGACGATCGCGGCTGGCCTCTTGGTGGCGGGCGTCGTCCCGATGGCGTGCGTCGCTTCCGACGCCCAGTGGGTTCGGTACGACGGGAGCGATGGCCCCGGCGCCGGTCGTCACATCGTGCTCGTCAGCGGCGACGAGGAGTACCGCTCCGAAGAGGCCTTGCCACAGCTCGGGAAGATCCTCGCCGACCGGCACGGGTTCACCTGCACGGTGCTCTTCGCGATCGACCCGGCGACGGGCGTGATCGATCCCGACGTGCGGACGAACATTCCGGGGCTGGAGACGCTGGCCGAGGCCGACCTCATGATCATCGCCACGCGGTTCCGCAACCTTCCGGATCCGCAGATGACGCACATCGATCGCTACCTGCGTGCGGGCAAACCGGTGGTCGGTCTCCGGACCGCCACGCACGCCTTCGCAATCGAGGGGAGCCCGACCTACAAGAAGTACACCTGGAACGGAACCGAGCCCGGCTACGAGCAGGGCTTCGGCCGGCAGGTGCTGGGGGAGACGTGGGTCGCCCACCACGGCCACCACGGACGCGAGAGCACCCGCGGTGTCATCGACCCCGCGGCCCGCACCCACCCGATCGCCCGCGGCCTCGCGCCGGGTTCGGTCTGGGGACCCACCGACGTCTACCGCGTGCGGCTGCCGTTGCCCGGAGACTCCCAACCGATCGTGCTCGGGCAGGTCGTCGCCGGCATGGATCCGTCCGATCCCCCGGTCACCGGCGAGAAGAACGAACCGATGATGCCCGTCGCGTGGACACGCACCTACGCGGGCGCCGGCGACGCCCGGGGCCGGGTCTTCGCGACGACGATGGGGGCCGCGACGGATCTTGTCGCCGAAGGGACGCGACGGATGCTCGTCAACGGTGTGTACTGGGCGCTGGGCATGGAGTCGCTCATCCCGTCGGCCGGCACGGACGTGCGTCTGGTGGGGCCGTACGAGCCGACGGACTTCGGCTTCGGCGGCGCCCGCAAGGGCGTCCGGCCGCGCGCGCACGCGGCGGCCCCGACCGACAAGGAGGCCGACCGATGATCGTCCCCGTTCCGCGTCGGCTGGGCCTGCTCCTGTTGGGCGTCGTGACCGGTTCGGCGTCGCCGGCGCTTGGTCAGCCGACGCCGCGGATGGAGCTGCGTTCCGGCGATCGCATCATCGTGGTCGGCAACACGTTCGCGGAACGGGTCGCGTCCAGCGGCTACTTCGAGGCGATGGTGCACGCCGCCCACCCCGAGCGGCGGGTGGCGGTCCGGCACGTGCCGTGGTCCGGGGACGAGGTGGCCCGACGACCGCGGGAGCACAGCGTTCCCTCGGTCGAAGATCACATCACGCAATTCCGGGCGAACGTCATCGTGGCCGCCTTCGGCATGAGCGAGTCGTTCGCGGGGATGGCCGGTCTGGCCGACTTCGAACGCGACCTCGCGGCTCAGCTCGACGCGTGGAACGAGGCCCGGATCGTCCTGCTTTCACCAATCGCCCACGAGGATCTCGGCGCGCCGTTTCCGACGGGCGGCGCCCTCGCCGAACGCAACCGGATACTCTCGGCGTACGTGGACGTCATGCGTCGGGTGGCGGCCTCCCACGGCGTGCAGTTCGTCGACCTCTTCGAGGCCGCCCAATTGCGGTATGTGCTCGAGGGTCAGCCGCTGACCTCCAACGGTATTCACCCCAACGAGCGTGGCTGCTTCCACTTCACCCGCGCGATCGGTCGTCAGCTCGGTTGGGTCACCGGCGCTCCGTCGAGCGTCGCCGAACCGACCCCCGCGGCGCGGCGGCTGCGCGCGCTGGCCGCGGACAAGCATTACCACGAGCGTCTGGTGTACCGGCCGACGAACACCGAGTACGTCTGGGGCCGTCGCCACGAGCCCTACGGTATCGTCAACTTCCCGCCGGAGTGGGAGCAGCTCGAGCGGATGATCGACGCGCGTCAACGCGCGCTCTGGGACGGCGACCGGCCGACCCCGGCGGAGCTGTTCGCGGCGGCGCCGCGGGGACCGGCGATCTGGGAAGCGGTCCCGACGTCGAGCGACTTCCCCGAAGACACCTGGACCCCCGCTCCGGTGGTGGCGAAGGGGCGTGAGAACTCGCTCGGAAGCCTGGACATTCTCCCGCCGGACGAGTTCAAGAAACAGTTCACGCTGCCGGACGGCTACGTTGTCGAGTGCTTTGCCTCCGAGCAGACCATCCCCGAGCTCCGGAATCCGCTGGCGATGACGTTCGATGCCACGGGCCGGCTGTGGGTGCTCTGTGCCGGGACGTATCCGCACCTCCTTCCGGGCGCGCAGCCGGAGTGCACGCTGCTGGTGCTGGAGGACACGGATGGAGACGGACGGGCCGACCGCCGGACGGTCTGGGCCGAAGACCTGTACGTCCCCACCGGCTTCGCCGTCGACACCGACGCCGTGTACATCGGTCAGGCCCCCGACCTCTGGAAGTACACCGACACGGACGGCGACGGCGTCTCCGACCGTCGCGAAATCGTGGCGAGCGGCTTCGGAATGTGCGACTCGCACCACCAGATCAGCGCGTTCGAGTGGGACCCGAACGGCGGCTTTCTTCTCCACGAAGGGGTCTTCACCAACTCCAACGTCGAGACGCCCCGCGGCACGCTGCGGACGCAGGATGCCGCCGTGTGGCGATTCGATCCGCGGACGCGTCAGCTTCGCCTCATGTCGCACTGCGGGTTCTCGAACCCCTGGGGGCATGTCTTCGACGACTACGGTCAGAGCGTGCTCGCCGACGCCTCCGGCGGCGACAACTACTCGTTCTCGCACGTCATCAGCGTGTTCGAGTCGCCGAAGAAGCCGCGCCGCGTCGGCCGGTTCCTCAACCGCGGTCGTCCCACCGCGGGCTGCGAGCTCATCTCCAGCCGCCACTTCCCCGACGACGTGCAGGAGACGTTCCTGGTCAACCAGTCGATCGGGTTCCACGGCGCGCGGTGGAGCCGCATGGCGTTCGCCGGCTCCGCGTGGTCGGCCGAGGCGATGCCGGAGGATCTGCTGGAATCGTCGGACGTCAATTTTCGCCCGGTGGCGATGGAGATCGGACCCGACGGCGCGCTCTACATCGTCGACTGGTGCAATCCGCTCGTCGGGCACATGCAGTACTCGGTGCGTGACCCGCGTCGCGACCACACGCACGGACGGGTCTGGCGGGTGCGTCACGCGAGCCGCGATTTGCTGACGCCGCCGGCGATCGCGACGACCACGCCCGAGCTTCTGGAGCAGCTGCGGATTCCGGAACGCAACACGCGTCAGCACGCGCGACGCCGTCTTCAGACGATGCCGCCGCCCGACGTCTTCCCCGAGCTCGCCCGGTGGACGGCGTCGCTCGACGCCGCGGATCCCCTCCACGATCGGCTGTGGCTGGAGACGCTCTGGTTGCATCAGGCGCACGGGCGGGTCGATCTCGACCTGCTCGATCGGGTCGCGACGCTCGCGGAGCCGCGGGCGCGAGCGGGCGCGTTGCGTGTCTTGCGGCACTGGCTCGTGGGCGGGCACGTGACGACCGCCGAGGCCGTGATGCGTCTCGAGCGGGCGGTCCGTGACGACGACATGCGGGTGCGGCTGGAGGCCGTCGTCGCGTGCGGGTTCGTCCCCGATCTCGCCGCCGCCTCGGTGGCGGCGCTCGCCGAGACGCAGCCCATGGACGATGGGCTGCGTATCGCGTGGGAGGAAACGCTCGCGTATCTCGCCCGCTTCGGGACGCCGTCGTCGGACGTCGCGCGGCGTCTCCAGCTGGAGCGTCTCGAACCGGAGCAGCTGCTCGCCGAGCCGCTCGAACGGATGAGCGCGGGCGTGCAGCTCGTTCGGGCCGACGTGCCGGAAACGCGGCGTCACGCGGCGGCGGCCTTTCTCGCCGAGAGCGACGGCCGCACGATCACGGCCACGCTCGTCGAGGCGATCACCGCGGCGCGGCGTCCGTCGTCGGCCGTCGCAGCGGTGGGGCCGCTCCTGCTGGCGGTGACGCCGGCCGATCTCGCCCGGAGTCGCGACGCGGTCGAAGCCCTCGCGACGCACGACGATCGGCACGTCCGCGCGCTCGCGTATGCCGCGTTGTCGCACAGTGGCGACCCCATCGCCGACCGCCTCGACGACGAGCCGTCGCTCGCGTCCGACGTGCTCGCCCATCTCCCCGCCGGCGCTGCGCCCGCGGAGGTCCTGACGCGTCTCCGTGCAGCGGTCGAGGCAGGTGTCGTCGAGCCCACGCCGGCCATCACGCAGATCGTCCGGCACGCGACCGGTGACGCGGCGGTCTCCGGGTGGCTCCGCGGCCTGGTCGAGCCCGTGGCCGATGTCGGACTCCACCGGTTCGACGGACGCCACGAGGTGGCGATGGCCGCGTTGCGTGGCCTGAGCGGCGATGGCGTCGCGAGCGGCGAGACCGCCGTGGCGTCGTACCGGATCGCCCCGATCCCGGAGGAGGTCGCGACCCGCGGCGCCGCCATCTACGCCGACGGCGTCACCGGATGTGCACGGTGCCACGGTCCCGACGGTCGGGGCGAAGAGGGCTTTCCCCCTCTCGATCGGTCGCCGTGGGTGCTCGGCGAACCCGCCCGCGCGGCGGCGGTCGTCGTCCACGGACTCCACGGCGTCATCGAAATGCCCGGGGGCCGCTCCTTCGAGTCGGTCATGGAGCCGCTGGGCGCCCTGCTCGACGATCAGCAGATCGCGGACGTTCTCAGCTACGTCCGCCAGAGCTGGGGCAACTACGCGAGCGTTGTCACGGCCGCCGACGTCGCCCGCGGTCGCGCCCTCAAGGAAGCCGACGGCGCGCCGTTGTTCGTCGATGCGGTGGCGGAGGCGTTCCCGCTGCGTTCCGATCGGATCGTCCCCGTCGTGCACGTCGAGCGTGAGCGTCGACGCGGTGGGGTCGGACCCGGCACGGTGATCCTGACCATCACGCTCCCCATCGCGGTGATTCTCGCGTTGGTGCTGCTCGTGCGGAAGCTGGATCCGGTGTCGGTGGGGGGGTAAGACGCGGGAGCTGTCCGGGTCCGGGTCCGGGTCCGCGTCCGTGACCGCGTCCGCGTCCGTGACCGCGTCCGTGCCCGTGTCCGCGTCCGTGCCCGCGTCCGTGTCCGTGTCCGCGTCCGTGACCGTGTCCGGGTCCGTGTCCGTGTCTGCGTCCGTGCGCGCGTCCGTGTCCGTGTCCGCGTCCGTGTCCGCGTCCGTGCCCGCGTCCGCGTCCGTGTCCGTG
>JABDLI010000239.1 GCA_013003065.1 Phycisphaerales bacterium | reverse complement strand
GAGTCAACCACCCCTGCGCGACGGACGCTGACGGCACGGACGCTTCGCTGTCCGTGGCACCACTCGTTGATGGACGCGGGGGGCCGTCGATGGTCGACGACTACACCCACCAAGCCTCCCCCGCCTTCTCCTCGATCACCACCCCGCTCAGATACTCGACCGCCTTCTCGAACCCCTCGCCCACGCTCATGAACGGATCCTCGTGCTCGATCGAAAGGACACCGTCGTAGCCGTACCGGCGGAGCATCGACACGAACGGCTTCCAGAACTCGTCGCCGTGCCCGTAGCCGCACGTGCGGAACGTCCACGACCGTTTCTTGAGATCGCCGTAAGGACGCGCGTCGAGGTAGCCGTTCACCGGGCCCTCGTGCGGGTCCAGCTCGGTGTCCTTCGCGTGCACGTAGAACAGCAGCCCGGCCTCGCCGAGCGCGCGCGCCGCGAGGATGGGGTCGATGCCCTGCCAGAAGAAGTGGGACGGATCGAGGTTCGCGCCGAGCACCTTGCGGCCCTTGACGCCCGAGGCCTTGTGGGCCCGCGTCGCGAGACGGATGAGGGTGTCGGGGTTGTACACGCAGAAGCCCGGGTGCGCTTCCCACGCGACGCGAACCGCGTGCTTCCGCGCGAGCTTGGCCTGATCGGCCCAGTACGGGACGAGCACGTCCTCCCACTGGTACGCGAGGATCTCCAGGTTGTCCGGCGGCCAGGCGCAGGTGACCCAGTTGGGCATGCGGTCGCTCGCGCTGCCGCCGGGGCAGCCCGAGAACGTGATGACGATGTCCGTCCCGAGCTTCGGGGCGAGCTTGACCGCGTTCACGAACGACGCGTGGTCGCGTTTCGCGTGCGCGCGGCCGGGATGGACGGGGTTGCCGTGCACCGCGAGCCCGGAGAGCTCGAGGCCGTGGTCACGCAGCTGGGCTTTGATCTCCTTCTGTCGCGACGCCGACGCGAGCACCTTGTCGGGGGCGAAGAACGGAGTGCCCGGATACGCCCCGACGGGGATCTCGATTGCATCGAGGCCGAGCCCGGCGATGTACTCGAGGACGTCCGTGAAATCGCGTCCGGTGAAGAGGGCCGACATCACGCCGAGCTTCATGGTCGGGGCTCCGGTTGAGGAGGCGGAAAGGACGGAAGGAGGGAGGATCCCACACCCCCGATGGCCCCGCAAGGGGAGGGGAACGCGGGGCGTTTCGGCCTCCCTTTGACGAAACCACCCGGCCCGCACGACAATGGTCCTGATGCTCTTCCGCGTGCTGTCATGGCGACACGCCGCCACGCTCCTGGCGGTGGCCGGCGGTCTCGGTCTGGTCGCCTCGGCGATCGAGGCCCGGGCCGACGATGCGGCGTCCGCGCCACCCGCGACCCAGGCCGAGAAGCCGGCCCGGGTGATTCTCCGCCCGAACCGGCACCAGGAGGTCATGGGGTACGTCGAGCTGGAGGACGACGCCGTCATCGTGATCCGCACGCTCGACGGCACGCTCGAGAGCTACGCCAAGGGCCGACCGCAGATCATCCGGCTGCTCGATCCGGCCCCCGGCCAACGCGGCCTCGTCATCCTCCGCAACGGCTCGGTTCGGGCCGGCGTGATCATCGAGGACTCGTTCGAACGGGTGGTGATCGAGCTGGATGGCGTCCGAGCGACGTTCAAGCGGGAGACGGTCGACCGCATCGAGCTCGAGCCCACCTTCGAGGAGCGGTACGAGCAGTTCCGGGGATCGATCACCCCCGACACGAGCGGGCGTCATCTCGCGCTCTGCGAATGGCTGGTCGACGAGCGGCGTTACGATCTCGCCGAGCGCGAGCTGGTCGACCTGCTGAAACACAACGACCTCGTCGCGGCCCGCCGCCTCCTCACGAACGTGCGCGCGCAGATCAGGCTCGCGCAGCAACCGAAAGCGGCGCCCGCCTCGGCCGAACCGATCCGCGCGCCGTCTCCGGACCGCGGACTCCCCGAGTCGATCATCTCGGCGGACGATGTCAACCTCATTCGCGTCTACGAGATCGACTTCGACCGTCCGCCCAATGTACTGGTCGAACGGGCCACGATCGAGCGGCTCGTCGCCCTCTACGGCGACGACCCGATGATCCCGGCCGCCGAGGTCGATCGCCGCGCGCTCTTCAACGCCGATCCGCTGCGTGTCGTGCAGCTCATGTTCGCGTTGCGGGCGCGCGAGCTGTATCCCGAGATCCAGGTGCTCTCCGAGCCCTACGCCCTGAACCTGTTCCGCCAGCGGGTCCACAACGCCTGGCTCATGAACACCTGCGCGACGAGCCGGTGTCACGGCGGACCCGACGCCGGACGGTTCTTCCTTCACCGGCGAAACAGCCGCGACGCGCGGGTCCGGTACACGAACCTGCTCATCCTCGAACGGTTGGACGTCGACGGCGAGTGGCCGCTGATCAACTACGAGCGACCGCTCGACTCGCTCATCATCCAGTACGGGCTTCCCCGCACGGTCGCCCGCAAGCCCCACCCGGACGTCCACGGCTGGCGATTCGCGTTTGCCCGGACGCAGGATCGCCAGGTCCAGGCGACCGTGCAGTGGATCGAATCGATGCTCCGGCCCCGGGTCGAGTACCCGGTCGAGTTCGAGCCTCCCACCGCCGAGACGAGCAACGAACCGACCCGCCGGGGTCGCTGATCACGCCAGGGGTCGCCGGACGCCGGCCCGTTCCCGCCCTGCTCTGGGCCTCCTGGTAGACTCTTCGTTTCCCCCTTGTCCCTCGAGAATCCGTCCCATGCCCATCCGCCCGCTCCCGATCCTCGCCACCGCCCTGCTCGCCACCGCCACGCAGCTCGGCTGCGAGGACGCCAGCGCGCGTCGGGCGGCCGATGCCCAGGTCACGATCGACGAGGCCAGCCGCTCGCTCCGCTACGCCGTCCTCGCCCCGCCTCCGGCCGACGATCCCGAGGCCATCGCCACGACCCGCTCGGCGTTGCAGAAGGTCGCATCATCGTTGACCGGCGTGAGCGAGACACCGGGTCAGGAAGCCGCCGCGGCGTTGCTCGTCTCGACCGCCAAACGCGAGCTGGCGACGATCGGCCTCGCCGAAGCCGAGACGCTGGCGGCGACGCACCGCCGCCAGCGGGAGATCGTGCACGGGCAGATCGACGCCGCGTTGCGTCTGGACACGCTGGCGACGACGCTCGAGCGTCAAGTCGGCGGTCCGCACAAGACGAGTCTCGCGTCGGCCCGCACCGACGTCAGCGGCCGCATCCAGGACCTGAGCCGCCGTATCGCGGAGCTCGACGGGCCCATCGCCGACCGCGAGTCGCAGAACCGCGACGAGCGGGTCATGATCGCCCAGCTCGACGGGCAGGCCGCGCAGCTCCGGCGTCAGGCATCCGAGGTCGGCCACCTCGCCGGACTTCCGACGTTCGAGGAGGCGGTCCGGATCGAACGCGAGGCGGACAAGTACGAATCACAGATCGCGCACCGCGAGAATGACCTCCAGTTCGATCTCCGGCCGGAGCACGAGCTCGCGTCGACCCGCGTCGGGTTCCTGCAGTCGATGCTGAACGAGATCCGATCGTCCGAGGTCGCGCTCGACGCCCGCAACGAGATGCGCAGCACCCAGGTGCAGCAGACGCGGCAGGCCGTGAACGCGTACCGCAATGAGATCCAGACGACGCTCTCGGAGATGCAGAACGCGTGGACCGACACCCTCTTGCCGCAGTACGAATCGGCGCTCGAGCATGCCAACGCGGCGGTCAGCCAAGCCAAGCGGGCCTCGAGCAAGGGGCCGCGCGATGAACGCGACGCCGTGCGGCTGGCGCTCGCCCGCGCGCACGAGCTGGCCGCGAACGTGCACACCTCCCGCGCTCGCGAGCTGGCCGGCCGGCGTCTGCTGCTGGAGCGTTTGGGCGCCGCCGGCAACACGTTCGGACGCGGCGCGGACTACGCCCGCACCGCGGACGAGCTTCGCGCCGCCGAGGAAGAGGCGATCGGCCAGGCCGAAGCCGAGCTTCAGAGCGCGCGGGAAGAGCTCGAGCAGGTCGGCAGCCGGGACGCGGCGGCCGAGGTGTCGGCATTCCGCGCCGGGCTCGACGAACGGCTGCAGAAGATCACGGCCCGCAGCAGCGAACCCGCGTTGCCCACGCCGCCCGACCGGGCCCAGACCCGCGGCGGGAGCGCCGGGTCCAGCCCCCCCGCCCCCCGCTCCGGCGGCGGGTACGAATCGGCCGAGGCACTCGTGGCCGCGATGCAGTCGGTGGACGCGGGCGATGCCGACACGGTCAACGCCTACCTCGACGCCATTCACACGACCAAGCCCGCGACCCGCCGGCTGCTGCGGGTCGTCCGTGGCAGCGTGGATGCGTCGGCGCAGTTCGTCCAGGCGATGCGTGAACAGTTCGGCGACGCGGCCGAGAGCGCGATGGCCGGACCCGCCGGGGGCATGACGCCGGGCGCGGGGGCGAACGTGGAGCTGCAGGACGTCACCGCCACCGAAGCCACCGCCGTGGCCACCGGCCCGATGGGGCGGCCTCAGATGCTCAAGCTCATCACGATCGACGGCCGGTGGTTCCTCGACGGCGAGTCCGTCTTCGCGGGCACCGGTGACGCCGCGGGCGCGCAGATGGCGGCCATGGCCGAAGCGACCAAGCAGGTGCTCGCGTCGATGGCCGATCGCGTGCGGGCCGGTGAGTTTCCGAACGCCGAGGCCGTCACGCAGACGCTCATGGGCGAGCTCATGAGCGCGATGGGCGCGGCCCCCGGCAAGTGACCGGCTCGTCGATCGGCGACACGACGGGTGTCCGCCGCGCGGGCGGGATCGGGATCATCGTCACCGCCTTCGCATCCGGCGCGCTCGGATGGCTCATCCTTGCGTTGCTCGGGAACATCGCACGCGAGCAGGAGATCGTCCTGCCGGGCGTGGTCCTTCTCTTCGTCCAACGTCCGTGGCTCGCCGCCCTCCTCGCCCTCCCGGCGCTGACGCTCGGGCTCGCCCTCTTCCGCACCCGCCGCCGAGGCTGGATGCTCGCGGCGTTGGGCACCGCTCTGACGCTGACGCCCGTGGCGGTCGTGCTGTACTCGTTCGTGCGGGTGTTGGCGCCGTTGTACGGGGTGGAGTGAGACTGTTTTTCGCACCGCCTCCGGCGGGTGCAGGGCTGCGGGATCACCGGCGGCGTCCGTGCCGCCTCGGGCAGGTTGGATCGGGCGTTTTGCGCCACCGCGTCCGTGCCCGTG
>JABDLI010000129.1 GCA_013003065.1 Phycisphaerales bacterium | reverse complement strand
ATCGGACCGCGCGCCGCGACGCCGGGGAGGCGGGCGTGGTCGAGGACCGTCTGCCCGTTCAGCACGACGGTCAGCTCCTCCCCCACCATCGTGATCTCGAACCGGTTCCACTCGCCGATCGGCGCGTCGGCGGCCACGCGGGGCGTCACTCCCGCGCGCACATCCGCCGGCATCGAGCGGTCGGTGCGGTAGCCGTACACCTCACCCGAACCGATCGGCCAACACCAGATGTTCACCTGGCTCTTGCTGCTGCCCCGCAGGTAGATGCCGCTGTCGCCCGCATCCATGACCCGCACCGTCGTGCCCGGCTGGTCTCCGTTGGGAAGAACGACCGGGCGCTCGCCCTCGACCGCCTCCCCCGCCCACCGCCAGTCGCACCGCAGCTCGAAGTCGCCGAACGACTCTTCCGTCCACAGGTCGGGGCCGACACCGTCGAAGGCGATCTTCCAGTTCGCCGCCGTCCAGTGACCGGCGTGCTCCGGCGTGTACTTCCAACCGTCGAAATCGACGCCGCTGTAAAGCGAGCGGAAGCCGCGGGCCTCGTCGGCCACCGCGTCGGCGCTGAGACCGTCGCTCGAGGGCAACGGCTTGATGAGGATGCGGCGGAACTCGACGGGCGAGCCCTCCGACTCCAGACAGATATAGCCCTTGCGGGGGCTGGCGTCGTGACCGCGGGTGACGACGGTGCCGTTGACGGCGAGCGTGATCGAGCCGTCCTTGCCCTCGATGCGGTAGTGGTTCCAGAGCGGCGCCGCGTTCGACCGCGCCTCGGTGGGGAACGCGCGGCTGCCGCCACGTCCGTTTTCCGGCGTCATCCGCGCTCCGTGGATGGGAAAGATGTCGCCGTCGCTCGTGTACCAGCTCCCCTC
Organism: Phycisphaerales bacterium; assembly: GCA_013003065.1. Classification (GTDB taxonomy): domain Bacteria; phylum Planctomycetota; class Phycisphaerae; order Phycisphaerales; family SM1A02; genus JABDLI01. The sequence goes on along the minus strand of JABDLI010000129.1, from coordinate 12,580 downwards.
CTGCCCGTCGAGCACCTGCACCTCGATGCCCCGCGTGTAGGGCTGGCCCTTCGCAGGGAGCGGATCGCTCCACACGAAGACGCCCGCGTTGCCGCCGGCCCGCAGATGCCGCCACTCCAGCTCGAGGATGAAGTTCTCGTACTGCATCTCGGTGCGCAGGACCCCGGTCGGGATGCCCGAGCAGGCGATCACGCCGTCCTGCACGTTCCATGTGCTCGGCGCACCGTTGACGTTCACCCAACCCGTCAGGTCGCGTTCGTTGAACAGCGGGACGAAGCCGGGCTCGTCGGTTCGGTAAGAACGGGCCTCGGCCTCGTTCGTGACGGGCGGGAGCGGCCCCTCCCAGTCGTCGGTGCGGAAGCTCGACGCGGGAAGCCCCGCGCCGTTGAAGAGCGTGCCCTCCGCGGCGGCCTCCCAGGCATACCGCACGGCGACGGGGCGGGCGACGCCGGCGCACGTCACGACGACCGAGTCCCCGACGACCCGCGCATCGGCCGGAGCGAAGCGGCGGTCGTCGCCGGCAATCCAGAAGACGCGTTTGCGGCTCTGCCGCAGCTCCAGCCCGCCGTCGGTGTGATCGAACCGCAGGCGAATCGCGTTGCCCTCGACCGCGTGGTCGCGGTAGAGCGGGCCGGACGCCGCGAGTCCGCGTTCGCCGTAGGTGTGCCGTCGTGCGAGGAGCGCCAGGCGGTGCCCGACGTCGTGCTTGTTCTTCGGATGGATGTCCGCGGGGTTGCCGATGTCCATCGTGACCGCCATGCCCGTGTTGGGCACGGACAGCGTCATCATCTGCGCCTCACGCAACGCCGCCGCCTGCCCGGTGTCGCCGCCGTAGCGGAACGGCGCGATCTGCACGTAGTAGAACGGGAAGTCGCCGATCCCCCACTGCCGCCGCCAGTCGGTGATCATGGCCGGAAAGAGCCGGCGGTACTGCTCCGCCCGCGTGCGGTTCGACTCCCCCTGGTACCAGATCGCCCCGCGGATCGTGTACGGCGTGAGCGGCGCGATCATGCCGTTGAAGAGCACGGTCGCCGTGTTGGGCCCGAAGTTGACGCCGGCGGGCAGGCTGCCGATCTGCGACATCGCCTCCCCCCGCGCGAACTGCCACGTGCCGGCGAGGTCGACCGTCGTCGCGCCGGCCGTCAGGCGAAGCTGGGACGCGTTGCCGTTGATGCCGCCGAGTCCACCGGTGTCGAGCACGCGGACCGCGATCACGTTCCGGCCGGCCCGCAAGACGCCCCGCGGGATCGCGTACGTCCGGGCCTGCTGCCACTGTCCCGATCGGTGTTCGCTCCCGACGTGCCGGCCATTCACCCAGGCGTCGTCGTAGTCGTCGATGGGTCCGAGGTGCAGTTCGCCGGCGACGCCCGCCGCGGCGGCCGGCAACTCGACGACACGCCGGAGATACCCGACGCCGTCGAAGGCTCCGAGGTCACCGCCCCACGTGGACGGCACGGCCATGGTGTCCCAGCCGTCGTCACCCACGCCCTCCCGCCACGCCCCGCCCCCCGGCGCGCGAGCGTCCAGCCGGTCCCACCAGCCGTCCACGTGCTCTCGAACGTAGCTCGTGCGACGAATGGGATCGGCGAGCGTCTCGACCATCTCGATGGTGTCCGCAAACGCGGGGAACCCCGCGAGCCCCTCGGCGCTCGTCCACGCCTCCGCCACGGTGCCGCCCCAGTCGGCGCTGATGAGGCCGATGGGGACGCCGACTTCCTCGTGAATCTCGCGGCCGAAGAAGTAGCCGACGGCGCTGAACCGCCGCGCCGTCTCCGGCGTGCAGCGGACCCACGTTCCGCGACACGTCCCCCGCCGCGGCGCGGAACGCGTGTTCGGCACGGTGAACAGTCGGATCGACGGATGATCGGCGGTCGCGATCTCTTCGTTGATCGGCACCGCGCCGCGGTACCCCGGCGCGGCTTGGGCGAGCGACCACTCCATGTTCGATTGACCCGAGCACACCCACACCTCGCCGAGCATGATGTCGTTCAGCGTGATCGCGTTGTCACCCGAGATGGTGAGCGTGTGCGGGCCGCCGGCCTCACCCGTCGCCAGCCGCACCGACCAGCGGCCGGACGCGTCGGCCCGGGTGCGGACGACGGCGCCCCACGATCCCTTCACCGTCACCTCCTCCCCCGCTCGCGCCCAGCCCCAGACCCGCGCCATGGCGTCGCGTTGCAGCACCATGTGGTCGTCGAGGAGGGCGGGCAGCGTCACGTCGGCTCGCCCGGTCGCGGCAAACGCGAGGGCGATCAGACCGGAAACGATCAAATGATGTCGGCTCATGACGCAGAGTGTAGTGGCCGCGGCCGCCGCCCCGAGCCACCTTCCCGTGTGAATCACCACGGGATCGTTCCCAAGCCGCCGCCGGCGGGGTATCGTGGACTCGGCCTTCGGGGGAAGCCGGACACCACCACCGTCATCCCGCGAGGAGCACGTTCATGCGAGGAAGGATCACGATCGGTCTGATGACGCTCGCCCTGGCCCACACGGCCGCGGCGCAGGGCGATCCCGCGGTCATCGACCGGATCATCGACGAGGGCACGGACAACAGCCAGGTCTGGGACTACCTCGCCTACATGAGCGAAGAGATCGGACCCCGGCTCACCGGGTCGACCGGCGAGGCCCGCGCCATGGCGTGGACGCGTGACGAGTTCGACGCCATCGGGCTCCACAACGCGCGACTCGAGAAGTGGGGAGAGATCCCCGTGCGGTTCGATCGCGGGCCCAGCTCGGCCCGCATGGTCGAGCCCGTCGAGCAGGCGTTCGAGTTCAGCGCGCGGTCGTGGTCGGCGGGGACGGACGGCCCGGTGCGGGGCACCGTGGTCAAAGCGCCGAAGACGATCGAGGAGGTCGAGGCGATGGCCGGCGACCTCGCCGGCGCGTGGGTGCTCAGCCCGCAGCCCCAGCGGCGGTGGCGGCGACGCGGCGGTGATGCCGCGGAGCGGGAACGACGCCGCGAAGAACGCGAGCGGCAGCAACGCGAAGCGGACGCGATGAACGCCGCGCTCGAGGACGCCGGGATCGCCGGCCGCATCTACGGAGCCCGCAGCGATCTGGTGATTACCAGCAGCCAACGCGGCTGGCGGGAGATGAGCTTCGACGACCTGCCCGATGAGGTCGCCGTGTACGTCCGCCGCGCCGACTACGACGCGATGAACTCGCGGCTCTACGACGGCGAGGACGTCGAGGTCGAGATCGATCTGGAGCACCACTTCGTCGAGGGCCCCTTCCCGGTCGCGAACGTCGTCGCGGAGATCCCCGGCACCGAGCTTCCCAACGAGGTCGTGATTCTCTCGGGTCACCTCGATTCGTGGGACGGCCCCGGCACGCAGGGATCCCAGGACAACGCGACGGGCTGCGCGGTCGCGCTCGAAGCGGCCCGCATCCTGATGGAGGTGGGCGCGAAGCCCAAACGCACGATCCGGTTCATCCTCTGGACCGGCGAAGAGCAGGGTCTGCTCGGCTCCCGCGCGTACGTCGAAGGCCTGAGCGACGAGGAGAAGGCCGGTATCTCCGCCGTGTTCGTCGAGGACGGCGGGTCGAACTATCAAGGTGGGCTGCTCTGCATCGAGCCGATGGTGCCGATGCTCGAAGCGGCGACAGCGTCCGTGAACGAGGCCTTCCCGGACATGCCGGTCAAGCTGGTCGTGCGCGAGCGGATGCCCCGCGGCGGCGGCTCCGACCACATGCCGTTCAACGCGGAAGATATCCCGGGCTTCTTCTGGCAGGAGCACGGCATCGGCGGACGCGAGGGCAAGAACTACCGGTTCATCCACCACACGCAGCACGACACGCTGCGGTACGCGGTGCCGGAGTACATGGTGCAGTCGGCGGTGTGCTCGGCCGTGACCATCTACAACCTGGCCATGGCCGACACGCTGCTGCCGCGACAGCAGCCGGCCGAGCCGACGAGCCCGACGCCGGATGAGTCGATCGCCAGCACCTCGAGCGAGACGAGTGGGACGACCGTGTCGAGCCCAGAGGCGATCACGGGCACGTGGAACGGCCGGCTCACCGGCGAAGATGCCCCGCCCGGCGCCGAGTTCACGATCACGTTCGCCGTCAACGACGCCGGTCATCTCGAGGGACGCATCGAATCGCGGATGGGCGATGATCCGCTGCAGACGATCACGTGGGATCCCGCGGCGAAGAAGCTCACGTTCGGCCGCGACACGGAGCAGATGGGGATGATCAAGTTCGTCGCGACCGTGGATGGCGCGACGATGAAAGGTACGCTCGACATCGACGGCTCGTTCCAGATGCAGTTTGAGGCCGAGCGGACGACGCCGGCGGTGGCGGCGACCGAGTAGGCACGCCAGTTCCACCGTTGTTCAGACGCTGGTCCGTACTCATCTGTGTTTTTCTGGCGCTCGGCGCAGGCGCCGCGGTGTTGAGTGCGTGGGCCGTGTCCTTGGTCATCGGCGGAACGATTCCACACGCCGCTGGCGACGCGGTCGCGATCGAGCGTGGCGTCCCGCTCTGGAACCGGTTCCGGCGACCCGAGTGGCCGGAGGCACCTGAGCGGGTCCAGGTGTTCGACGGATCGTGGCTGGTGACGGTCCAGAGCGCCGCGTCCGGAGGGACTCGAAACATGGATCCCGAATTGCGTGCGGTCTGCGACGCTCGGTTCGGGTTCCCGTTCAAGACCATGAAGTTCGAGTTCTGGGGGAGCATCACGGACGGCGGGCATTACGTCCATGTGCTGCCGGCCAAGGGAGTCATCCAGCCGTTCCTCCGCGATCCCGGACGTCTCGTTCCGACCCGCGTTCTCCCACTGGGCTTCGCGGTATCGACGACCTTCTACGCGCTGCTCCTTGGCGTGGGGTACGTCGCGGTGTCGGCGTACTTCCGCCTCGTCAACAGGGTCATCAGGCGACGCCAAGGGCTCTGCCCGACCTGCGCGTATCCGATCGGCGCTGGCGCTCGGTGCAGTGAGTGTGGTGCGGTGACCGGAGGCGGAGGTTGAAATGTTCACGGAATAGCGCCACGGCGTCGGTCGTGATCGAGGGACCGAGGGCCGCGAGAGGGCGCAGAGGGAAGAAGCAAATGATCGGCGTGGTCCGCTGAGCGCTGATGAACGCGCGCTCGCGTCGCAGCCCGCCTCAGTCTTCTCTGTGTCTCTGTGTCTCTGTGCCTCCCTACCTCCTTCAGGGTGTCCAACGTCGCGGCGACTCGACGGTGTTGCCGCTCGCTCGCTGGGAGAGTCCGGGGCCGTGGCCGGGCCCGATGCTGCGGCTGCGACCGTTCTGCGCTCCACGTCGAGCGGAAGGGTGGGAGGCACAGAGACACAGAGACACAGAGAAGAGGCGAGGTTTGGGCGTCTGGGTCTCCCCACGAACGACGGACGTTCAGACCACCGCGCTCAGCCGCGGGGCTCCCAGCGGACGAACGCTTCGATCGCTTCGTACTCGGCGAGCCCGAGCTGGTCGTAGAGCTCCGCCGTCGCGCGGTTGCGTTGTTCGGCGCGTTGCCAGAACTCGCGTCGGTCGTAGGGACCCGGGAAGAGCGCTCGATCCTTCTGGGACTCGTGGCGGAAGATCGCCGTCCTCTTCCGGTCGACCTCGCTCGGGCTCAACGGCACCGCCATGTGAAGCTCGTGCGGTTCCCACTCCTGCCACGCGCCGCGGTAGAGCCACAGCTCGCAGGTGTGACACCAGGACGCGTCTTCGGGACGTCTCGACACCTTCTCGAGCGCCGCGAGCGTCGCATCGAGACACACGCGGTGGGTGCCGTGGGGGTCGGAGAGATCTCCCGCCGCGTAGACGAGGTGAGGGCGGACGCGTTCGAGCAGGGTTGTGACGATCTCGACGTCCTGCTCCCCCATCGGATTCTTCCGCACGCGGCCCGTTTCGTAGAACGGCAGGTCCAGGAAGTGGATGCGGTCCGCTGACACACCCGAGTACCGCGCGGCGCTCCGCGCTTCTGTCCGCCGGATGAGGGTCTTGATCCGTTGGAGCGCGGCGGAGTCCACGGTGCCGGGTGACTTGGCGCGGATGAACGCCAGCACCGACCGGATCTCCTCGGCTTCCTCCGGCGGCGCTCCCGGCCGGTCGAGCATCTCCAGCAGGAAGTCGGCGTGCCGTTCGGCGTCCTCGTCGAAGACCGCGATGTTGCCGGACGTCTGGTAGGCGACGTGCACCTCGTGCCCCTGCTCGCACAGGCGAATGAGCGTGCCGCCCATCGAGATCACGTCGTCGTCGGGGTGCGGGCTGAAGACGACGACGCGTTTCGGGACGACGTCGGGCGGGTTGCCGGAGTCGACGCCGGCGCCCGGCACGAACTTGGGCCGCCCCGGCTTGCCGCCCGGCCAGCCCGTGATCGTGTTGCGAAGCGCCTTGAAGACCTCGAGGTTGATGTCGTAGGCGCCGCCGCGGGCCGAGAGCAGGTCCTGCAATCCGTGGGCGTTGTAATCTTCGTCCGTCAGCTTCAGGATCGCCTTCTCGAGTGTGCGGGCAAGCCAGATCGTCGCCTTCTTCGTCCACGCGTGGTCCCACTCGAGGCCGAACCGATCGATCGAGCCGAGCTGCCACGGTGTCTGGAAACGCGTGAGCGAAGCGGCGGCGGCGGGGTCGAGGACGATCGTCGCCGAGGGATGCTCCTGGAGGAAGCTCGCCGCGACCGACGACGTCACCGGCTCCTCGACGGCGCGGCGGATGATCGGCGCCTTGTGCTCCCCGAAGGCGACGAGCACGATCCGGCGGGCATCGAGGATCGACCCGACGCCCATCGTGATCGCCTTGCGGGGGACGTTCCACTCGCCGAAGAAGTCGCTCGCGGCGTCCATGCGGGTCACGGTGTCGAGCGTGATGAGCCGCGTGCGGCTTGCGCGATCGGACCCGGGCTCGTTGAAACCGACGTGACCCGTTCGGCCGATGCCGAGGATCTGGAGATCGATGCCACCCGCGTCGCGGATCGCCGCTTCGTAGTCGTCACACGCCCGGGCCACCTCCCCGCGGTCGAGGGTGCCGTCGGGGATGTGAACGTGGCGTGGATCGATGTCGACGTGGTCGAACAGGTACTCGTTCATGAACCGCCGGTAGCTCTGGAGCGCGGCGGGATCCATGGGCCAGTACTCGTCGAGGTTGAACGTCACGACGTTCGCGAAGCTGAGCCCCTCGTCTCGGTGCAGACGCACCAGCTCGTCGTAGATGCCGTGGGGGGTCGAGCCGGTGGGCAGACCAAGGACGGCCGTCCGCCCGTTCGCCGCCCGTTCTCGGATCAGGGTCGCGATCTCCTGCGCCACCATGTGGCACGCCTCGGCGCTGGTCCGACAGACCTCGACCGGCACCCGCTCGACCTGCGCGCGGGTGGCGTACAGCGGTGGACGCGGCGTGTCCGATTCGGTCGGCGGATGGGCGAAGGTGGTCACCAGGTGATTCCGGGGAGTCGGTCCATCCTTCTGAGTGTACCGAAGCCACCTCCCGATAACACCGTTCGCGAGGCCGCCATCCGGCGTAGATCACAACTTCCCTCGCCGGCCGGGCCGGCGTGTTCCAGCCCGAGCCGGCGACGGCCGATGGGGGCGATGTCGGGACCGCACGGACCGCCGGGGTCAGGTCCGGGAACGCGATCGGGAGGAGGCACGATGTCTGACAAGGTGCGAACGTTCAAGATGCTTGCGTCGTTTGCCGGCGTGGCGGCCGTGCTGACCGCGTTGATCGTGTGGCCGAACAAGCTGCAGACGGGCGTGGCCGACACGCCGCCGGAAACGCTCGAGCTGACCGGCCTCGTGCGCGACTTCCGCAAGAGCCACGCCGACTTCGCGGTCACGCCGTCGAACGGCCCCGGTCACTACGCCGACACCATCGCCTACGGGATGGACCACCGTCACCGCCCGGTCGCCTCCGGCTTCGGCTTCCGGGTCGACGAGCAGTGGCGGGATTCCGAGGGGCGTCCGATCGCGCCGCACATGGCGGGCGTACGCGGCGGACCGGGCGGTGGAGACGTGCAATCGCTGGGCTTGCGGGTCGAGGGAGACATCCATCTCCACAAGGACGCCGTCGTCGACGCCTTCAGCTCGAGCCTCGGCGCCTACGGCCTCCGGGGCAACCACGGGGGGATGGCCTACGCCTCCACGAACTCCACGGAAAAGGACGCCGTCAAGATCCACGACAAGTCGATCTTCCGCGGGAGCCTCGACGTCGGCCCCGGCGCCGACATCGACGAGGTCACGGACATCAAGGGCACCGTGCTGGGTCCGATCGGAAGCCTCGCGCTCGCCTACCCGATGCCCGACCCCGACGCGCCGGAAGATCTCCAGTCCTACCAGGAGCACGTTCATCTCGAGGGCACCGTCACGCTCACCGGCGACATGTTCCCCGACGACGAGGTCGACGAACCGGCGATGCACTTCGGGAAGCTGCACATCAAGGAGGATTCCGTCATCACGGTCGAGGGCGATCTCACGATCGTCGTCGACGACGAGCTGAAGTTCAAGAAGACACAGATCGTGGTGCTGCCCGACGCGACGCTCACCATCTATGCGCTCGGCAAGTACTGCGAGTTCAAGGAAGGCACGATCTTCCAGACCGACGGGCACTCGACGACCGCGGTCACCATCGTGGCCCTGGGCACGGGTGACGTGAAGATCGAGAAGGACAGCCACATCTACGGCACGATCATCGCGCCGGGTCGCAAGCTGAAGATCAAGGACGGTCACCTGTACGGCGGCTTCGTGGGCGGCGAGGCAGATCTCGAAGGCAAGGGCGCCGGCGTGCACGTCGATACGCAGAATGCGGATCAGGGGCCGTGGAACTTTGCGATCACGGTGCGTGACAAGATCGAGATCGAAGACGACAGTGTCGTGGACAGCTTCGACTCGAATGTCGGGCCCTACGGCGGTGCGAACGTCGGCGAGAACGCGCTCCTCATGACGAACGCCATCAAGAAGGACAAGGTCAAGATCAAGGATCGGTCCGTCGTGAACGGCGACGTCCTGGTGGGACCCGGCGCCTCCCCGCTTCGGGTCATCAAGCTCGAGCACGACGCAGTCGTCAACGGCACGCGGGGGGCACTCTTCCGGCCCAACTCCGTGCCCGTCGTGGCGCCGCCCATCCTCGGCCTGACGGACGGTGACGTCGAGCTCAAGGGCGGCGAGCACACGATCAGCGGCGACCTGCGGTGCAAGAAGCTCAAGCTCGAGGAAAAGTGCGTCGTGTACATCGCCGGCCACGTGACCATTCGCTGCGACGACAAGCTGGAGATGAAGGACCGTTCTCGCATCGAGCTGTTGCCGGCGTCGTCGCTGACGCTGCACGTCAAGAAGGAGATCACGCTCGACGATCGGTGCTCGATCAACATGAACACCGGCAATCCGCAGCTCGTCTCGATCCGCCGCTCGAGCTTGGGCAAGAAGGGGAAGATCGAGATCAAGAAGAAGTCACAGATCTGCGCCTGGATCCAGGGGGCGAAGTGCGAGCTCAAGATCGAGGACGAGTCGGAGTTCTTCGGCAGCTTCTGCGGTGAGAAGATCAAGCTGAAAGATGACTCGCAACTGCACGTCGACATGGCATACCTCAACGCGTGCGTCGAGATCGACGACACGGAGGGAGCGCGTGGCGCCGACGACACCGGCGGCATCACCTCTGCCGACACGTTCGGCCAATGGTACCGCGACGTCCTCGGCGTCAACCAGTCGGCGGTGCACGTCATCACGCTGACCCGCGGCGGCGATGGGGTGTACGAGTATCTCTCCGACGACTTCTACCCGATCGACGACCGCCTGCTCGGCAACGAAGGCGACCCGCACAACAACCACTTCACCTACACGCTCGGGGCGTCGTTCCCGTACACCGAGTGCAGTGGCGGCTTCATCGAGTTCGAGGGCGGCGACGGCTTCTGGCTGTTCGTGGACGGGCAACTCGTCATGGACATCGGCGGCGCCGGCAGCTCGACCCTCCAGCACCTCGATCTCGATCGGCTCGGCCTGGCCGAAGGCGAGCACGAGGTGTTCCTGTTCTTCGCCCAGCGTCGGTTGGGCGAGTCGGTGTTCCGGTTGCGCACGAATCTCCAACTCTCAACCGACCGTTTCCGACCGACCGTGACGCTGCAGTACGACTGATCGATGCGATCTTCGTGCGGCTGGTGGACGCGCCAGGGCGATTCCCGCGTCCCCAGCCTCGTCGGGCGCGGGCGGCTTCGCTATAACGAAGGCTCCGGAACATCGCACCGACCAGGAGCGCCCCGATGCAGATCAGGAACCCGGCCAGCGTGTTCGTGGCCGCCGCGGTGATCGTGGCCAGCGTCGCCATCGCCGCCGACCACGACGACGACGCCATCGAGAAGTTCGACCAGATCGACAAGTTCCGGCAGCTCGAGGAGATCCTCCCGACGCCGAACGCGTATCGCACCGCCTCGGGCGCGCCGGGCCACGGATACTGGCAGCAACGCGCGGACTACGAGATCGACGTCGAGATCGACGACGACAACCAGCGTCTCACCGGTCACGAGACGATCCACTACTTCAACAACTCGCCGGACACGCTGCGATACCTCTGGGTGCAGCTCGACGCGAACTTGTACGCTCCCGACTCCGACGCCGCGCTCATCTCGACCGCGCCGCGCTTCGAGAAGATGCGACCGCGGGACATCAAGCGGCTCCTCAAACGGGCGGAGTTCGACGGATCGGCCACCATCGAGCGCGTCGTGGACGCGGACGGCGATGACCTCCCCCACACGATCGTCAAGACGATGATGCGGATCGACCTCCCGGAGCCGCTGGCAGCCGGAGCCACCACGACCTTCTCGATCGATTGGAGCTACACGATCAACCGCTCCGACGAGGTGCGGGGTCGCACGGCGTGCGAGTACTTCGAAGATGACGACAACTTCCTCTACGAGATCGCCCAGTGGTTCCCGCGTATGGCGCCGTACAACGACGTCCGGGGCTGGCACAACAAGCAGTTCCTCGGGCGGGGAGAGTTCTCGCTGGAGTTCGGCAACTACCTCGTCCGGATCACGGTGCCCGCCGACCACGTGGTCGCCTCGACCGGCGTGCTCCAGAACCCCGACGACGTCTTGACCCCGCGACAGCGGGAGCGGCTGGAGATCGCGTCCCGGACGGACAAGCCGGTGTTCATCGTGACGCCCGACGAAGCGAAGATGAACGAATCATCGCGCTCGGGCGACACCCGCACGTGGGTCTACGCCGCCGAGAACGTGCGTGATTTCGCCTTCGCGACGTCCCGCAAGTTCATCTGGGACGCGATGCTCCACGACGTCGAGGGCAACCCGGTGTGGGCCATGTCCTACTACCCCAACGAGGGCGAGCCGCTGTGGAGCCGGTATTCCACGCACGCCATCATGCACACGCTCGACGTCTACTCGAAGTACACGTTCACCTACCCCTATCCCGTGGCGATCTCGGTCAACGGCCCGGTCGGCGGGATGGAGTACCCGATGATCTGCTTCAACGGCCCCCGCCCGGAGGAGGACGGCACCTATTCGAAGCGCACGAAGTACGGGTTGATCTCGGTGATCATCCACGAGGTTGGGCACAACTACTTCCCGATGATCGTGAACTCCGACGAGCGGCAGTGGACGTGGATGGACGAAGGGCTCAACACCTTCGTCCAGTACCTCACCGAGCAGGAATGGGAAGAGGAGTACCCCTCCCGCCGCGGCGAGCCGCGGAACATCGTCGGCTACATGCGGAGCACCAACCAGGTGCCCATCATGACCAACTCGGAGTCGCTCCTTCAGTTCGGCAGCAATGCCTACGCGAAGCCGGCGACGGCTCTGAACATCTTGCGAGAGACCATCCTCGGCCGCGAGCTCTTCGACTTTGCGTTCAAGGAGTACGCCCGCCGCTGGCAGTTCAAGGCCCCGATGCCCGCCGATCTCTTCCGGAGCATGGAAGACGCGTCGGGCATCGATCTCGACTGGTTCTGGCGGGGTTGGTTCTACACGACCGACCACACCGACATCGCCATCGAGGGCGTCAAGGTCTACGAGATGAAGACCGGCGACCTCGACGAGGACAGCGCGATTTCCAAGGCCGAGCGGGACGACGAGCCCGAGTCCCTCTCGGAACGCCGGAACCGCGCTCTCGCGAAACGCACCGAGCGTTTTCCCGAGCTCCTCGACTTCTACAACGAGTTCGACGAGCTTGACGTCACCAAGGACGACCGGCGTCGCTTCCAGCGTTTTCTCGACCGGCTGGAGGACGACGACGCCGAGTACCTCGGGCGGGAAGAGCGGTTCTACGTCGTCGACTTCCGCAACAAGGGCGGCCTCGTCATGCCGCTGATCCTCGCGATCGAATACGAGAGCGGACGCACGGAGGAGCTGCGGATCCCGGCCGAGATCTGGCGAAAGGACAACGAGCGGGTCTCCAAGCTGCTGCTGGCCAACGAGCCGATCGTCCGCATCGAGCTCGATCCGCACCTGGAAACCGCGGACATCGACCTCAGCAACAACACCTGGCCCCCGGAGCCGGTGGAGTCGCGTTTCCGCCTCTACAAGGATCGCAAGGACAAGAACCCGATGCAGGAGCTCGAGCAGAAGCTCGAGGACGACGTCGCGCTCGACGACGAGGACGAAGAGGAGCAGAAGCGAAAGGGCGACGGGTGGCGATAGC
>JABDLI010000237.1 GCA_013003065.1 Phycisphaerales bacterium | reverse complement strand
ACGTATCACAACCCGGCTTGGAACGGGCCACAGGAGCTCACCGACGCGATCATCCATCAGACACGCGAGTTGTTGCGGACTGTCGAACGGCCGATCCTGCTTCACTGCTCGTCGGCGAATCGCACCGGCGCTCTCTGGCTCGCCTACAGCGTTCTCGATCGTGGTCTTTCCTGGGACCAGGCGCTCGCTGAGGCCAAGACCGTCGGCCTCCGCTCCCCGGACTATGAGCGGATCGTCGAGGAGTACGTGACACGTCAACAGCGTGCGTCATCTTCGAGCAGCAGCTCCGCTCTCGACCCAAGGACCGAGGAGGCCCTTCGCGCGGCACTCGACGACGAGCGCCGGGCCCAGGCGTTCTATCAGGCCGTCATGGATCGGTTCGGCAACCGGCGCCCGTTCTCGAGGATCATCGGAGCCGAGCGCCGACACGAGGCGCGTTTGATTCCGCTCTTGGAGAAGTACCGGGTGCCGGTTCCGGCCAACGAGTGGTCCGCGCGCGACGTGGACGTGCCCGGGACGTTCAGCGAAGCGTGTCGTCGCGCCGTCGAGTTCGAGCAGGAGAATGTGGCGATGTACGACGACTTCCTCTCGTTCATAGCAGAAGAGGACATCCGCACGGCGATGTCGCTGTTACGCCGGGCATCTCAGGAGCGTCACCTTCCGGCTTTTCAGCGATGGGCGGACCGATGATCGCCGCGTCGAGTCGCGACGGACGCAACCCAAGGAGTGGCACACGATGTGGAAGAAACTACAACGACCTCTCACGATCCTGTTCGGCGTTCTCGTCGTTGCGTTCGTCGCGATTCAGTTCGTACCCGTCGATCGGTCCAACCCTCCGGTCACGATGGACGTCGTCGCGCCAGCGGAGGTGAGATCGGTCCTTCGCCAGTCCTGCTACGACTGCCACTCCAACGAGTCGAACTGGCCGTGGTACAGCTACGTGGCGCCCGTGTCATGGCTGGTCGCCAAGGATGTACGCGAGGGGCGCGAGCATCTGAACTTCTCGACTTGGGATCGGTACACCACTGACGAGAGATCGGAGTTTGTAGCGGAAGCTTATGAAGAGGCAGTGGAGGGCGAGATGCCGCTGCCCATCTATCTCACGATGCATAACGACGCGCGGCTTAGCCGGGAGGACCGGCAAGTCCTGCATGACTGGGCTCAGGGGACTACGAGCGACCGCAGCGCCCACGTGAGGGGCGTCGCCGAGCGCCGGGACGCGGACTAAGACATGAGGCTTGTGCGCGATCAGCAACGACCCGCCGAATCAACTGACGCGCTGCACGCGGGCGAACGAGGATGGGGGAAGGGCACTTCGGATGCGGAGGAAATCCTCTTCCTGCGAGGGCCGCACCGCCGAGGGTTCGAGCTCGCCCGCGCTCTGCGCATTTTCTCCGAATGCGTGCGCGGCTTCCGCAAGCTGCATTTCGTCGGACCGTGCGTGACCGTCTTCGGCTCCGCCCGATTCGGCGAGGACAGCGAATACTACAGAATGGCTCGCGCCGCCGGGGCACGATTGGCCTCGGCCGGGTTTACCGTGATGACCGGTGGCGGCCCCGGCATCATGGAAGCCGCGAATCGAGGAGCGAAGGAGGTTGGTGGTCGATCACTCGGCTGCAACATCCGGCTGCCCGAAGAACAGCACCCGAATCAGTACCTCGACAGTTGGATCACCTTCCGCTACTTCTTCGTGCGCAAGCTGATGCTCGTGAAATACTCGTATGCGTTCGTCGCCATGCCCGGCGGGTTTGGCACGCTTGACGAGATCTTCGAGACAATGACGCTCATTCAGACCGGCAAGATCAGTCAGTTCCCGGTCGTACTCGTCGGCACCGAGTACTGGGCGCCTCTCCTGGCATTCCTGCGAGAACGGCTGCTCGTGAGTGGCGCGATCGCTTCCGATGACCTGGATCAACTCGTTGTGACTGATGATGTGGACGAAGCTGCTTCCGTCATCGCCGAGCATAGCATGAGTCAGTTCGGTCTGACGCACGGCCCGCGTCTGCGCCGGTGGCGTCTGTTCGGAGAGTGAAGACGATGGACACGGCGGTCGCACTGGTCCAGGCATACCTGCATGTGAACGGCTACTTCACCGTCGCCGAGTACCCCGTGCTGGAAGCGATGAATCGAGACAACTACCGAACGCTGACGGACATCGACCTGTTGGCGTATCGTCTGCCGCACGCAGGAGGACTTGTCCCTGCGAAGCAGCGAGGGGCGAAGCAGCCGGTCGCCGCACATCTGACCGATCCTATCCTGGGAGTCTCGGAAGGTGGCCCGGATCTGCTCATTGCCGAAGTGAAGGAAGGCCGAGCAGTCCTCAACCAAGGGGCTCGTAGCCCAGGAGTGCTCAAGTCGGTGCTGGTGCGGTTCGGGTGCTGCCGCCTCGCGGATCTGGACGACATCGTCGCACCACTCATGCACCGCGGCCACGTGCGGACCAAATCCGGCTCCACGATTCGCCTTGTTGCCTTCGGCTCGGCCGTGACAGATCAATCGGGCGGGTATCTTGCCGTCCCGCTGGACCATGTCGTTGGATTCCTCCAGACGCACCTTCAATCGCATTGGAGCTATCTGCGCCAGGCCCAGATAAAGGATGCGGCATTCGGCTTCCTGGTTGCCCTCGAGAAGGCGCGACGAGCTGGGATGCACGGTGCCGTCGACCAAGTCCAACTGCGGGCTCATTCATCGGATAGAGAGGTGAGGGCATGACGCGGTGGCTCCGGCTCATCCTGTTCGGCGCGATTCTCGTTGCTGGCATTGGCTACCTGCTCTACGCACGGTGGTTCCGTCCGATTCCGGTGAGCGGCTTTGAAGTGAACGACGGCACTCTCGTCGTTGAGATGATGGGAACCGGAACCGTCGAAGCCCGCACGTCCACAGTGGTGTCCGCCAAGATTCACGGCCGACTTCTCGAGCTTGACGCCGACCAGGGTGATCACGTCGATTCGGGACAGATCGTCGCGCGACTCGATGACAGCGATCTTGCCCGGCAGGTAGAGATCGCGCAGGCCAATGTAGAAGCAGCCGAGGCAGGACTGGATCGGTTGCGGGCCGATCGGACCAGGGCTGAGGCAGTCTTGCGCCGGGCCCGACGCGAAGACGAAAGGATCCGCGCTGCGTTCGATCAGGGCGCAGCAACCGACACCGAGATCGACAAGTCTGCGGAGCAGGTCGCCGTTGCGCAGGCGGACTCGGCTCGCGCAGAAGCCGCCATCGCCGAAGGGCAGAAGCTGCTCATTGCTGCCCGCCAGACGCTCGGGTACCAGCAGGCGCGTCTCGATGACACAGTGATTCGAGCCCCATTTCATGGCCTGATCGTTCGACGTGATCGTGATCCAGGCGACATCGTGGTCCCAGGCTCATCGATCTATCGCCTCATCGCCCTAGAAGAGATCTGGGTGTCGGCTTGGGTGGACGAGACGGCCATGGCCTCGCTCGCGCCCGACCAGCCGACGCGGGTTGTATTGCGGTCCGAACCTGATCACCCATACCCCGGGCACGTCGTCCGGCTCGGACGCGAGACAGATCCCGAGACACGCGAGTTCATCGTCGATGTCGCCATCGAACGTCTTCCCAAGCAATGGGCGATCGGACAACGTGCCGAAGCCTTCATTGAAACCGACCGGCTCGAAGACGTGCTCACGATGCCCCTGACGTTCGTCGCGGTCATGGAAGGACAGCGCGGCGTCTTTGTCCATCGCAACGGACGTGCCGTATGGACGCGATGTGAGTTCGGAACGCGTGGCCGCGAAATGATCGAAGTACGCGACGGACTCAACCCCGGAGACGTCCTCGTGCGGCTCGCAGATCCTGCGCCCCGCGTCCAATTGAGCGACGGGCGGAGGATTGTCCTCGAATGAACCTCGCCATTCGCGATGTCCGCTACAAGCTTGGTCGGTTCCTGCTCACCGCAGTGGGGCTGGGCCTGTTGCTCATGATCGTGATGGGAATGGGAGGCATCTACGAGGGCATCGTGGCGGATGCGACACTGCTGGTGGATGAGCTCGACGCCGACCTGTGGATCGTGCAGCGGAACACGCGGGGTCCGTTCGCCGAGCTGTCACGCGTGCCCTCGAACGTTGAAGATCGCGCTCGCGCCGTTCCCGGTGTTGCCGATGCGCGCCGCTTTGTCACCCATACGATCCAGCGTGAACATCGAGATCGCCCGCTTCGCATGGCCATCGTTGGACTCGCCTGGCCGGTCGATCGTGGTGAGTGGCTCCCAATCATCGCCGGGCGCTCGCTGGCACAGGGACACTACGAGATTGTCGCAGACCAGACACTCGGTCTTGCTGTCGGCGATCGTATCGAACTCGGCAAGGACGAGTATCGCATCGTTGGTATCACGCGGAACATGCTCAGTAGCGGGGGAGACGGGCTCGCATTCATGACGATCGCTGACTCCCAAGCCGTCCAGTTCGACGCCGTGGGCGAGGCAACGCGTCTCGAACGGGCGGGACGACGTGGCCGCGCTCAGCAGAGCGATATCGGCCTGACACAGCCCGGGCTTCTCGAGCGTGCGGACCTGCCAGCGTCCGGGATTCCTGTGTTGGGGCCGCCCATGGTCAGTGCCGTGCTCGTGAGATTGACACCCGGCACGGACGTGGAGTCTGTACGCAGCACAATGAACGGGTGGCCGGACGTCACGGTCTACACGGCGGATGAGCAGCGCGACCTGCTTCTGCGCGGACCCGTCGATCGCGCCCGACGGCAGATCGGGCTCTTTCGAGTGCTTCTCGTGGCCATCTCAGCGATCGTCATGTCGCTGATCCTCTACACCATGACGCTCGACAAATTGCACGACATCGCGCTGCTCAAGTTGATGGGGGCGAAGGACCGGATGATTCTCGGCCTCGTTCTTCAAGAGGCATTCCTGCTTGGCGGCATCGCGTATGTCCTCGCGTTCTTTCTGGGTGAACGCGTCTACCCATTCTTCCCGCGGCGCGTGATCATCACGAACGACATGCTGATGTGGCTGTCGTTCGCCGTTGCGGTACTCTGCGTCGCCGGCAGCTCGCTCGGCATCTGGAAGGCCATGCGCGTTCAGCCGAACGAGGTCCTGGCATGAGCGACGCGCCGGCCATCGAGACGATCGGACTCACCAAGGTCTACGGCAGCGGAAACACGGAGGTAGTGGCGCTCCGCGATGCCTCCATGAGGATCGAGCGCGGCGAGGTCATCGCACTCCTCGGGCCAAGCGGGTCGGGGAAGTCCACCTTGCTGTCAGCCATCGGGCTGATCAACCCGCCGACGCGGGGCGAGATCAAGATCGACGGCAAGACGGTGATGCGTGGACCACGCGCTCTGGTTGACCTGCGCCGCTATCGACGAGAACGGCTCGGCTTCATCTTTCAGAAGTCGAATCTGATTCCGTTTCTCACGGGCCTGGAGAACGTGCTCGTGGCCCTTGCGATCGCCGGAATCGAGGGCCGTCCGGCGAAGCAGCGCGCCATGAGCCTGCTCAACGAACTCGGCATCGGTGACCGCGCACGGAACCTGCCCTCGGCGTTGTCTGGCGGTCAGCAGCAGCGGGTCGCGATCGCGCGCGCCCTGGCGAATCGACCGAGCCTGCTCCTGGCTGACGAGCCGACCGCGGCACTCGACAGCACGCTGGGACGGCAGGTCATGGAACTCTTTTGTGATGTCGGGCACGAGAGCAACGCAGGTGTCCTGGTCGTCACGCATGACCAGCGCGCGTTGGATGTGTTTGATCGAACGCTGTCGCTGGAAGACGGAGTACTGTCTCAAGGTGGAGTCGTCTGACATTCGGAAGCGAGGTTGAGAAGGCATGCCGGCAAAGGAGATCCATGAACAGTTGGCTCACTGGATGGAGGGATGGAGTCTTTGACTGGCCGAACTCGCCCTCCAGCAGACTGCGTACGGCTTTCCCGGCGGGATCCTCAGCATCCAGTGGGTGACGGAGGCACCCGACCTCCGGCACCGGCCTGATTTGCGGGCGCTTCAGCTTGCCGGTCACCCATCGAGACACAGCGGCCCAGCGTGACCTCGGACCTGTCTCTCGAGGACACGGCCCATTTGGCGGAAACCTCGCCCGTTTTGCACGCTTGTCACCGCTGCGCGGTCTACGATCGCGAGACGTTGGGTGCGATTCGCCGTCATCTCGACTTGGCTTATCCGATCAAGCGCTCGGTCCGGCTCCTCCCTGCGCTGTGGCTTATCGTTGCAGCGGCGATCCAGCCGGTACTGACCCCGAGCCAATCAGGTGCGGCGGCCTCGACTGAGTCGCACTTCTGCGCCCCCAAGAACACGCTCCTATTGGCCTCGCCGACGGGCCTGCCGTCGCTGTTCGAGAAGCGTGGCAACGATAGTGATCCGCCTTCGGAGAAGCGAGGTCTACAACGCGGGCAACCTCTGGCGGGGTCAATTGATTCGCTCGAAGTGCGGTTTGGATCGTATCGGGCAGGGCTCACTCCGCATCGGTTGCCGCCGGCGACGGGTCGTGGTTGTGCTCGGGCACCGCGGGCACCGCCGTTGATGCACGGCTGACTCCCCTCATTCATTTGCCGCGTTTGGCCACCTGTTGAACGGTACCCCGGTTCTGTTCAGCGGGGGCGCTGTCATGGCCAAGACATGTCGGCGGCCAAACGTGCGCACCTCTTGCACGATGTCGATCGTCGTGACACCCACGCTCAGGCTACCAAGGAAGACTCGCATGTCTCGCGCGCGAAACGAACGTCAGCCATCCATCGAGGACGCCATGGAGTGCGTACATGATGCCGACGCATCTGAATACCAGTCGATGCGCGGCTGCCTTACACTGACCGCACTTCTCATCGTCTGCTCAATCATCGCAGTTGCATTTATCGTACTTCTTCGGTCACCTGTCGATTGAGGATCGTCCACGAGCATTGGAGGCGTGGAACGTATGAAGTCGAGTTGGGCATCGCGGAGATTGGATCGTCGCGTCGCCATGGACTACGCCGTCATCATCGGGGCCGGGCTCCTTTACGCCGCCGCCCTGAAGTACTTCGTTCTGCCCTCCTCGGTAATCCTCACGGGCACCGAGGGGATCGCGGCAGCGCTGTCGTACTACTTCGATGCCTATTGGCTCTTCGTTTTTCTGTACGGCGCATTCCAAGCGGCGTTGTTGTCGTTTGCCAAGCTGCGAATGCCGCCGACATTCGCTCGGCGCTCGCTCGTGACGGTTGCGACCGTCATCGTCGCACTGATGCTTCTGCCAAGTCTGCGATTCGCCGCGCCTGAGCCCGAGAACGAACGCATACTGCTGGTGCTGTTCGGCGGTCTGCTGGCCGGAACGGCGAAGGCAATGGCGTTCAGACGCCGCGGGTCGACCGGTGACGAGGACATCCTCGGGGCGTACTTCGCCATGAAGTACTTGAAGCCCGTCGGCTCCATCGCTGTCATCGCTGCCGTGTTCTCGACCGCATTCGGGATGCTGATGGCGCTTCTCAAGCACGGCGAGTTCGAGCCGGTCATCAACACGCTGATGTACACCTGCATCTACATCTTCGCCAGCGCGGAGACGTTGAACAATCTCTATCACCGCTTCAGCCTGACGGCTGTCGATGTCGTCTCCCACCGAAGCAAGCAGGTCGGGCAGGCGATCGTGTCGTCGCTGCCTCATCGCACGTTCATTGTCCAGGACGGACGAGGCGGGCACAGCAGCGAGAAGTTCGATCTCGTGCGTACCGTTGTGACGAAGGAGGAGCTGCCCACGCTGCTCCGCGCTGTCAATCGCGCCGATCCCGACTCCTTCCACTACCACTTCGAACTCCAGGGAATCTCCCGCCGGTACTACATACCACCGATCGGCGACTCTCTTGACTCGAAACCGCATCGCACCGGGGTGTCGGGCTCCGGGTCGGAGCCGGAATCGCACCGGGCGTCGAAGACCGAAGCCTCCGCGACGGATGGTCAAGCAGTGGATTCAAGCCCGAGTCACTCGCGATCATCGAGCCCCACGCCGCCGGATGCCGGGATGGGCTCTGGCGAGGCATGAGACCCTGCGGCCATGTAGACGCACAACGACGCGAGATTGTCTGGCCGTGGCAGCGGACTCGTTCCGAAGCGTCGGACACGAGAGCAACGCCGGCGTCCCGGTGGTCACGCACGATGAGCGCACGCTCGATGTGTTCTCGCTTGAGGACGGAGTGTTGTCTAACGGTGGAGTCGTCTGACATTCGAAAGCGAGGTTGAGAACGCATGCCGACAAAGGAGATCCATGAACTACGGGAGCGGGCGAAGGAACTGCGTTGTCTTTATCGCCTTCATGAGATCGTCTCTCAACGCGGGCAACCGCCTGCGCACACGTTTCTGGAAGTGCTCGAGGTCATCCCAGAAGGATGGCAGCGACCTGAATCGACGGGAGCGAGGATTGAGTATTTCGGCCGTCACTACGTCGGGCCAGGCTTCTCATCGACGGGTGAGACGATTGCGGCGCCCATCCGCCTCGATGGAACCGAGGTGGGTCGCGTCGAAGTGTCCGATGCCTCGATCGTGGATGACGAAGCAACGACATTCCTCGACGAGGAGAAGGAACTCTTACGCAACATCGCCCATCGACTCGGGGAGTACCTCGAGTGGAAGCACACGGAGTTGCTTGGAGAGCGATCCACGACTGCCGGCGTCCATTGGCGGTGGCGTGAAGGCTACGCGGAGGCTATGGCGGCGGCGCTCGATGCAGAGCGATTCGGTGTGTCGGGCGTCTACCTTGGCGGAAGTACCGAAGGTGGCAATGCTGGACCGGGCAGCGACATCGACCTGATCGTCATGTGCGATGGCTCGGAGGCCCAGCGGGAGCAGTTGAGACACTGGTTCGAGGGCTGGAGCCTCTGCTTGGCTGAACTCGCCCTCCAGCAGACCGGATACGGGTTTCCCGGAGGGATTCTGAATGTGCAGTGGATGACTGAGGCTCCCGACCTCCGACACCGGCCGGATCTTCGGGTGCTCAAACTCGGTGGCCAAGACACGGCCGTTCCGACAGCCGGGACCTGAGAACCGCCGTCTCTGAACCTCCCGGCATCGGAACTCGTCTCGTCTCGCTATCTGAACTCCGAAAGGCTGTCCCGAAGAGGGTTGCGCTTCCACTATTCACCCATAACCCGTGATGTGCAACCCGCGACCGGGGGCGCCGATCAGGGAACAGGTGGCGAGAATTCTTCGTCGGTGAGATCGGGCGACTCCGTCCGCTGAAAGACAATGCGAGGAGGCGGCGGAGGGTTGTGTCCCTGATCGAATCGAGGCGGGCCACCGAGTAGCTCGGGCGGCGGAGGTGGCGGGCGATCCCCGTGCGGATCCGTCGGCGGGTGTCTGCGTCCGCCTCGACCGGCCTCGCCGTGGCGGGCAGGCCCATGCCATTGCAGTTCGAGCCTGTCGACCAGAGCCGTGCCCGGCTCAATCCACACGATGATCTGATCTGGACCCGGCCGTCTGATTCCACGTCGGCGCGTGGCGACGACTTCTGTCGCCGCGCGGTTCTCCGAAGGTGGTTCTTTGGCCTCCTCGATCACGAAGCCATCTTCCAGTTGCTCGAGGAGTCCAACGAGCGAGCCGACCAGGATGGTCCGTTCGCCTGTGTTGATCCACCTCGGTGCAGCGGCGCGAGGCATGGACCGTTCCACCGTCCCATCAAGGCGAATGCTCCACTCTCCCTCGGCATCCCGCCCCATGACGAAGTCGTGCCCATGTTGGGTCTCTATTCGCGCAAGCATGAAGTCCCCCCGCAAATCCAGCGTGCCGATGGCTGTCTCCTCACCGCCGACCGCTGCGTGATCGATGCTGATCTCGTAGCGCAGACCCGGGGCCGAACGGGTAGCCTCGATTGCGGCTTCAACCATGGCGTACGCGGACGGCTGTGGAGCGAGCACGAACAGTCCGGCGATGGCGATGACGAGAACGGCAGCCGTGGCCAACGGCGCGACCCGTCGAATCAACCGCCGGCGGCGGGCGTTGTCTGATGCGGTGATTCGATCGATTGCATCACGGACGCGATGGTCCCGTTGTGCCACCTCGTCCTTGTGCATGAACTCGAGCAAGCCGTGAACGAACCGCTGATGGGCGGCCGACTCAGTCTCGGGTGTCTGGTCTGGTCCAGCCCCCGTTCCTCCGTCCGGTGGCGTGTTCATCGCGGCGTCTCCTCGAAAAGACAATCGTGCAGGAGCGCCCGTGCTCGCTGCGCGCGCTTGCGAATGGTGCTCTCCTGCTCACTCGTTGCGATGGCGATCTCCCCATACGTCATGTCTCGCGCGTAGATCATCTCGATGACGCCGCGGAGCCGATCAGACAGCTTGCCGAGGCAGGTCAGCAGCGCGTCCAGTCGGTCGCGGAATGTGTCGCCGCTTCGGTGCGAGAACATCTCGTACCGTCGATCGAGTGCATCGAGCACCTCGGGCGTGCACCACTGCGGGGCCGACCCCTGTTTCCGGTAGTGCGCGAGCACGAGATGTCGCGCGATACCCCGAAGCCAGGGACCGAATGGACGGTCCCGGTCGTAGTCGTCGATGCGCCGCCACGCGACGAGCATGGTCTCCTGGAACAAGTCGTCGACATCGGCCGTATGGTCGAGTGAACTGCGCAGGTATGCCGTCAGCATGTCCGCGTTCTCGCGCACGAGGATCTCGAAGACACCGCGGGCCCGTGATCGGAACGGCACTCAGATACCTCCGCCCCGCGATGCAAGAACGCGGGGTCTATGGCGTATTGTGGCCAGCTCTGCCCGGCGCGACATCCGATCTTAGTTTTTGTGCAATCTGTTGGCGAATCGCCAAATGCCACGAGAATGTGATCGAGCGATGTCACACACCCGGTCCCGTCTGACAACTACTCCTTGGACGCGAATCTGTCACAAGGAACGACATCATGGCGAGACCCTGCAACGCTCCCCTCTTGATCGCCGGACTTGCCCTTGGACTCACGCCCGCGCACGCTCTCGCGCAAGAGACCGAGGACACGAAGCCCGATCGTCGTTCGCCGGTTCAGCGCGGCCAGCGCCCGCCGGCCGACTCACGCCGCCAGGGCGGGCCCGGCGGTCCCGGTGTCGCACGGTTCCCACAGGATCTTCGAACGATCGACGGCAGCTTCAACAACGTCATGCACCCGATCTGGGGCGCGGTCGGCGTCGAACTCAAGCGTACGGGCCCGGTGGGCTACGCCGACGGTGTCAGCGAGCCCGCCGGACCGGATCGACCCAGTCCGCGACTGATCAGCAACCTCGTCGTGGCTCAGAACGGCGACGACATCCCCAACACGCTGGGGCTCTCGGACTTCATGTGGCAATGGGGACAGTTCCTCGATCACGACATCGACGAGACCCCGATCACGACCCCGGGCGAAGCGCTCGACATTCTCGTGCCAGCCGGTGATCCCTGGTTCGATCCCCAGGGGACCGGTACCGTTGCGATCCCGCTCGACCGATCGGCCTGGGAACTGGTTGACGGCGTCCGGCAACAGGTCAACAACATCACGGCGTACATCGACGCCTCCAACGTCTACGGCTCGGAAGAAGAGCGAACACATGAGCTGCGAGCGTTCGATGGCACGGGCCGAATGAAGACGAGCGCAGGCGACCTCCTTCCGTTCAACGTGAACGGGTTCGACAACGCACCGTCATCCAGCGATCCATCGTTCTTCCTTGCCGGTGACATTCGTGCCAACGAGCAGGTTGTGCTGACGGCGATGCACACGCTCTTCGTCCGAGAGCACAACTACTGGGCCGATCTGATTGCGTCAGAACACCCCGAGTACGATGGCGACAAGATCTTCGAGCATGCGCGCGCCATCGTGGCGGCCGAGACGCAGGCCATCACCTACAAGGAGTTCCTGCCCCGGCTTCTCGGCCAGAACGCGCTGCCGCCCTACATGGGGTACCGCGCCAACATCGATGCGAGCATCTCCAACGAGTTTGCGACGGCCGCGTACCGCGTGGGGCACACGATGCTGTCACCTCAAGTCCTCCGCATCAACGAGGCGGGTGAGGAGAGTGACATTGGACCGCTTCGCCTGGCCAACGCGTTCTTCAATCCCGATGAAATCATCGAGAACGGAATCGACGACTTGTTGCGCGGGCTTTCGTACCAGGTCTCCCAGGATGTAGACAACCACGTCATCGACGACGTGCGCAACTTCCTGTTCGGTCCTCCCGGCGCTGGCGGCTTCGACCTTGCGTCGCTCAACATCCAGCGCGGGCGCGATCACGGTCTGGCGTCATACAACCAGATCCGGATGAGCGTTGGTCGCCCGCCGGCGATGAGCTTCATGCAGATCACACCCGACCCGGAAACGCAGAATGCCCTCGCCGCCGCGTACGACCATCCGAGCGATGTCGATGCGTGGGTCGGGCTGCTCTCCGAACCGCACCGGCCTGGAGCGTTCGTCGGCGAGACGCTGTACCGAGTGATTCGCGACCAGTTCGTGCGACTGCGCGATGGAGATCGATTCTGGTATCGCGCGTACCTGCCGCCTGACATGGTGGACCTCGTCGAGGACCAGACGCTCGCCGTGATCATCCGGCGCAACACGGACATCGGGATGGAACTGGCGGACGACGTCTTCGTCGCCAACGACACGTCAGCGTGCGTGGCTGACCTGGACGGAAACGGTGTCGTCGACGTCCTTGACTTCCTCGAAGTCCTCTCCGCCTGGGGGGCCTGCGAAGGCTGCAATGCGGACATCAACGGTGACGACTTCGTGGATGTCACCGATCTCCTTGCAGTCCTGGCCGGCTGGGGGCCATGCTGAGCCCTCAGCACGCGCTCTGGCCACAGTGCCGGCAGTCGCCCTCCCCGGGGCAACAGCCACTTCGTCTCGCTCCCTCTGATCGAGGAAACGCCCCAATGAACGTGACTCTCCCCACAACCCTGATTGTCGCTCTCATAGCCGCTGCCGGCTTCGCCCACGACGGGCATCACCCCGATGATCGGTCCGATGAACGCCGCATGCAACCGCCGCCCGGGCATCGCGCGATGGAGATTGTCGATCTGCCCGAGCCCACCGTCTCAATCAGAGTGGAGGGCGAGTATCGAGTCATCACCTCGAACAGTCTCCCCGATCATCCGATCGGTACGTTCCCGAACCCACACAATCCAAACGCGCTCCGGAGTCTGAACCGGGAGTTCCGGATCCCGCTCCACCCACGGCGAGCGGACCGGCCCACGCGATCGAGCCCTGAATTCGGGATCGCGCTCAACGGCATCATCTTCGACGCCGGCACCGGCGAGTTCTGGACCGCCTCGGGAGAGCGCGGCCGATCCGAATGGAATTACGACGCAGCGAGCGCGAACAACCAGCACCGGTTCGGAGTCGACTTCAACCACGGGCATGTGCAACCAACCGGGAAGTACCACTACCACGGTGTACCGACCGCTTTGCTCGAATCACGCCGCGCCGACCACGTGCACGATGGTCATGCGCAAGTGATGATCCAACTCGGCTGGGCGTTCGACGGTTTCCCGGTCTACGCCCCGTTTGGGCCCGAAGATCCGAACGATCCGAGCTCCGACATCGTCGAGCTGTCCTCGAGCTACCGGCTCCGGCAGGGGCACCGTCCCGCGCCTCCCGACGGACCAGGCGGCGCCTACGACGGCACGTACTCGGCTGACTACGAGTACGTCGAGGGCGTCGGTGATCTCGACGCCTCGAACGGCAGAACCGGTGTGACGCCGGAGTTTCCCGATGGCACCTACTACTACGTCATCACGGACGCGTATCCGTCCGTCCCGCGGACGTGGGTCGGCACGCCGGGTCCGGATGTCGCCCGAAGAGGACCGGGTCGCGGTCCGCGTGACATCGGGCCGCCACCCGCCGGCGACAACGCTCCGCCCACCCGTCGACCGTCGCGGGGTTCCTCAGGAGTTGTGGCACCAGATGCTCGATCGGTGAATCCTGCATTCTTCATCGAAGATGCATTGGCGGCGCCCATCGTGACAGAAGAGAGGACGCTTGCTGACGGGACCAAGGCGCTGTGCTATGTGATTCGCACGTACTCCGAGCCGCAGGAGCACGAGATGGGCCCTTGGGCGCCCACGCACATCGAAGACGGTGCCGAGAAGGGTGGTATCTGGTTGCACGAGGGTGAAGTTCACGACGTCGATGGCCCGTTCGTTCGCGATATCGCCGAGTTCTACGACGACCCGAAGTGGAGGCTTCACCGAGAGGACGGCTCGATTCGGGTGACGGATACGAAGGAGGCGTTCGAGGCCGCCGCAAGGCCTGATGTCGATCCGCGGTACAACAACCACGTCGTCGAAGGCAGACCTGAGTGGCTCGACCGGAACGTCTTCGTGTACGTCATTCCCGTGCAACCCAGCTATCAAAAAGAGCCGACCTTCATCGGACGGCCGCGGCGTGGCTCCGATCGCGGGGCTCGCCTCGGCGGCCCGCCTCCGCGTGGACGAGTTGGTGATGATGGGCCGCGTCGCCGAGTGGGTGATGGCGGACCGCCTCCCCGCCCTCGTGACCGTGGCGCGGGCGGACCTCCGCGAGGCGGGCCAGGTCAAACCGTGCTCGGGATCGCGTTCAACGGCGTCAACTTCGAACCGCCGGCTCCAGTCGATGCCATTCTGGCCGCGTACACGCTTGCCCCGTTCGATGACGCAGGCGGGCATATCAATCCGCACAACGGCTACCACTACCACGCCGTGACTGGTCACACCAAGGAGATCGCCCAGCCCGACGGCCATGCGCCGATGATCGGCTACGCCATGGACGGCTACGGCCTGTTCGCTCACACCAGCGAAGACGGTTCGGTTCCGACCGATCTTGACGAGTGCGGCGGTCATTCAGACGGGATCCGCGGCTATCACTATCACGCAGGTGCAGCCGGCGAAAACCGGATCATCAGAGCGTTCCGCGGTATTCCCGGGACGATGTCAGTTGAGAGACCAGCACCACGAAGTCAACCTGACGAATGATGACGGGACAGCGAGTAGCGGTCACGAGCAAACTTGATCCAGCCGCCGAGGTTGCCGCCGAGAGCGACCGATCGTCGATGCGTATCACTTGTTGGCCTGCAACGCTACGTAGACGCCGACCGGGTCCCGAATGACGGCGTGTCTGGCCCCTGTGACCTCCCCAACGACCTCACCGCCGCCCTCGCGAACTCGTCGAAGACTCTCCGTGAAGTCGTCGACGGGCAGACTCAGTAACCAGACGGAAGGGATGCCCGCATTGTCGTTCTTCATAGGGCAGATTTCCGCGGCGGCGACGCCATCCGGTCGCCGCATTTCGCGTCTACCTTCGACGGCGGCAGAGGCTGCCGCCCATCCGACAACTTGTTCGTAGAATTCGCATATCGACGGAACGTCCGAGACCACGAGCGAGAGCCAAGAGATGCAACCGCTTCCATCGAGTTGACCTGCACCGTTCGATTCATCGACAACGACGGGGATGACGCCGAAGGCAGCGCCAATGGGATCGACGAGAACTGCCCATTGACTTTTTCCGTCGTCGCCTTTGGCGTGCATCAATTCCCGGCCGCCGAGTTCGAGTGTACGCGCGGCGCTCGCGGCGACATCGGAAACCTGGAAGTGCGGCATCCACTGCAGAGGGAGGGCTTCGTACTCGGGTGAACGTGCCCCCAAGCCGATGACCGGCGTCCCTTGGTTGTTGGTAAGGTCGTCTCGCCAAAGCGGCGCCGGTCCCGTCGTAAGAACCTTCGAGTAGAACTCGAGTTCTCGTTCATAATCCGGCACCGCGATGTCTGCACTGAGAACTCCGCCGACGCCATGGAAGAATGGATTTCGCATGGCCACCTCATCTCATTCGACATTTCCCGTTTGAAACGCTCTTCGGCTACGCCGTCGTCGTTCACGGCATCGAGTGTAACCTATCACTCTACGATCCCGAGCTTTGCCTTGGGTTGCCCGCTCGCAGGCGGTTGACCGATGATACGAGCCTCGGCGAAGGGTTCGGATCGGTTCCCAAACGTTTGAGACCGTTCGGTTCGGGGAGCTTTCCCGGCCCGTGTCCAGGCGACGCGGGCCCGTCGGCTTACAGGGCGACAGTGACGAGGTGAGCATGATCGCCATGGGGTCCGTGAGTGCGCCTTTCCGGTCATACGACCGCCACAGCCCAACGCGACCAATTGGCATGCTGGCTCAACGAAGGAGCCCGTGGATCGCGGAAATGGCCCTCCAGCAGACCGGGTCCGGACTCCCCGGCGGGATCCTCGACATCCGGTGGATCGCCGGGGCCCCGAACCTCCGGCATCGGCCGGATCTGCCGGCCCTTCAGCCTGGCGCACCGAGAAAGTCGCCGACGACCCCGCGCTGACCTCCGCCTGCCCTGCTCACCGCCGCCAAAGACGCTACAATTCGGGCCATTCCCGATTCCCCACGGTTTGAGACGGTGGGTTCGGGAGCTCTTTTCTAGGTCGCGGAATCCCCGCGACCGTGCGGTTAACGGCGGCGCTCGTGCGTCCCGGAGGCCAAGTCCATGCGTGAACGACACCACGTCGTCACGAGTCTTGAGGAATTGCGATGAAACTGTACGTCGGAAACATCAGCTTTGACACCAGCGAAGACACCCTGCGCAACGCGTTCGCCGAGCACGGCGACGTCGAGGAAGTGGCGGTCATCACCGACCGCGACACGGGTCGCCCGCGTGGCTTCGCGTTCGTGACCATGCGTGACGACAACGCGGCGCGGGCCGCGATCGACGCGCTCAACGGCAAGGACCTCGACGGCCGTGCCCTGAACGTGAACGAGGCGAGGGCCAAGACCGGCGGCGGCGGCGGCGGTGGCGGCGGCGGACGTCGGGGCGGCTGGTAGCCCCGGTGGCGCGAAGAACGCCCGAGACATTCGTGAAGCGTCAACGCGAGCAGAAGCGCGCCGAGAAGGCGCGGCAGAAGCTGGCGAAACGCGAGGCGCGGAAGGCCGGATTGGCGTCGGAGACGGCGCCGGAGATGGGGCCGGAGACGGCCCCGGAGGACACGCCCCCCGTCGACGGGCCGCCGGCCGAATCGGTCGAGTCGGTCTAGCGTCTGGGACCTAGGCGTCCGATCGCGCCGAACATCTGTTGTGACTCACGACAACCAAGACGCCGAGGCGAGGATGCCTCGGCGTCTTTTCATTGGTGCGTCGAGAGCGAGGGTCGACGAGCCCACGACGCGCGATGCCCACGCTTGGTTCGTCCACGCGGGGTACGTCGATGATGGCAAGGGGAGACGATCATCGCGTCTCTGAACGGGCCTGCGTATCTCCGGCTCGGCGTGCGGATGACATCGGGCCGGCGGCCTCCTGCCCGCACTCGGGGCACACGCCGGATCCGTTCCCGCTCAGGTCGTAGTTGCACGCCGAACACCGGCCGCGACGACGACGTCGGTGTCGCAGCGGCCGCCACGCCGCGTAATACGCCAGGACGCCCGTGATGAGCAGGAGCGGCGCCAGGTGCCATCGGAAGAGACGCCTCATCGGGAGCGATCGCATGCTGGGTAGAAGCGACAAGAGGTGCTGTCCCGGCGGTGCGCTCGGCGGCGGAGTACCCCAGCTCCCCAAGGGGGCGAGCTTGAACACGAACCTCCCCTGGCCGGGCCGGTTCGGGTACGTCCCGATGTTGCACGCGCCGGTCGGTCCGACCTGAGCGATGAGACGCGTTTTGCCGCTCGGCGCGATGCCGAAGATCATCCCAACGTTGTCCTCGTCGCTGATCACCTCGAAGTACAACACCGTGATCCACAGCCCCGCGAGGACGACGAACGCGATCACGGTCGCCCCCGCCCACACGCGGCGGAGAAGTCGGCGGGGCGGTCGCGCTGTGGCCCGCGTGCTCATGACCCCCCTTCATCGGCCACATCCGGCCGCCGGTCGCGGCCCTGCCGTACTCGGCGGGGTCTTTTTACTCGACGAGCGCCGTCTCGGTTCCCCCGGCGTCGCTCGATCGCTCCGGTACGCGGAACGATGAGGCGGTGCCGAGGCCGCGGAAGGTGTGCTCGCGGAGACCCGTCTTCTCGCGGATGGTTGCGATCATCTCGTCGAAGCCCGTCGCGGACGACGACTGCCCGAGTTCCCAGGCGCACGCGGCATCGACTGTTCCCCCGTCGATGACCAGGCTCGGATCGACACCAACGACCTGACTGTTGTCGAAGTGCGGTGCCCCGAACTTGTAGATCTTCGCGATCTTCGCCCCGGGTGCGGGCTCGATCGACCACACGACGTTCGTGGCTGACGCGAGGGCGAGGGTGACGGGCTTGTCCGTCTCGTCGACGAAAACCTCGACGACCGGGTGGTTGATCTCCGCGTCGATGTCGAGTTCGATCGCGATCTCGACGCCGCTGCCGTTCTTCGATCCGGCTTTGAGCGACTTGATCTTCTTGAGGTACTCGAAGTAGTTCGTCTCGCCCGACTCGACGGCGATGACGTGCATCTCGCTGCGCTGGCGACGCACGAGCTTCGCGGGCGTCACGTAGTTCGAGTAGAACCCGCGCCCCACCGTGCCTGCGGACATCGGGGACGACGGCGTCGGCCCGCCCTTCCAGCCCGGCCACGTCTTCGACGTCACGTCCCGATTCGCGTTGAATGCCGTCCGGCTCACCTCGCCCGTGGCCGGATCGATCGCGTAGATGGCATCCGTGACCCGCGGATGTGTCCTTTCATGCGTGACCAGCGCGAACAGCTGACCCTGGGCGTGTGCGAGCTGCAGTTTCGGGCGCAGATCGCTGAGGAAGGGAATCGGCGTCGACAGATCAACGGCTGCGACCTGGGCCCCGGTGTGATTGAAGACACGGAGGTTCGTGCACGCACGCTTCGTGCGCGGCCGCTCGAGGACGTAGATCGTCCCTTGGGCCCCGTCGCACGCCAGCCCCTGGAGATCGTCGCGACCGAGGTTGCCGATCTCGTTCCAGGTGTTCGTCGCCGGCGTGAACGTGAACAGCACGGTGCCCGCACCACTCCGGCTGGCGAGGAGCACCGAAGCGCGCTCGGCGTCGAAGGCGAGGCCGCCCGGGTGGGACATGTCGATCGACTCCGGCGTCTCGACCGGCGTCAGCTTGCCGTCCTCGATCACGCCGAGGGTGGACACTTGCTGACCGAAGTAGGTGCCCGTGCTCGGGTCATGCGTGATGAACGCCACCCGTTTCGCACCCTTCTGCATTGTGCCGAGCTGCGGCCCGTCGGGCGTGAAGACGCCGATCGCCGCGTTGCCGCGCGTCGCGTGGATCATGTGGAACCCGGGGGCCCCGGTTTCGTCGCTCGCCTCGCTCGCAGGGCTGGGGGTGGTCACAAGTGTCACGAGGAGCAGCGCCGCGGCACCGCTCAGCGAGATGTTCAGTCGGGTCATCGGTCGCCTCGTCGTTGTGGGTCGCGGAAATCACCCCCTGGAGGGTGGCGTTCTCACGACTTCGGCCCACCGACGAGGCGAATTGAGCGCAACTGGGTGGCCGGACCTGGCGGCACAGGATTGGACGGGGGGCGGACGCGCGACGTCCCGTAACCTGGCGTTTCGTTTCATGGTTGCTCAGAGCGGGGGCGAGTGCGTTCTTCCGGAGAGACAGGAACTACCATGTCTTTCCACGGGGGTCTCCGCTGTCATCCGTTCGGCCGCATCGCCACGTCTCACCTGCGCCTGTTTGACACCTGACATGACAGACTACCTGAGCTTCAAAGCGGACCTGGCGAACTCGGAGGTTGCTGAGACGTTCGACGACTTGTCGTACTGGTCCTCGATGTTTGGGCAACTCCTGTTCCGACACCTCCGCCTCGCGCCGCGTCTGACCGCCCTTGACATTGGCTGCGGGACCGGATTCCCACTTCTGGAGTTGGCGGACCGCCTTGGGCCAACGTGCACAATCCATGGGATTGACTCATGGGCCCACGCAGTCGCACGAGCGAAAGTGAAAGCGCGTGTCCGTGGAAGTACGAACGTGCACGTCGCGCACGGCGATGCCGCGGGCATGCCCTACGACGACAGCTCCTTCGATCTCATCGTTTCGAATCTGGGGGTGAACAACTTCGACGCTCCGACCCTCGTGATGGCCGAATGCCGTCGAGTGTGCAAGCCGACCGGTCGCATCGCGCTGACGACGAATCTCGTTGGACACATGAGCGAGTTCTACCTGAGCTACGAGCAGGCTCTGGTTGATACTGGCAACTCGCACCTGATCGATCGACTCCACCACCATCAAGCCCATCGCGCTACGCCAGAGGGTCTCCACGATCTGTTTTCAAGTGGCGGATTCGAGGTGACAGCCTGTCATACGGAAACACTGACACTGCGTTATGCTGACGGCAGTGCACTCTTGCGCGCCTACTTGAGCCGACTCGGGTTTCTCGATGGTTGGCGGAGCGTGCTCCGCGGCACTGGCCAAGAGACGGCAGTCTTCGAGGAGCTCGAGAGTCGGCTGAATCGAATCTCCCGGGAGGGCGACGGCGGTCTCTGCCTTTCGATTCCTGCGGCCTACATTGAAGGGCAAATGAGGGAATGAAGCTGGCAACGGCCTTTGCGCTTGTAGCCCGAGCGGCCGAGTCTGACCTGAACTTCGAATGAGGAGGACCCTGACATGCCATCCACCACCGCGGGCGCGACCGCCGTCAAAGATGTCCTTGCAGAGCTCGAATCGCTCGGCGATGAGAAACGCCGCCAGTTCAACGCCAAGGTTGGCCCGGATGGGATCGCCGGCGTACCGCCCGGCAGGCAGTTCGGCTGCAAGACCGGCGACATTCGCAAGCTCGCGAAGAAGATCAAGACCGATCACGAGCTCGGACTGAAGCTGTGGAAGACCGGCAACATGGATGCACAGTTGCTCGCGATCCTCATCATGAAGCCGAAGGAGCTCTCCGCCAAACAGCTCGACACGATGGTGCGCGAGGCCCGCTTCGCGTGGGTGGTGGACTGGCTGCAATCGCACGTCATCAAGGAGCAGCCCGGCGACGAGAAGGAGAAGCTGCGCGCGAAATGGATGCGCAAGAGCGAAAAGGACAGTTGGGCCGCCCGGGCCGGCTGGCATCTCACCGCATCGAAGATCAACAAGGGTGAGGATGGTGTGGATGTGGAAGCGCTGCTCGATCGAATCGAGAAGGAGATGCCCAAGGCCAAGCCGGAAACGAAGTGGACGATGAACAACACTCTCGGCGCCATCGGCATCAAGCATGCCAAACACCGCAAGCGGGCGATCGCCATCGGCGAGGAGATCGGCCTCTACGCAGACTGGCCGGTGTCAAAGGGCTGCACCATCCCCTATGTCCCGGTGTGGATCGACGCGATGGTCAAGGGGAAGCGCTGACGAGCGGGGAACTCGGCCGACGGATCGCCGGGATCATATGCACGTCCACATCCTCCGCTGCCTCCCCCAGATACTGCGGTCTCGTCTGACGCCCCCAAACTCGGGACGACCGCGGCGGGCCGAGCCGCGGATCGTCCGCTGCAACCGGTTGCTCGGCTGCGTCGCTCGCTTGGCGACCCGAGCCATCATTTGACCCCGGTGCGGGAGGCGTGCTTCAGGAAACCGACGACGAGGAGAGTCCACGCGATGATCAGCGCCAATCCGGCGGCGATGTGCGTGAATGTGACGACGAGTTCCTGCCATCGTTCGCCGCCGGTGGCGCCGGCCTGACTTGCAGCAATTGGCAACGTGTGCGTCGTTCCCCACCAAGAGTTGGCTACTTCGGACATCGCCATGGCCCACGTCAGCCAAGCCGCCACCACCATCACCCGGACGGACTTGGGCCCGACACTGTGCGGGAGCGTCAACATTGCAGTCGCCATGACAATGAACAGCATGCCGTTCGTGACGAGCTGGATGTGAGCCCCAAGCGCGAGTCTTGGGTATGGCGTTCCAGGGACGGCAAGGCCCCACACCAATCCCACCAATACAAGAACCATGCCGTGGATCAGAACCTGCCGACTGCCACCGTGAACGCTCATCCCTGCGGCCCTCTTTGTGCTTGGCGAAAACGCAAGAGTAGCGACCTTTGGCCCCCGTACCGACCGCGAGCTCGGGCGAAGGGAAAGAGCTGACGAGCGGGAGACGTGGGCACTCTCCTCTTTTGACCTTCTGTCTCCACGCCTCGTCCGGTAGCATCAAGTGAGGCTGCCGGGGCGAGCGTGGGAGGTCGCGTGATGAGAAGCCATGTTGCCTGGCCCGGATTGGTTGCGAGCAGTGTCCTGACGCTGGCGGCGACCGCGCAGTGTCCCGTGGAGACGGAGATCGTGGGCTTGCAGGCGTTCGCCGAGTACGGCAGCTCGGTGGCCATGTCGGCGTCCGGGCATCTCGCGATCGTCGGTGGACCGAGCGCTGCGATCGACCAACAGGGTCTGGTCCGTGTGTATGAGCGCATCGGAGAGCGTTTCGTCGAGCATGAGCCGCTCGCGCCCATTCCCGCCTTCGGCTTCAGCGCCACCTTCGGTCGCTCGGTCGATCTCTCCGACGACGGCAACACGGCCGTCGTGGGCGCGCCGGGCGATCTGGACGGCGTGCCCGGCTTCCGCAAGGGCAGTGTCTACGTGTTCGAGCGTGACTCGAGCACGGGCGTGTGGTCGAAGACGATCCGCATCACGCAGGACCCGCCGACGACCGAGTACTCCTTCGGTACGCGGGTCGCGATCAGCGGCGACGGCGACACGATCGTGATCGCGCAGTCGAACGACATCGGCTCGGAGTTCGACGGGCTGCCCGACAACGTGTACGTGATCACGCGTGACGGCGGCTGGGCGGACCTGACGCCACTCGCGCCGGCGGCTCCCGTCGACCCGTTCGACCAGTTCGGTGAGGCGATTGCGGTGAGCGAGGACGGCGCGACGATCGTGACGCGTTCGTTCGATCACGACACGTTCGCGGCGCGCGTGCACGTGTTCGAGCGCGACGGATCGAGCTACTCGGAGACACAGATCATCGAGCATGCGGTCGGCGACATCTTTGACGGCTTCGGCCGTGCGCTCGCCGTCACCGGCGACACGCTGGTCATCGGCGACAACGGCATCGATATCGACGTCCCGGACCTCGGCCCGTTCCCCAACGTCGGTCTCGTCAACATCTACACCCGCGGGGACGGCCGGTGGTCGTTCGTCGAGTCGTTCTACCCGTTGGCGGAGGTCGTGCCCGACTCGACGTTCGGATTCTCGGGCTATATCGATCTCGGCTTTGGCGGTTCGGTCGCGTTGCGTGGCGACGAGCTGCTCGTCGGCTCCACCTCCCATCACATCGACGGACGCGCCGATCGCGCCGGCGCGGCGTTCTGGTATCGACGGGTCGGCGGCACGTGGACGTTCCTCACGCGGGTCGACTCGCCGGCGCCGGAAGAGTTCGGAGCCTTCACTCGCGCGGTCGACATCGCAGCCGACGGATCGTGCTACGTCATCGGCCAGCCGCTGGCGGACGTCGAGGGCTTCATGAACCAGGGCCTGGCCTTCTTCATCGATGCGGTGACGACGATCACCGAGTTCGAGATTCAGCCGCCGCAGGCGTATTTCCTGATCACGATCGAGTTTCCCGACATGGAGCCGCAGGTGTTCGCCGTCAACCTCGACGGGTCGTTTTCGGTGCGCGCCGTCGATGACTGCGACGGCACGGCCGTGACGACGCAGGTGCTCTCGATGAACGTGGGCTTGGAGAACGACCGATCGTTGCACTTCATGTCGCCGACGGGCCCGATGATGTTGACCGACCTCAACGCGTCGATCACGGAGGTGGGGGACTCGGCCTATCTCGAGGACGAGGTCGGCCGGCTCGGCGAGTACGGCATGCAGGTCACGGGGGCCGTGGGCGACGGATCGGCCGACGGATTCGACACGCTCGTCCTCTTCTTCATCCGCTGCGTCCTGTGCGCCGGAGGGACGTGCTCGCACACGCCGGGCGCCTGTTGCGACGACTTGGGATTCTGTACGGTCGAGCCCCACGTCGACTGCGACGGTTTCTTCCGGGGGTACGACACGACCTGCAGCGATCCGTGCCCCCCCGTCGGCTCGCCGGCGGCGCCGCGGCCGGCGGGCCCGCCCGTCCTGACGGTCGGAGCCCGGTCGGGCCTCGCCTTCCCGGGCGTGTTCATGGCAGAGGTGATGGACCTCGGCTTCGGGCGGCTCAACCCGACGATGACCGTGCGCGGGTCGATCCTGGCGTTCGCCGCCGGCGACACGTGCGACGCGGATCTCGACGGGTCGGGGAGCGTGGATTTTCCCGATCTGCTGGCCGTTCTGGCGGCCTGGTCGACCGCCGACGCGGCCGCCGACCTCGACGGCAGCGGTGTCGTCGACTTTCCCGACCTGCTGATCGTGCTGTCGAACTGGGGGCCGTGCGAGTAGGTCAGCGCGTCGGTCAGGCGGGGCGGAGACGCAGGTCGATTGCGGTCGGGGCCGACCGCCGTCGAGCGGGGCCGCGTTTTCGGAACTCGCGTCGTGTTGCAGTTCGGCCGAGTTCTGCATCACACGGGCGTCGATCGTGCCGATTTCGATTGATCAGCGGCACCCCCCGTGCCGTGGCCGGACACGAAGCGAGACGAATGCCATGAATCCACGATCCCCGGTCTCCGTCGGGCGAACGGCGGCAACGGTCGCCACCCTCGCCGCGCTGGCGTCTGCGAGTCTCTTTCTGACCGGGTGCACCGGCGAGAGCTATGCGAGCGCGGAAGGCAAGCTCCCGCCGTACATCCTGAAGGAGGGCTGCATGTTCACGATCGTCGGCGAGAACGGTCGATCGGGCGTGAGCTCGCCGGAGGTCACCGGCGTTCCCGAGGAGTCGGTGACGGCGTCGACGTCGCTCGACGAGTACACGATCACGATTTCGGACTGCCAGCTCGTCGAGAACTCGCACTCGCTTCCCGTCTACGAGGACGATTGATCATCGGCGCGGCGGGCGATGTGGGCGTCGGTTCGACTCCTTGCCACGACGAAAGGCATCGCACCCATGCGAATCCTGAGCCGACAAACAGGACCTAGTCACCCTCGCGCGTGAACTCGAATTGCCGGGGGGTGCCGCCCTTCATGAAGCCGATCGTGGCGCTCAAAGCACCGTCGGCCGAGAGCTCGTACACGATGCGCTTCGGGTAGTCGTGACGCGGATTGTCGAACACCGCGCGCGTTGCGGACAGCTCGGTGAGCGTGAATTCCGTCGGGGAACCGCCGTTCGGCTGCGCGATGTATACCAGCCCGCCGTCGCGCTCGATGATTCGGAGGTACTCGAACGCGACCATCCGGTCCCTTGCCCGCGAGACCGTGCGTGACACCGCGAGCATCGAACCGCCGAGCGGCGGGGTCCATCGCTCGTCGATCGATGACTTGCCCCTCGTGCCGACCCACGCGCCGGCCAGCCACGCCAGGTCGCCGATCGCGGCGTCGGCCGGCGTGGGGAGCGCGATGTCCTCGGCGTGGCGGTAGAGGGCAACCGATTCGAAGCCGGTCGGTCCGGACCGGGCGCGCACGAGAAGTCCGTCGGGGGTGATGCGGAACTGCCGTCGGATCATCCGACCGGGCTCGCGGTTCTCCCCGCGCAGGAAGTTGACCTCGTACGTCAACGCGTCGTCTCCCCACGTGGCGTGGTAACGCGTGATCTTCTGCGGCCCGGTGACTTCGGTGGTCGAGCCGTCGAGCGCGATACGCACATCACGGTGCCCGGAACCATGGCCACGCACCAGGATGACCGCGTCTTCCTCGATGCGAAACACGAACGTCGTGCTCATGGGGGGGCCCAGCCTCTCGAGCGCGCGGCCCTCGGTGCGGTCCTCGACGTAGGTCCACTCGCCGTCCAACGCGAGCAATCCATCGGGCGGCGCCGACGGCGAGCTCGAGGCCAATGCTGCCGCGGGCGTGGTGAAGGGTGCGACGCATGCAAGTGCTGTGACGAGCCAAGTGGGCAGACGCATGGAGGGTCTCCTGGTCGAGTCACGGGTCGTGTGAACGGCGCGTGTGCGATGTGGTGGACGAGACGCACCTGGCCGATCACATCGCGCAGTGTACCCTGGGCCGGGCAGCGGCTCTCGCCCCGGGGTCGCCGACACGATGGCCGCAACCTCCAGGGGCTTTCTCCAAACAAGGACCGGAGACCTCCACATGAAGAACGCGCGGCTTCGCTCCGTGACGGCCTGGGTCCTTGCGGTCATCTTCGGCCTGCTGTTCCTCGTCGCCGGGCTGGGGAAGCTCACGGGCGGGGAAGCAGTCGCGGAGATGTTCAGCGGCTGGGGATACCCGCTGTGGTTCGCAAAGGTGATCGGCGTGCTCGAGATGGCGGGTGGCCTTGCGTTGATCATCCCGCGGACGACACGCTACGCCGTGCTCGGCCTGTCGTGCATCATGCTGGGCGCGATGTACACGCACCTGGCGAACGGGGAAGGGCTCGATGTGCTTCGTCCGCTCGTCTTCCTGGGAGCGATCTGGATCGTGTGGTGGCTGCGTGGGCCGCGGGGTGCGAAGGGACGCTCATCCGCGTCGTCCTTTACGGACACGGTCCCCAGTCCGTGATGATCTGCAACAGGTCGAGGAAACCGACGACGCCGTCGCCGTCGACGTCGCTGGTACACGGCGGGGGGCAGGCCGCGCCGCAGACCGGGTCGGCCACGAGATAGACGCCGCCGAGGGCCACGCACGTCGCCTGGTCCGTGACAGCGCAGTTCGCGTCGATGCAGCACGCGGCACGCGAGAGCGTCCAGCCCGCCGCCACCGGATCGAAGGCCGTGAAGAGCGTGGCGGCATCGTAGAGCGTCGACGCGTCGGTCACGGCCATGTCGAGGAACTTGGCGTTGGTGAGGTCCGCTCCGCTGAAGTCTGCCCCGCGCAGATCGGCGCCGATGAAGTTCGTGTCGGAGAGATCCGCGTCGACGAATCGCCCGCCCCGCAGATCGGCGCCCGCCAGCGACGCGAAGCTCAGATCGATGCCCGCGGCGTCGGCGTCGACGAGAAAGGCGCCTGACAGATTGGCGTTGCGGGCGATCGCTTCCCGGAGGTTCGCCCCGTCGAAGCGGGCGAAGGCGAGCGTCGCGTCCGAGAGCCGGGCGCCGCGGAATATCGCGCCGTTGGCGAGGGCCCGCGTGAGATCCGCATCCCTGAGGTCGGCGTAGGCGAAGCACGCCCCGATGATGTTGATCGACGGGACCTGGACGCCCCTGTGGTCGTGAAACGTGTGGTCCTCCTGGCTGTGATCGTGACACGAGCACAGAGGATCGACCGGAGGCAGGAACCCGGCCGCCGCAGCGCCCGCCAGAAACACTGCCATCGTCAGCATGGTGGATCTCATCGTGTCATCTCCGGCACTCCTCGTTCCAGGCTACCGAGGCGGGGCCCCGGGTCCAAGCATCCGTGGGTGGATTCCGGGGAGGGTCGCGGCGGCTGCGTCATGAACACGCCCGCGGCGACCCCGAGATGAAGACGGCCGACCGCGAACGGTCGGCCAGGAAGGAACTGACTCGGCAACGGCGTGGACGGACAGTCCTATTCGCACCGCCCCCACGCCGCCAGGACGGACAGCAGGTCACCGAACCCGATCTCGCAGTCGTGGTCGATGTCGCCGGGGATTCCCGGCGGGCAGGGCTCGTACGGTCCCCAGGCCGCGAGGATGGCGAGGAGGTCGCCGAAGCCCACCATGTCATCACGGTCGATGTCGGTCGGACACGTCTGGTACTCGTGCGCGCCCATGTCGACGGGCGGCGCGCCGACGCCGGCGTTTCCAGTATCGGGGTCATCGACGAAACGACGTTTGCCGTCGATGTCGTCGGTGACATCCTTCGGCA
>JABDLI010000090.1 GCA_013003065.1 Phycisphaerales bacterium | reverse complement strand
GTGCCGGGGGGGTTTCCGGTAGAGGTTGTTGGGGCGGGGGGGTTGGGATAGGGGGCGGGTGCATGGGCGGCGTGCAGCCGTGTGTGTCGAGTTCCAATTCGCGATTGCTCCGCTCCCCGTTCTCCGGGTCCCCTTCCCCTTCCACTTCCCCCTCCAATTCCACTTCCCCTTCCCCTTCCCATTCCCATTCCACTTCCCCTTCCCCTTCCCATTCCCATTCCCATTCCAAATCCAATTCTCCCCGCAACCGCGCAAACACGCCGGTGACCTCCGGACGTCCTGCGCTTCCACGGGCGGCGTCCTGCCGCCCTCGGCCTCAGAAGCCGCACGCTGAACGCTGTGTCGTCCGGCGCTCAACGGACCCCCGCTCGATGGTAATTGGGGACGGGTGCGATTTTGTCCAACCGCACGAACACGCCGGTGGCCTCCGGACGCCCTGCGCTTCCACGGGCGGCGTCCTGCCGCCCTCGGCCTCCGAAAGCCGCACGCTGAACGCTGTGTCGTCCGGCGACGAACCGACCCCCGCTCGATCCGCCGCATCCTGCGGCGAAGCACAAACCGGCCCGGACGCCCAAATACACCGCCCGCATCCTGCGGGCTGGCGTCTGGATGGTTCAGCGTGGGTTCGGACTGTTTTTCGCACCGCCTCCGGCGGGTGCAGGCTGCGCGGGGACCGGCGGCGTCCTGCCGCCTCGAGCAGGTTGGGTCGGGGGATTGCGCAACGGGCGCGTCTCGGTCTTACGCCCCGCGAGCGTTCGCGAGCGCCCCCGCGTCCGCGTCCGCGTCCGTGTCCGCGTCCGCGTCCGTGCCCGCGTCTGTGTCCGCGTCCGTGTCTGTGTCCGTGTCCGCGTCCGTGGCCGTGTCCGTGTCCGTGTCCGCGTCCACCTCCCATACCGCGATCATCGCAGACCGATGCCCCGGCATGTCGATCGCCCCGCCCGTCACCAGCCGCCCGCCGTCCCGCGCAAACGCGGCGTGGAGCACCGCCATGTCTGACGTTCCGAGGTTCGCGATCTCACGCCAGCCCGGGAAACCGTAGAGCCTCGTCGTTCCGAACAGCGAACCGTTGGGGGCCCCGTCGAGGGTTGCGATGAGGATCGTGTCGGCGTCGGACGTCACCGCCAGCGTGCCGCCGGCTCCGCTGACCGCCCCGTCGATCGACGCAACGGATGCGCTCCCCGCCGCGCCGGTGATCAGCTCGAGTCGCATCGGAGGTTGCAGCACCATCGCCAGCCACCGTGAGCTCCGGCCGATACGCAGGGTCTGGAAGCCGTCGCCTTGAACGACGGCGCTCTCCCCGATCTGCGTTTCCAGGTCGGCGGTCAACCGGACGATCAGTGTCTCCGTCACGCCGAGGTTGCGTCGGCCAACCGCGACGATCGTGTCTGCCACACCGATCGACAGCCCGCGATGCCACGCGCCTTCGATGCCCGCATCAACTCGATCGAACAGATCGAACGACCGTTCGTACCGGCTGTCGGTCACGTCCCACACATCGACGATCCCAGACCAGCGGGCGCCGTAGAGCCGGCGCGAGGATGCGTCGAACGACACGGAGTTGTAGAAGTCGAGCGGCCCAGTCTCGCCGGGGGGCAGCCGGACGCGAAGACGCTGGCGTCGGGCGGCCGCATCGATCACATTGATCGAAGTGCGCTCGACGTAGGCCACGAGCGTACCGTCCGGAGACGAGACGAGGTTGCTCCAGGGACGCTGCTCGCCGGTCGCGTGTGAGATGGTCTCGACGACGTCTCCACGCGTCAGATCCAACGTCACCACTCGCCGGACGAACACCTTGTGTTGATCGAACCGGAACTTGTAACCGCGGCGGTACCCCCAGTCGTACACGGCGGTGGACGGGATGGTGAGCCATCCCTCGGGGGAGCCGCGGCGGGGGGCGTACGCGGCCAGCGGTACGTACGCGACCATCATCACCAGCGGGACGATCACGCAGGTCGCCCGGGCCCGAACGCTGCGTCGCGGCGTGA
Source organism: Phycisphaerales bacterium (assembly GCA_013003065.1). Taxonomy (GTDB): domain Bacteria; phylum Planctomycetota; class Phycisphaerae; order Phycisphaerales; family SM1A02; genus JABDLI01. Next base: position 706 of record JABDLI010000090.1, on the reverse strand, counting down.
CGCGGCGTTTCGCCGTGAGCTCGAGCCCGCACTCCGAGCAGCGGTCGACGGCGAGGTCGAACAGGCGGTAATCGCACCGGCGACAGTGGGCGTCGATCGTCGTCGGTCGTCGCCACCACACCCGCGCGGCAAGCAGCGCTGACACCAGCACGACCACGGCGGTGAGGAGCTCCGGCCAGTAGAACACGGCGAGCGACCAAAGATCGACCGCACCGATTTCGACCTGCACCAGGACGTCACTGCTTCCATCGAGCGCGACCACGCCCGTGACGCGGGTGTCGCGTTCGGCGACGCACGCGGCGCTCGGCGACCAAGCCGGCGGCGGAACATTCAGCGTGATTGGATGGAATCGCGTTTGCTCGAGACCCCGCCAGCCGAGAGCGCCGCCGATCGCGATGATGCCCAACCCGGCGATCGCGACGATGGCGGTCCGCGTTCTTGATCTCATCGCGGGCGATTCTACGTGGGCTGGAATCCAATTCTCTCCCAACCGCGCAAACACGCCGGTGGCCTCCGGACGTCCTGTGCTTTCACGGGCGGCGTCCTGCCGCCCTCGGCCTCAGTTGGTCGTGCGGTGAACGCTGTGTCGTCCGGCGCGCAACCGACCCCCGCTCGATCCGCCGCATCCTGCGGCGAAGCACAGGACGGCGGAGCGCCCAAAGACACCGCCCGCATCCTGCGGGCTAGCGTCTGGATGGTTCAGCGT
>JABDLI010000086.1 GCA_013003065.1 Phycisphaerales bacterium | reverse complement strand
CCTCGTCCTCGATCGGCACCTGCTCGACGATCTCCAGGCCGAATGCGGAAAGGCCCTTGAGCGTCTTGGGGTGATTCGTCAGGACGCGAAGCCGCCGCAGACCCAGGTCACGCAGGATCTGGCCGCCGATGCCGAATTCGCGGTGCTCCATCGGTTGCACGCGACCCGCGACGCCGTCGTGCCGAGTGAGGTCCGGCGCGTTGACATCGTCGGAGGCCGGTCGGCGGATCGTCTGCAACCGGCCCCGCAGATCGTCGCCGACGCCCTCGGGCCGGAGATACACGAGCGCACCGCGTCCGGCCGCCTGGATCATCCGCAGCGACGCCCGCAGGCTTCGCCCGCTCGGATTGGATTGTTCATTGAAGATGTCGCCCAGCAGATCGCGTCGGTGCATCCGCACCAGAGTCGGCTCTTCCTGCTCGACCACGACGCCCTGATCGTCCGCGACCCCCACGCCGCCGACCGTGAACACCAGGTGCGGGAGCGGATCGATCGGGCTGCTGTAGGCGATGAGCCGGAAGACGCCTTCGGGGGTCGTGATCTCGGTCCCGTCGGGCGGGTCCATCCGCGTCACGAGGCGTTCCCGCGCGAGCCGGTATTCGATGATCTGCTCGACCGAGCACATCTTCAGGTCGTGGGTGCGGCAGATCTCCTCGAGCTCCGGCACCCGCGCCATCTCGCCATCGGGGCGAACGATCTCGATGAGCAACGCGCTCGGGTGCAAGCCGGCAAGCCGCGCGAGATCGACGGAGCCTTCGGTCTGCCCGGTGCGCACCAGGACCCCGCCGGCCCGGGCGCGAAGCGGGTTGATGTGTCCGGGACGCACGAAGTCGTCGGGGCTCGTGCGATCGTCGACGAGCAGCTGGATCGTCCGCACGCGATCCGAGGCGGAGATACCCGTCCCCACCCCGTGCCGCGGGTGACCATCGACGCTGACCGTGAACGGCGTGCCCCGCAGCGACGTGTTGGCCGCCGCCTGCGGCCGCAGCTCGAGCCGGTCGCACACGGCGCCGGTCAGCGAGACGCACAGATACCCCCCGCCGATGCGGGTCATGAAGTTGATGATCTCGACCGACACCTTCTCGGCCGCGCAGATGAAGTCGCCCTCGTTCTCACGACGCTCGTCATCGACCAGGACGACGATCCGGCCCGCCCGCAGCTCGTCCAGGATTTCGGGGATCGGGGAAAGGGGCATCGGAATCTCTCCGTTCGTCCGGGCGGCCCGGCTCGCGCCGGACGCGGGTCGATTCTTCATCATACGGAGACCACCGCCGCGTGGCATACAATCCCCGCCATGCTCACGCCCGCGCAACGCAAACGGTTCGAGGAATGGCTGCTCGAGGTCACCGGCCTGCCCACCGCGGCCGGACGCGAGGATCGCGTGATTCGCTGGGTGGAGTCGTGGGTGGCCCGGCGGAAGAACCTGCGTCTGAGCGCCGACGCCGCGGGCAACCTCACCATTACCCGCGTCGGCGCACGCGGCGGGCGGCCGATCTTCCTGACCGCTCACCTCGATCACCCCGCCTTCGTGATCCGCCGCCGGCTCGGATCGAAGCGCCTCGAGCTGGAGTTTCGGGGCGGGGTGGATAACGCCTACTTCGCAAACGCCAAGATCGAGCTCTTCGACGCGGACGATCGGCGTTTCAACGCCGTGCTCGAACGCCTCGATGCGAAGGCCCAGCCGTTCAAACGCGTCACCGCTCGCCTGACGCGGCCGGCCGACACGCTCGGGATCGGCGACATCGGGCGGTGGAAGCTCCCCGGTCGGCTGCCGCGGATCGACCGCGGTCGTCTGCACGCGCCGGCCTGCGACGATCTGGCGGCGGTCGTCGCGGCGCTCGCGACGCTCGACATCGTTCGGCGTCGGGCGTCTGCCCCGAACATGGGCGTGCTGCTCACGCGGGCCGAAGAGATCGGCTTCGTCGGCACGCTCGCCGCGTGCGTCGAAGGCAGCGTCCCCCGCACCGCCCGCCTGTTGTGTCTGGAGAACTCACGCAGCTTTCCCGAGTCACCGATCGGCGCGGGCCCCATCCTCCGCGTGGGCGACCGATTGAGCGTCTTCAGCCCCGAGCTCACCAACCACCTCGGCGTGATCCTCACCGACCATGCCGACCGGCACCCCGCATTCCGCTGGCAACGCAAGCTGATGCCCGGCGGTGCGTGCGAAGCGACGGCGTTCAGTGCGTTCGGCTACACGTCGACGTGCCTCTGCCTGCCGCTCGGCAACTACCACAACATGGCCGACATCGATGGCGTGCGAGCGGGCAAACGCCCGGCCCGCGTACGCGCCGAGCACATCGCGATCGACGACTTCCACCATCTCGTCGAAGCGCTCGTGGTGTGCGCGACGCGGATGGACGCGGCCCGCACGCCGCCGCTGAAGAAACGCCTCGAGGGTCTGCTGGTGCGGGGACGACACGTGCTCGAGGCCTGACCCGGAACCCGGGAAACCGGGGCGACTCAGCCGTCGAGCCGGTAGGTGAGCACGGGCGGACGCTCCAGCCACGCGGCCACGACCCCGCTGTCATCCTGCCACCGCTGAAACTGTCCGGCCGCATCTTCGGCGTAGGCGCCGAGCCGATCGCCTCCCACGAACGCGAAACGCTGCAGGAGCAACGCGTCCGGGTCGACGTGCTCGCGTTCGGCGGCCGCGACGAAGCACGCGTTGACGATCCGCCCGAAGAGCGTGACGTCCTCGTCGAGAAGACGATCCGCGTCACGCCACACGATGAACTGATGCCGCTGGTCGGTCGGCGCGACGCGGAGCAGCGTCGCGATGCCCGCAACCGTTCTCGGCACGCGGGAACCGGTGTCGAGCTGGCGTTCGAGCTGCCGGCACAGCTCCTCGAGCGTCGTCACCCGGGCGAGCCGGATGACCTCGGTCTCCGGCCACGCTTCGAGCTGCTCTTCCAGCTCCAGGGCGAAGTGCGCCCGGTGCTCCGGGGAGCCTCCCAGCACCACGAGGTGATGCTCGTCCATAAGCTGGGCAACCTCGGCGGGCTCGGTCGGGATGGGATCGGCGTCGAAGCACATGTCACTCCTAATCTACTGCGACGCCGGAAGGGTGCGGCCGGTTTCCCGCCAAAAGGCGCGCCCGGCAAGGCCGCGTCACCATGCCGCCGAGGGCTCGGCGGTATCCTCTTGCCCATCGTGACGGTCCCCCACCCCGACCACCCCCAGCTCCGGTTGATCGACCACCCGCTGGTACAGCAGAAGCTCTCCGCCGCGCGCGACGCGAACACGACCGCTCCCGCGTTTCGGCGTCTGCTGAACGAGATCGCCGGCCTGATGACCTTCGAGGCGAGCCGCCACTTTCAGACGCGGGTCGTCGACGTCCCGACCCCGTTCGGCAACGCCCATGGGGTCGCGCTCGCCCATCCGGTGACGCTCGTTCCGATCCTTCGCGCGGGCGTGGGGATGACCGACGGCATCCTCAACCTGATCCCCGAGGCGCGGGTCGGCCACCTCGGCGTCTACCGCGACGAGACGACGCTGGAGCCGGTCTCCTACTACGCCAAGCTCCCGACGGACATCGCCCGCAGCCACGTGCTGCTGGTCGATCCCATGCTGGCCACCGGCGGCTCGGCGAGCTTCGCGGTCAGCGAGCTCAAGCGGGCCGGTTGCTCGGACATCCGGATGATCTGTCTCGTGTGCGCCCCGGACGGGGTCCAGCGAATGGGCGCCGATCACCCGGACGTCCAGATCTTCACCGCCGGCCTGGACGACGAGCTGGACGCCCAGGGCTACATCCGGCCGGGTCTTGGCGATGCGGGCGACCGGATCTTCGGGACTCACTAGCCGGGTCTCCGTTGCCGAAAAAAAGTCGAATCGCCGAGAGCCGGCGGCCCGACGGCTCCGTAGTTCACCCGATGGGCCCGCGCCGGAGCACTCGAACGATCACTGGAACGACATGGGATACAGCGGTAGGCTCATCGAGGAGGATGGTTCGGGGCGCTGCCCGGACCCGCGGCGTATGAGCGATGCCGAGCTGATCGAAGCCGTCGCCGGAGGCGACCAAGCGGCGTTCGCCGCTCTCTACGATCGCTACGCAGCCCGGCTGCTCGGGCTGATCGTCCGTGTCCTCGGGAGCCGCAAGGACGCCGAGGACGTGCTGCAAGAGGTGTTTCGCGAAGTGTGGTCCCGCGCCGACCGGTTCGACCGCCGCTTGGGGTCGCCCGCGATCTGGCTCCTGAACCTGTGCCGATCCCGATCGATCGACTACCTGCGTCATCACGGCTCCGCCCGGAAACGCGAAGAGGGACACGCCCGCCCCGAGAGGCTCCCGGCGACCGGTGACGCTCCGGATCTCACGGGACGTGCCCGAGACGCGTTGGCGGAACTTCCCATCGAGCAACGCCACGCGATCGACCTCGCGTTCGGTCACGGTCTCACATCGCAACAGATCGCGGACGTCCAGGGGATTCCCCTTGGCACCGCCAAAACGCGGCTGCGTCTGGGGATGGGCAAGCTGCGTCAGTTCCTCAACCCGCAACCCGAGGAGATGCCGGCATGAGCCCGCACTCGACCCCATCCCCGGCGGCCGAGCTCGCCGCCCTCTACGTCTCCGGCGCGATGACCACGGAGGAGCGCGCTTCCTTCGAAGCGGAGCTCGACGCCGGCAACGAGGCCTACGCCGCTGCGCTCGCGGCGCTCGTGCCTGTTGCGGAGACGTTGCTCCAGTCGATCGAGCCGGTCGAGCCTTCCGCCGACACGCGGCAGGCGATCATCGACGCGGCCGACGCGAAGCAGGTGTGGCGCGGCTGGGATTCCGACGCCGCCTCGCACGCGTTGTTCACCCTCCCGCGGGACGAGGGGGTCTGGGAAGACACCGGCGTCGAGGGCATCGAGGTGCGGCGTCTGTTCGTCGACCGCGAGAACAACCGCATGACCGCGCTCTTTCGGATGGCGGCGGGAACGGCCTACGTGCCGCACGTCCACGCCGGCCCCGAGGAGTGCTTCGTCCTCGAAGGCGATCTGCACGTCGGCGACACCATCGTCATGCACGCCGGCGACTACCAGCGGGCTCCCGCCGGCAGCGAGCACGGCGTGCAGCGGACCGAGGGCGGGTGTCTCCTGCTCGTGAGCAGCGCGCTCGACGACGAGCTCGTCTGAGGCTCCTCTTCCGTGGATTTCCTGACGTCAGCGGTGGGCCGAGACCACCGCGGCCTACCGTTCATGCAATGGCAGAACGGAAAAACACCGATTTCGATCGGCCGGGTGGCTATGCGCAGCCGTCCGGCGCGACCGCCTCTCAACGCAAAGCCGCAGACGATCTCACCGCGGCGGACATCCGGCTCTACGGCGACGGCGCGCCGTCGCACGTCGCCACGCGTCAAGAGCGTCTGACCCCGGCGTTCAGCACCGGCGATCCGGAGACACTCGTCTACGTCGGCGATTGCCGCGACGTCCTCGCCAACATGCCGGAGCGGGGCAGCGTCGACCTGGTGTTTGCCGATCCTCCGTTCAACTGGGACGTGCCCTACGACGAGTGGCACGACGGCATGCCCCGGGCGGAGTACGAGCGGTTCACGTTCGACTGGCTCGACGGGTGCATCGAAGCGCTCGCGCCCCACGGCAGCCTCTTCGTGAACATCCCGGACGACACGGCGGCGGAGGTCGTGGTGCACCTCAAACGCCGCGGTCTCACGATGATCAACTGGTGCGTGTGGCACTTCCGGTTCGGCCAGAACCGCGACAGCTCGTTCATCATGAGCAAGGTGCACGTGCTGTACTTTGCGAAGGACCCGAGCAATCGCCGGTGGAACCCCGACGCGATCCTGGAGCCCTCCGACCGCGCAAGCGTCTACTTCGATCCGCGGACGATGGCCAAGGACGCCAAGAAGGGCATGCGGGTGCCGATGGACGTCTGGTACGGCCAGTACTGGGGCCGGATCCAGGGCAACAACAAGGAACGCCGCCACCACCACCACAACCAGATTCCGGAGGCGTACCTCGAACGCGTGATCCTCGCCGCGTCGAACGAGGGCGACCTCGTGCTCGACCCGTTCCTCGGCAGCGGCACGACCGGCACGGTGGCCCGGGCGTGGAACCGCCGGTCGATCGGCATCGAGTACGCGCAGTCCAACGCCGAGAGCGCGTGGAACCGGATCGTGGACGTCGGCATGATCCGAAAGGGCGCGAGCCTCGGGAAGTCGAGCGCGATCGTCGGTCAGAAGCGATCGAAGCCGAAGTCGTTCGAGCGGATGGAGACGGCCGCCGGCGAGACGCCTTAGCCGGTCCGCCGATGGCGACGCCACCGCGTCGTGAGCATCACGCCGGCGAGCAGCGCAGCCGGCAGCCACACCCACAGCATCTCCAGCAGCATCACGCGGCCGCCGTACGCCGTGAACATCGACGCGAGACCGAAGTGCGGGACCGGCAGCGGTCCCCAGGGGGCGAAGTACCGCGTGTGATCGAACGGCGCGAGGAACGCGATGCCCAGCCCGCCGTCGGTGAACGCGTCGAGCGCTCCGTGCGAGGCGATGATCGGAAAGAGCAACGCGACCCGGACGAACCATCCGGGACCCGCGCGTGAGGACGATCCACCACGCACGAGCGACCCGAGCCCGATCGCGAGGATCGCCGCGAAGAGCAGCGAGTGGGTCATGCCACGGTGACCCCACGCGTCCTCGTACTGGATCCCGAGGCCGTGCAGCAGCACGTCGAGGTCGGGCGCGGCCGACGCGATGGCCGCCACGGCGTAGAGTCGCACACCGCCGCGGGGGGCGAACGCCGCCGTGGCGGCGAGACCGACGAACGCATGCGTGAACACGGTGCACACGGGTCAGCCGCCGCCCCCGGTGACGCCGGCATCCACGAGCGCCACCGTTACGCGTTCGTCCTCGATCAGCAGCATTCCAACGAGTGCGCCGTCGCGGCGGGACAGGACGCATGCGCCATGCCACGTCGGGTCGAGGCTGACCGCCGGATCGACGACCCAACGCCGGGCTCCGTCGGCCCGCAGCCGCGACGCGGCGAGCGGCACCGGCGACGCCGCGGGATCGCCGACCGCGATGCAATCTTCGGGCGTCTCCGCCACCCGCACACTCGTCTCGGGCCAGACCGCGTCGCTCACCTGCGTGTCGAGACGCGTGAGGCCGGCGGCGGCGGTGATCGCGGCGGGGGTGAGCGGCACGGCGCGGCCGGCGACCTCCAGATGAATCGACTCCCGCTCGGCGCGGTCGTCCGGATCCGCCGTGAGCAGGTCGGGCGGACCGAGCAACCCGCGCGGCGTCTGGAGCACCCAGCCCGAGCGACGTCGCGCACCCTTGATGAGAAAACCGCGTCGCCACTCGATGGTGGCGCGCAGCGGGTGGGGCAGCACGGCCCCCGGCGGCAACAAGTTGCTGCCCACAGCCACGGCGGGCGTCCACCGCAACCAGTCTTCCTCCGCCGTTTCGGCGAGGGCGAAACGATGTCCGGTGCGCACCGCCGGACCCGCCTCGTCCACCGGCGGCGTCGCGAGTGCAACCCCGCCCGCGACCACCTGCTCGAGCGAGCCGATCTCGACCTGCAGCCCCGAGAGTCCGAACTCGCCGCGGACGCCGCCTGCGTCCCAGAATCGCGTGCCGGCGCGCACCAGCGTGCGGTACGGTTGGAGGACGTGCACCCGCGCCTCCACGAGCCCACCGTCGCTCGACAGTCCGACGGAGAGCACGGTGCCGACCCGCACCTGTCGGTAGGTGACGGGCGCACCCCGGCTGAGGCTGCCGCGCCGGGGAGCGGCGAGGACGATCTCCAAGTCGCCGGGCGCGATCGACGCGACGACGGGCGGGTCGTCGAGCCCGACGAACTCGCGCAGCCGGCTCGCGGCGGTCTCGCGGTCGGGCGCGAGCACGTTGATGTACTTCGGCCCGAGCAGGGTCTCCAGTCCCTCGACGCCACTGATCCGCAGCTCGGGCCGCACGATCCAGAAACGGCTGCCGGCGCGGGCCAGCCGGTCGGCCTCCGAACGCAGGGCGATCTGGACGCGGATGGTCTCCAGCTCCTCGCCGAGCGCGATCTCACGGACCACGCCGACGTTCGCGCCGCGGAACCGAACGGGATCACCGACCTTGAGCCCGTGCCCCTCGGCGAAGATGACGGTCACGACCGTCCCCCGCGCTCGCCATGCCGAGAACCCGAGCCACCCGGCGAGCAGCAACGCGGCGAGCGGGACGAGCCACGCCCAGGTCAGGCGTCGCTCCGGCCGTACGGTCGCCTGCGGGAGCGGGCGCTCGCTCATTCCTCGGCCTCCCACAACGCGTGCGGATCGAAGCTCGCGCCCGCGCACAGGCTGAGCACGACGACCGCCGCAAACGCGAGCGTCGCGGGTCCCGCCGTCACGGTGACGAGGTCACCGAGCTTGACGATCGCCACGAGCAGCGTGACGAGCAAAACGTCCAGCATGCCCCAGCGACCGGTCAGCTCGACCAGCCGATAGCTGAGGACGCGGTGCCGGTGCCGGAGCCGTCCGCCGGCAACCGTCATCACCAGGAGCGTTGCGAGCTTGGCGATCGGCAGAACGACCGAGCACGCCAGGACGATGAGGCCGATGACCCAGTGTCCGTCGCCGAGAAGCGCGCTGATGCCGGCCAGGATGCTCGACGCGCTGACGTGGCCGAAACGCTCGATCTCGATCATCGGGAGACCGACGGCAAAGGGATACAGAACGAGCGCCGCGAGCGCGAGCGCGGCAGTCCGCTGGTTGCTCCGGACGATTGCAGAACGTCGCATGAGCGACGAGCCACACCGCCCGCAGCACGCGCGTGTCCGCGGCGGCAGCACGGCCGGCGCGGTTTGGGCGAGGCCGCAGCAGGGGCAGGCGAGGATGAGGTCGGGACGCGGCATCGTGGCGAATTGTACGGGCGGGGGCGGGGTGGGGCCGTGGCCGTGGCCGTGGCCGCGACCGTGTCCGTGGCCGTGGCCGTGGCCGTGTCCGTGTCCGTGTCCGTGACCGCGGCCGTGGCCGTGGCCGTGTCCGTGGACGTGTCCGTGACCGTGACCGCGGCCGTGTCCGTGGCCGTGGCCGTGTCCGTCGACGTGTCCGTGACCGTGACCGCGTCCGTGGCCGTGTCCGTGGCCGTGACCGCGTCCGCGTCCGCGTCCGCGTCCGTGTCCGTGTTCGTGTTCGTGTCCGTGGTCTGGTCTCCGTCAGCCGTCGCAGACACCCCAGCGTGCGAGCACGTCGACGAGATCGGACGCGCCCACGGTCTCGTCACCGTCCACGTCGTACGGACCGCCGCCGGTGCCCCAGGCGCCGATCACGCCGATCAGATCCTCGAAGCCAATCAGGCCGTTCGGAGGCTGGTGCG
>JABDLI010000003.1 GCA_013003065.1 Phycisphaerales bacterium | reverse complement strand
CGTACACTTGCAGGCATGAACCGGCGCACGGCGCGATTGCGGGAGGCCGCCCGGAGGGCGCTGACACAGTATGACCTCGCGGTGCGGCAGGTGCGGCTGCGTCTCGACGTGTGGAACTGCCTGTTCCGCGTCGACGCGGCCGACGGCGCACGCTACGTGCTTCGGCTCACCGCCCGTCGCGGGTGTCACGGGGTGGACGAGACGTGGGCGGAGATTGCTTGGGTGGATGCGCTTCAACGGGAGACCACGCTTGCCGTCCGGCGGCCGGTGGCCATGCGCGACGGCAGCTTCGTCGGCGTTCTCGATGATGACCTCGCGCCCGACCATCATCAGCATGTGCTGTTCGAATGGAGGCCCGGCCGCACGCCCGGAGCGCGTCTGGGCGTGCGCACCGCCTTCCGGCTGGGACGTTTCGCCGCGAGCCTTCACGAACACGCGCGGACGTTCACGCTCGCGTCGGGTCGGGCCCGGCGGTTCGATCACGTCTTTCCGTACGCGGACACGACCTTCGCCGACCGCGAGCCGATCCTGCTCTTCGACGAGCGTTTCGCGCACCTGCTCACGCGCGAGCTCCGTGCCGCGTACGAGCGGGGCCGCCACGCGGCCCAGGCGGTGATCGACGAGCTGTTCGCCGGAACGCAGCCGCCCCGCCTCATCCACAACGACCTCCACCCGTGGAACATCCTGCTTCACGATGGCGGGCTCGTGGCGCTGGACTTCGAGGACCTGATGTGGGGCTATCCGATCCAGGACATCGCCACAACGTTCTACTACCTCCGCATCCGCGACAACGGTGAGTCGCTCGAAACCGCGTACCGGCGCGGCTACGAGACGATCGCTCCGTGGCCCGTCGCGCAACCGGAGACGCTCACCAGTCTCGTCGCCGGCCGCGGGCTCATACTCGCCAACGGCGTGCTCGCAGCGCCGGATGCCGCCGAGCGTGACACGGCAAGCCACTACCTGCCCCTGATCGGCGCGCGGATCGCGCGGTGGCTCCCGAGAAGAACTCCGGACGGATCGTGCCGATCATACTGTTTGTGAAAAGCCGGGAAGGGCTCGAGCGGTGGCCTTGGCGTCAGACCGCGCTCATGACATCATCGAAGGCCTGCGCTCCGGCGTCGAATGCCTGTTCGTTCAAATCCAGGAGCGCGCAGTTCTGCTTCAGCGCCTGCCTCAACGTGAGCAGGAAGCTGTCGCGTGGGAAGAGGTGCGCGGCCTCTGCCAGCGCCCCCAGCGCCACGACGTTCTTCACCATCCGCTTGCCCAGACCCCGAGCGATCTCCGTGCACGGGATCCCCGCCATGGTGATGCTCGGGTCGAGCGTCGGCGGCTCCGGTATGACCGAGCGGTCGTAGATCACGATGCCGCCAGGAGACACGGTCGGGCCGAACTTCTCGAGACTCGGCGGATTGAACGCGACCAGAATCTGCGGATGAGGAGAAGACGGCGAGAGCACTTCGTCGACCGCGATGCGGACGTCCGCGTAGGACGTGCCGCCGCGGGACTCCGGTCCGTAGCTGGGGATGTGCGTCGAGTCCCATCCCTCGTTGAGCGCAGCTTTTGTCGTCAGCATCGCGATGGTCTGGGCACCGTCGCCCCCGGCGCCCGCGAACTTCAGGGAGATGTCCTTCTCGTCGATGTGCGAGGGGAAGCCGTCGCCGAACCGCTCCGGGGGCTGATCCGTCCCACTGATGACGCGGACCACGTCGCCGGGATCAAAGCTGGGGGGTCCGGGCTCGAACCAGCGCTCCCCTTCCTCGTCCTTCTTCACGCCGAGCGGGAAGTACGGGACCATCTTTTCCTTGACCCACTGCTCGGCCTCCGAGGGCGTGAGCTTCAGGTGCGTCGGGCACTCGGCGAGGATCTCGACGAAGGAAAGCCCCTTTCCCTCGACCTGGAGTCGCAGGGCCTTGGCGATGGCCTTCTTCGTGCGGGTCCGCTGCTTGGCGTCGAAGAGCGCGCAGCGCTCGACGTAGATCGGGCCGTCGATCTGCGAGACGATTTCCGCCATGCGCAGAGGTTGCCCCGTGAACCGCGTACGCCCCGTCGGCGTCGTGGTCGTGACCTGGCCGGGCAGCGTCGTCGGCGCCATCTGGCCTCCCGTCATGCCGTAGATCGCGTTGTTCACGAACACGAACGTCATGGGCAGCCCCAGCTGGCATGCCTGCATGATCTCGCCCAGTCCGATCGAGGCGAGATCACCGTCGCCCTGATACGCGAGGAGAATGGCGTCGGGGTTGGCCACCTTGTGACCGACGGCGACCGCCGGTGCCCGCCCGTGCGCGGCCTGGGTGTTGCCGACATCGAGGTAGTAGTACATGAAGACCGCGCAGCCGACCGGCGACACCGCGATGGTGCGGTTCTGGATGTCCAGCTCGTCGATGGCCTCGGCGACGTACTTGTGGATCAGCCCGTGTCCGCAGCCCGGACAGTAGTGCGTCGCGTGACCCTTCAAGCCCTCGCCGTGGGCGTGTCGTTCGAACCGCTCGTAGAAGACGCTCATGCCGCACCTCCCGTCGGAACGCTGGCCGCCAGCTCCGAGACGGCTTCGACGATCTCCTGCTGCTGCGGGAGGACGCCGCCGTGGTGCCTCAACCGCTCGATGCGTGGCAAATCGTGAACCCCCGCATGGCTCAACGCCAGCCGAAGCTCGTCCTCGAGCTGGCCGGGGCCGGCCTCCACGACGAGCACGCCCTTCACTCCCCGAAGCACTGACCGGGCGGCGTCGATGGGGAAGGGCCAGAGCGTGATCGGACGGAACAGGCCCGCGTTGATCCCCCTCCCGCGGAGCTCCTGGACGGCGCCCTTCGCCATCCGCGCCGGCGTGTTGCAGGCGATGACGATCCACTCTGCGTTCTCACACCGGAAGGAGTCGGAGCGTTGCTCGGCGTCGCTCATCTGCTGATACTTGCGGTTGAGGTGCAGGTTGTGCTTCTCCAGATCGGGCTCGATCAGGATGATGGAGGTGTTCAGGTTGCGCCGGTGCATCTCGTCGCCGTACACGCCCCAGTCGGGGAGACCCGGTTTGACGATGAACTCCGGAAGCCTCACCCGCCCCGTCATCTGCCCGAGATAGCCATCGCTGGCGAGGATCACGGGGTTGCGATACTCGAACGCGAGATCGAACGCGACGATGGTCAGGTCGAGCATCTCCTGTGGCGTCGCGGGGGCCAGGACGATCGCGTGGGTGTTGCCGTGACCCAGGCCGCGGCAGACGAGCTTGATGTCCGCCTGTTCCGGCCCGATGTTCCCCAGCCCCGGGCCACCCCGCATCACGTTGAAGAACACGCCCGGCAGCTCGGCGCCGATCATGTACGAGATCCCCTCCAGCATGAGGCTGAACCCCGGAGAGGACGTGAGCGTCATGCACCGAAGCCCGGCCCCGCCGCATCCGTACATCATGTTGACGGCAGCCACCTCGCTGACCGCCTGGACGAACATGCCGTCGAGCTCGGGAAGGAGCTTCGCGATCAGCTCGGCCCCCTCGGTGGAGGGCGTGATCGGGTAGCCGAAGAAGTGGCGACACCCCGCGAGGACCGCCCCGATGGCCGTCGCGTGATTGCCCTTGAGGATCATCGACTCCAGCGGGGGCAGCGGCAGCCGCTCGTCCGGGATCGAGATCGGCTCGGGGGCCGTCGTCCTCCGCGCCCCGAAGAGGTCCTCCGGATCCTGCAGCTCGAAGTCCTCGGTGTCCTGCGGCGCCGGCACCAGCCCGTAGGGCTCCGGGCACGCGGTCAGGCAGAGACCGCAATCGTTGCACAGGCTGCGATCGATGACGACGGGGGTGCAGCCCGTGACCGGATCGATCTCGGTTCCCATCTCGATGCAGTCCTTCGGGCACGCCGTGATACAGCGGCCGCAGGCCTTGCAAAAGTGGGGGAAGAGCAACGGCCTCGGCTTCACCTTCTTCTTGTTCGTGCTGACCATGGTGCGTGCCTTTCGCGTGCGGGCTCCTGGACCGCGGCGGCCGGTCGTTGCCGGGCGACCGCTGGCGGGCTACAACGCCAGCGTCAGACGCAGGCCATCCTCCACCGCGGTCATCTGCTTGGTCGGTATCTGCCCGACACGCTCGATGAGATGTCGGCGATCGAGGGTGAAGATCCGCGACACGTCGACGACCGAGGACTTCGGCAGCCTGCTCTGCTTGCGCGTGAGCTGCACGTTCCCCGGCGCTTCGGCGAGGTCGACGTTCGAGGTCACGGTGGCCACGAGCACCGTCGGGATATTGCTGCGGTTGAACGCGTTGACTTGAACGATCAGCACCGGCTGCCGGTTCCCCGGCTCCGGGTCTTTCGGCGTCGCCGCGCTCGCCCACCAGATGTCGCCGCGTTGCACTACCACTCGTCCACGTCGAGCCAAACATGCCGCAACCGATCACTGACTCGGTCGAGGCTGCCGGGTTCGTCCTTCTCGCGCTGGTCGTGGAGTCGGTTGAGGGTCTCGGTGACGGCCTCTTCGTCGTGCTCCGCCACGAACTCCCGGAGCGCCCGCTGATACAGCTCGCTCCGGGAGAGCTCCATCCGTTGGGCGAGCCGGTCGGCTCGCTCGAACAGATCGTCAGGCATGGAGACAGCTGTCTTCATACTGAAGTATTACCGCGGTCGGACTCCGATCAACCCGCGCAAATCAGTTCGGGGTCGAGTCCCCATCTC
>JABDLI010000352.1 GCA_013003065.1 Phycisphaerales bacterium | reverse complement strand
GGCCGGCATCACGCGGGCGCCGAAACGCGTCGCGGCCGGAACGCGACCTCGCCCCCCGGCGGGCGTGGCAGCGCCTCCGGGGGGGAGGTCAGTCCCGTCCTATCGGCACGACCCCCCGCCGCCGCATGAGAAGAAGGAGCGCTACGCGGGGCAGGGGCCCCATTCCGCGAGAACACGCAGCAAGTCGAGGAACCCGACGACGCCATCGCCGTCGATGTCGGCGACGCACGCGTCGCACGGCCCCCACGCGGCGAGAACCGCGAGCAGGTCGATGATGTCCACTGCGCCGCTCTCGTCGACGTCGGCCGCGCACTCGATGCACTCCAATCGCGCGATGGAGTGCGACGACACGCCACCCGCCTGGGAGATGACGCCGCCGACATAGAGGTCGCCGCTCGTCGGGGCCGTGTAGAGGGTTCGGACGAAACCGTTGACGCCCCCGGCGACGTCGGTCCAGCGGAGGCCGTCCCACTGCGCCAGGTGATCGAACGGAACGCCGTCGACCGCCGTGAATTCACCGCCGACGACGAGGGCGGGGCCGCTGCCGTCATCGCGGATGGTCAGCGCCTCGACGCGATCGTTGGTCGTCGCCACGAACGACCAGTCGGTCCCGTCGTACCGCAGCAGCCCGCCGTCCTCGGCCGCGTACAACGCCGGGCCCGTTCCGTCGTCGAAGACCACGAGGCTCCACACCGTGTCGTCGGTGCCAGTGCGCACGTCCGTCCACTCCCGCCCGTCCCAGCGGGCAACGTTGACGAGGCCCCCGAATCCCGACTGGAGGAACCCGCCGGCGTAGAGGGCCGGTCCGGTTCCCGCGTCGAAAGCGGCGAACGACTGCACGCTCACGATGACGTCGTCGAAACCGCGTCCCACCGGGCTCCACGCCTTCCCGTCCCACGCCGCCACCGCGAAGGCGGCGATGGCAGCGGGACCGGCGGTCTGAAAATTGCCACCGGCGAACAAACGCGGGCCGGATCCGTCGTCGAAGACGGCAAGCGCGTCGACACGCGGGAACGACCCGCCGTCGAAGCCGCCCCCGACGTCGGACCAGCTCGCGCCATTCCATCGCGCGATCCGCGGGGCCGTGACGCCGCCGATTTCATCGAATCGCCCCGCCGCGTAGAGCGCGTCCCCCGTTCCGTCGTCGTGCGTGAGCAGAGCCCGTACGGCGTCGTTCGCGCCGCCGTCCACGCTCGCCCAGGTGTCGCCGTCGCGTCGCGCGATGCGGTTGACGAGCTGGTCGCCGCCGTACCGGAAGAAGCCGCCGGCAAAGAGCTCGGCCTCGCCGCCGCCGGGGCCGTCCGCATCATATTCGGCAATGGCGAGCGCGCTGCTCGAGAGCCCGTTGCCGAAGTTGTCCGTCCCCGGGGCCGACCAGACGCGGCCGTTGTAGCGGGCGACGCCGACCGCCCGGGCCCCGTCGACGTCGTAGAAGTTGCCGCCGGCGTGCAGCTGCTCTCCGTTGCCGTCGTCGAAGGGCAGCAGCGAGACGACCGACGACTCGGAAGTTGCGATCGGCACCCACGTCGCGTCGTCGAGCCGGACGACCGTGCCGCCGGGAAGATCGCGACCGGCGCCGTAGAGTCTCCCGTTCCAGCTCGCGAGCGTGAACACGATGCCCGGCGCCAGGTCGCCACCGACGGCGCTCCACGCCGATCCGTCCCACGCCGCCACCCGTTCGGCGGGCACGCCGCCCGCTTCGCTGAAGACGCCGCTGGCGTAGAGACGCGGGCCGGTCCCGTCGTCGTGGACCGCGAGCGCCCACGCGGCGCTGTTCAGGCCACCGCCGAGATCGCTGAAGCTCGTGCCGTCCCAGCGGGCGACGTTGGAAGCCGGCGTCCCGCCCGCGGTCGTGAACGACCCGGCCATGAAGAGGGCAGCGCCGCTCCCGTCGTCGAAGACGCCGAGACCGAAGACGCGGGAGAAGACGTCGCCGCCGACGCCCCCGCCGACGGCCGACCACGTGACACCGTCCCATCGCGCGAGGTTGGAGGCCGCGACCCCGCTGATCTGGGTGAACTCGCCGCCGGCGTAGAGCGCGCCGCCGTCACCGTCGTCGAACCACGCGAGATCCCACACGACGCCGTCGATGCCGGTTGCGATTTCGATCGACGTCGTCCCGTCCCAGCGAAAGATGCTCGAGGTGAACGTCGTGCCGTTGCCGAATCCCGAGACGAAGAGCGCCGGCCCGCCGCCGTCGTCGATGGCGACGACGTCGGACGCGGAGCCGAACTGCCCGACGTGCAGCGGCGACCACGCTTTGCCGTCCCACCGCGCGACGCCGTCGGCCGCCATGCCACCGGCAACCGAGAGGTTGCCGGCCGCGAAGAGCGCGGGCCCCGCGCCGTCGTCGAACACGGCCAGGTCGAGGATGTCCAGGTCGAGGGCCGCGGCGGGGTAGTCATCCGACCAGTGCTGGAGGCAGGTTTGCGCCGCGGCCGCGCACGTGATCGTCAGGGCGCCGGCCAGGGCGGGCGCGACGGTTCGCTTGTTCATCGAGTGTCTCCGAAGCTGATATCCACGCTCGTGCAGGCCGCGCTTGCCCGCATCCTCATCTGGATGCGGTTGGCGACGCCGCCCGTGTCAAAATCGTCGGTTCGATTCGCGCAGGGACGGCCCCGCGGTGACGTATCACGCTGCGGCGGCGGCGACACGCCGTTGGCGTCGCGCGCGCCAGATGATGACGCCGAGACCGATCAGCCAGATGAGGCCCCACGTCCCGAACACGAGCGCCGTGAACCAGCCCGGGGTCGGTTGGCGAAAGCTGCGGGAGGAGATGCCGCCGCCGACGTAGATCGACGGGCCGGAGATCGTCAGCGCGCCCCCCGGCGTCGCCCCGGTCTTGATGTGGCGGAACAGCTCGCTCGCGGCCCGATCGAGATCCGCCGGATCACGCACGTCGTGATCGCGTCGCAACCACGCCGCGATCTCCGCGGGGGTCAACGGGCGATCCGGGTCGCCATCGATCGCGAGATCGGGAAGCGTGGCGATGAGCGGCGGCGCTGCCGCCACGGCGCCGGGGGCGGGGGGGACGAACATCGCGACTTCCTGATACGGCCCCGACGGCGTCGGGCTCTGCGCCGTGAAGGTGAGCGTCACGGGATCGAAATCGCTCGTGCGGGTCATCAGGTTCCAGTCGGAGACGATCTGGTACGCCGGCGTGTAGGATCGGTAGGCCTGGACCGCGGCCACGGAACCCACCGGGATCACGATGAGGGTCCAGAGCAGGCACGTCAGCACGGGGACGAGCCACGTCGCGCCGAGCGCCCCCGGCGTGAGGATGCCAACCTCCCGCAGGTCGGCGCCGCACTCGGGGCAGGTCAGCGTCTCCAACCCGGCCACCGCGTACTTGCACTGCCCGCAGGAAGGATGCGGGACCGTCCGCCGACGCTTGGACGCCATCATGAGCAGCAGCACGCATGCGATTGCGAGGCCGAATCCGATCAGCACGGTCATGAAGACGATCGCCGCTGCACCCATGCCGCTCTCCGTTCGCGTCGGTGGTGACTATAGCCGGGCCGGCTCACGCCGGGGCGAGGAACGTCCGCCACGGAACGAGCCGCGCCCGGGCGACGGCGGCCGGTTCGGACGCATGCTCGATGGCGTCGAGCATCGTCACGAACGGATCGAAGACGCCGTGCGGCTGGGGATAGGACGCGAGGTCGTAGTCGACGTAGCAGACATCGATGCCGAGCGACTCCGCCCGCTCGTGATCGAGGTAGTGCCGCGCGCCGTGTCCGGTGACGTACGTGTCGGCCCCGAGCTGCTGGCAGAGACCGATGATCTTGTCGCTGCCCCGCCCGGGCACGTTCAGGTGGCTGCTCCACTCGACGGCCGTTGCGATGCCCAGCCGCGTGGCAATCCGGGCGGCGAGCGCGGCGTTGAACGCGGCGAGCGCCGGCGGCGGTTCGGCGTAGAGGTCGGCGACCAGCTCTGCGGCGTGTGGCAGCTCCTGCTCGAGCGTGCGCAGGTGTTTTCGCCGCCACGGACCCTCCACGATCGGCACGTCCCGGATCAGTTGCCCCCGCGTGCGGGCGACGGGCACCGTGAGCCAGCGGCGTCCGGCGGCGGTCTTGATCGCGACGCGTGTCTGGTAGCTCCGGCCGGTCGGCAGGGCGACGTCGTCGAGGTGGACGAAGACGTCGCAGTGACGCATGAGCGCGAAGTACCCACGCCAGGGCAGGTAGCAGGGCTGCATGATGGCGACCTTCACGGCGTCACCGCCACGCCGAGCTCGGCCACCCAGTCGACCACCGGTGGCCGCGCCCAACGCCCGACCGCGGTGAGCACGCCGGGTCGGGGCACGAGCCCGCGGAAGTGACCGTGCCACGGCTGCTCCGTCACCGGCACGGCCGGCGGCGTGTCACGAACGCCGTCCGCGAGCGCTTCGCGAAGAAGCGCCAGCTTCAACAGGAAGGACACGTGCGCCGCGACCTCGAGCGTGGGGGCGATCGCGCGTCCGAAGCGACCCTGTGCGATCACCGCCCCGGCGTCGGTCTCGCCCGTGACGTGATGGAGCGTCACGCCGAGGGGCATGGTCACGCCGGGCGGGTCGGCGATGCCGGCGTCGGCGTAGCTGCGGGCGAGGGCGCCCAGGCCGCGGTGACGGGGGAGCAGCGACGGATGGAGGTTCCAGACGACGCCCGGAAAGTCCCGCCACACCGCGGGGCCGACCAGACGCGTGAACAGCAGCACGACGACGTCGACGCCCTCGGTTTCCAGAACGCCGGCCACGCGGGACGAGAAGCGGTCGCGATCCGGTTCGACGATCCGCCGGACGGGAATGGCGTGCCGCGTCGCGACGGCCTCGACGCCGCACCCGCGATCGGTGACGACCCCGGCGATCTCGTACGTCGTGTCCGGCCCACGCATCGACGCGAGCGCGTCGACGACGCCGCCCTCGCTCGAGCAGACAATACCCAGCCGCGTCCGCTCAGCCATCGCCACGGTCGCCCCACGGTCGTCGGGTCACGCGGCAGAAGTAGTCGTAGCCACGCTGGTCGTGCAGGATCGCCACGTGCCGCGAGAGCGTCTTCGTCGCGAACGCGATGACGACGCCCGGATCCCAGTAGAACAGGTGTGGTTCGCGGTAGTTGACGTGGGTCGAGAGCGCGTTGAAGACGATGCCCGTCCGGCACCGCAAATACATCCGCGCGAGAGCGTCGCGGGCGAATTCCTCCATCGTCTCTTCGTCGACGTCGCGTCGCTCGGTGAGCAGCCCGTTCGCGACGACCCAGTCGGCGGTCGGCTCCGCCGCGGGGTCGAGAATGTCCTGCCGACGCCAATCGGCGTTCGGGTGACGGAGACCCGCCGCGTCGATCATCGCCGCCGACGCGTCGACGCCGGTGTACGTCACGTCGCGGATGCCGCGTTCGTTCAGGTGGTCGAGCAGCAACCCGCATCCACATCCCACGTCGAGCACATGACACGTGCTCCGGGGTCCGAGACCAGCCGCGCGGACGATCGTGTCGAATCGCTCGGTCAGCCGCGTTGCGTCGGGGCCCCAGTCCATCCCTTCCGGCGTCGGCCCGTGCCGGGAAAGACACGCGTCGTAATGCGTGGTGAGCGTCTCGGTCACGCTTCGCACGGCGTTCTCCAGGGCGGCAGGGTGAAGCGGCGGTAGGGGGCGAGGGCGGGGAGCGATTCTACCGCGGGCACCGATTCGGGACGCACGCCGATGAGAACGGCGTCGACCGACGCCGGGATCGACTCGGGACCGACGACCGGCGCTCCGTGCAACGATGTCCCCTGCTTGCGAGGGTTCTGATCGATGAAGCAGGCGAGCGTTTCCGCCCGGAAGGCCGGGTGCGTGCGCAGACACAGCCCCCACACGCCCGCGCCGTAGATGGCCAGCGAGCCGGGGGCGTCGGGCGTGCTGGTGAGGAACGCTTCGAGCGTCCGATCGACGTCCGTCCAGTACGCCGGCAGGCGGCGCGCCGCGTCGCGGTCGTCTCGGAGCGATGGCGTCGCGTGGGGCGTCGCGGTCGCGGTCGCATGCGCGAGCCACGTCGCCGGGAGCGTGTCATCGTCGCACGTGTCCATCTGCAGGCCGCTCCGCGTGAGGACGCGCTCGAGCGACGACGGCGTGAAGTGCGATCGGTGATCGACGGCCAGAAGGTCAACCGGGTTCGCGACCGGGTTGGGAACGGTGAGCAGGAGGCGGCCACCGGGGGCGAGGCGTCGGGCGAGCTGCGTCGCCACCTCCGCCGGTTGTTCCAGATGCTCGAAGACGTACAACGCCGTGATGAGATCGAACGGCCCCGCCGGCAGAGCGCCGACGGTGACGTCCGGCGCGGCATAGCGATCGGAGACCTCGGCCCCTTCGACCCGCCACCCCGGGCAGGCCGCGGCGAACGCGCGCATGAACGCACCATGGCCGCACCCGAAGTCGAGCAGCCGCCCGCGGGCGACGCCGGCGACCCGGGCGGCGATCACCTCGGCCTGACGCTGCAATCGGTAGATCGGCCGGCCCGCTTCGTCGACGCCCATGAGGTCGTCGCCGGCGCCGGAGGTGGTGTCGTACGTGTTCGCGTAATAGTCGCTCGTGTCGGGAAGAGCCGGCGAGTGGAGCAGCCCGCAGGCATCACACGCGAAGACGCGGGTGGGAACCGGCAGCAGCGTGGCCATCGACGTCAGCCCGGGCGCCGGACGCTCGAGCGCGAGCCGGCACGGTCCGCCGCCGCAGCCGGGGCACGTCACGAGGGGCGTGTCCGGATGAGCTCGGGGTGGATGTCGCTCAGATCGACCCCCGCGTTCACGCCGCCGACCCACCCCCGCCGGCGGGCGGCGGGGTCGAGGAAGTTGAAGTACCGAAGCTGCATGCTCCACCGGGTGCGGGTCGAGCGGTTCGGGCTCGAACGGTGCAGCACGAGACCGTGAAAAGCCAATACGTCGCCCGGTCCGGAGTCGATCAGCCGCTGTTCGTATCCGGCGGCCCGTTCCGACGCGCCCACGAACTCCATCGCACGAGCCCCGACCCGAGCTTCGTTCAGCGGATCGTCGAGGTACACGGGCAGCATGCCGTCGCGATGCGAGCCGGGGCAGAAGACCACCGGCCCCGCGGTCTCGTCGACCGGCACCAGGGGGATCCA
Organism: Phycisphaerales bacterium; assembly: GCA_013003065.1. Classification (GTDB taxonomy): domain Bacteria; phylum Planctomycetota; class Phycisphaerae; order Phycisphaerales; family SM1A02; genus JABDLI01. Next base: position 454 of record JABDLI010000352.1, on the reverse strand, counting down.
CACGACCACCATGTCCTCGGAGCACAAGTGCGCCTGGTAGTCCTGGTGCCAGGGCGACAGATGCCGATCCTCACCCGGATGGTCCATCCGCACCCCCGAGCCGGCGGCAAACCAGCCCGGTAGCTCTGTGTCCAGAAGCGTCTTGACCAGCGACCAGATCGGCGGCGCGTTGACGATGTTGAAAAACGCCGGCAGCTTTCGCACCGCGTCGTACACCTTGCCGGCGCGGCCGCGGTCGCGATCGAGGAGCTCCGGCAAGCCGGCGTCGAACGCGTCGCCGGTCGTGGGGCCGAGCCCCGCTTCGGCGCGGGCGAGATCGATGACGGAGCGGATCTGCGTCTGCATCGGCTCGATGTACGTGCCCGGGTCCAGGAGCGCACGTTGCACGACGAGGCCGTCGCGTTGGTACGCCTCGAGCGTCGTCGGGCCGGGACGAGTCGCGGTCGGGCTGGTC
>JABDLI010000321.1 GCA_013003065.1 Phycisphaerales bacterium | reverse complement strand
TTTGCCGGACGCCGGTGGCCGCGTTGTTCACGCCGCGTCGTGCGGCTCGACCCCAGTTGTCGTGGGTCTCATGTGACGCTCGCATCCTGCGAGCTGGTCAGTGAAGATTTGGGCGTGGGTTCGGACTATTTTTCGCACCGCCATCCGGCGGTGCAGGGCTGCGGGGGGACCGGCGGCGTCCATGCCGCCTTGGGCAGGTTGGGTCCGGCGGTTGCGCGATCGGCGTCCGCGTGCGTGTCCGCGTGCGTGTCCGTGTCCGTGTCCGCGTGCGCGACCGTGTCCGCGTGCGCGTCCGTGTCCGTGTCCGTGTCCGCGTCCGCGTCCGTGTGCGTGTCCGCGTGCGCGTCCGTGTCCGTGTTACAGCAGGTCGAGGATTTCGCGCAGGTCGTCGACGTCGATCATGCCGTCGCCGTCGACGTCCGCCGCTTCGCCGCCGGCGAGCCATGCGACCAGCAGCTCGATGACCTCCTCGTCGGCCGCGGGCGCGTGGAGGGGGAGCGTCGCGGCGTCGTCGCCGTCGTCGCCGTCGTCCGGTGCGGGTGGGCCGTGGTCGCCGACCACGATCGGCAGCGTGAATCCCGCGGTCGAGAGGATCAGCGATGCCTTGCCGGCGTTGCCGGCGGCGTCGTCGTCGTTCCGCGCCCCGAGCAGCATCTCCCACTCGTTGTCACCGTCGACGTCGGGGATGCCGGCGACGGCATACCCGAGGTGGTCTCCGCTGCCATCAGCGGTGAAGGTGGCGAGCGATGCGCCGTTGGTGCCGGAGCGCACGTAGACGCGGCCGACGTTCGACGGTCCAGCGTCGAAGAACGGTGCGCCGATGATCACGTCGGCACGGCTGTCGCCGTTGACGTCGCCGCCGCCGCCGACCGACCAGCCGAACCGGTCGTTCGCCTTCGACCCGGTCTTGGCCCAGAGTCGGCTGCCGGTCTTGCCGTTGAAGACATCCACCCGTCCGCGGTTGGAGACGCCGCTCTTGTCGTGGTAGGGCGATCCGACGATGACGTCCATCCGGCCGTCGGTCGTGATCCGGCCCCCGGCTGCGACCGCGCGTCCGAACTGATCGCCTTTGGTGTGTCCGTCCTCGAGGAAGAGCAGGTCGTACGTGCGACCCGAGTAGGCGTAGATCCGGCCCGCATTCGACCCGCCCGCATCGTGCTTTGGCGCGCCGATCACGAAGTCGCCCCACGCGTCGCTGTTCATCTTGCCCACCGCCGTCACGGCGTATCCGAAGAGATCACCGGACCGCTGGCCGTTCAGCTTCTTCAGCGTGCTGCCATCTTCACCGGAGTAGATGTACACCCGGCCCGCGTTGCTGCCGCCGCTGTCGTTGTAGGGCGCGCCGACGATCACGTCGTCGAAACCGTCGTTGTTGACGTCGATGCCGCCACTCACCGTCCAGCCGAAGCGGTCGCCGGCCTTGGCGCCCTTCTTGGTGAAGAGCGTGCTCCCGGTGCGTCCCGAGAAGACCTTGATCCGCCCCTTCTTGTCGGCGTAGTACGGTGCGCCGGCGACGAAGTCGTCGTACCCATCGCCATCCGTATCACCGGCGGTCGACACGGACCACCCGAGCCGGTTGTTCTCGTGCCCGCCGCGGGGCGCGTACAGCAGCGAGCCGTCGTTCCCGCTGTACACGTACACGCGGCCGGAGTTGACGTGGTTGTCGTCGTTGTACGGGGCGCCGACGATGAAGTCGGCGACGCCGTCGCGGTTGACATCGCCGGCCGAGGCCGCAGCGGCCGCAAAGCGGTCGCCGCCGCCGGTGCCGGTGTAAACGCCGGTGGGCAGCACGGCGGCCGAGCCGTAGAGGAATCCGATTCCGTCCTCGTCGTCGCTGTTGATGGACCGCGGCCCCGTGCTGCACGTGCTGATCGACGCGAACATCGTCGCCCCCGCGTCCGCGGAGTGCCCGAGCCCGAGCGCGTGACCGAATTCATGCGTCGCGATCGCCTGGATGTCCATGTCGCCGCTGCAGGATCCCGTCAGGCCATCCCAGAAGTCGTGGTCCTCGTCGTTGAAAATCATGTCCCACTCGAGGATGTCGTTGCCGCTCGACCACACGCGGGTGACCGCGATCGTCGAAGGGGCCATTCCGCAGTCCCCGGCGGGGCAGAAGAAGATGACGTTCTGACCGTCGAAGGCGTCCGCCGTGGACGTCGTGATCCCGCCGAACGAGAACTCGAAGTCGGCCGCCGCGTCACTCCACTCGACGCCGCCGAGAAAGATGGCCGACACCTGATTCTGTGGCGGTCCCGCGGAGGCATCGGCGCAGTTTCCGTTGATGAGGTAGTCCTCGCCCATCGGCTCGGCCATGTACGCCCAGGTGGGCCCGAGCACGGTGTAGGGAAGCGTCGTGCTGATCACCGCATCGCCGTCGTACGGCGTCAACGCCGCCGGCGGGACGCCCGCGGGCAACGCGGTGTTGATCTTGTCGACCAGCCCCTGCAGCAGCATCGGCGCCGCATCGGCGTCGCACTGCCCGCACAACGAGCCCGGCATCTGGAGGGCCGAGACGCCGTCGGTCTGGAACGCACCCTGGTTGACGCCGACGATTCGGTCCTCCGCATCCACAAACAGCAAGACGCGCTGACCCACGCCGAACATGGGATCGTTCGACGAGCGGAGCCGCAGACCGTCAATCTCGCCGCCGACGACGATCACCGACTCCACCGCCGCGGCATCGCCCAGCAGCGTGTCGTCGACCGCGATGTCGACTCGAGTCTTGATCAGCGAATGATCGTCCGTCCAGAACGGTTCGGCGGCGACGACGTCGCCCAGCACGATCATCTCCGCCTCGGTGGTCATGTCCGCGATCGTGAGTGAGCGAACGGCCGCATGGAGGGGCGTGGAGGCCAGGATGGCGAGGCATCCGGCGATCGCGAGAGCGGTGCTGTGCTGATGCATGAGGAATGTCCTGATTGAGGGGCGAGACCCCTCGGTATCATCGGCGTCCGGGCGCAACCTCGACCGGTTTCATCGACGGGTGCAGTCCTGTCCCCCAGAGGTCCGGATAAGGGGGGCGACTCTATGCGATGTGACGGGGAGGAAAGATGACGCCCCGGTGGAGAGGATGGCGGAGAGGCTACCGGGAATCGGAAGCCGGGCCAAGATCGCCGGCCGCGGAGGTCTCCCGATCATCCGTCTCCAGCCCGAGCCAGGGCAGCTCTTCGAGCTCGACGGGCGTGCGGATACGCGTCGGCAGCTCGAGCCAGTCCGCGATTCGGTAGATGTCAGTGTGCCCGCGACGCCAGGCGTCCAGGACGTAGCACTCCGACTCCGGTTCCAGCAGCAACGCTTCGTCGACCCGCAACGGGTCGTAGACGAGCACGGCGTGATGCTCGTTGCCGGTTTCCATGTTGATGGCCACGCCCGTCGCCTTCCATCCCACGGCTTCGACGGTCGGGCTCACGCACGCGTAGACCCAGTCCTGCCATTCGTAGCAGAGTCCTCGGTTGTGCTCGCCGAACGAGTTCACCCAGATGTTGCCGAGCCAACCGCTGTGCCACCGGAGGTCCGGTGCGTCGCGGGCTTCCTGCACGCACGCATCGAACGCCTCGTGGATCGCGAGCAATGCCGGATCCTCGATCCGCGTCGCGGGGATCGGTCCGTGCCCGCACCCGACGAGTCCGCCGAGGATCAGGATCCACGACGCAAGAGTGATCAGACGTCGTCCGCGTCGATCAGACATGGTTGCCATGCACCGCGGCGGCGACGGAGTCGAAGATCGGGATCAGCTTCGGCACGTTGACGAGCTCCAGCACCGCTCGGACGCCGCGACGGACGTTGGCCAGCCGCAATCCGCCACCGCGCGCTTCCAGGTCGCGGTGGGCCACCAGCAGCGTGCCCAACGCCGGTGACGCGAGAAACTCGACGCACTCGAGATCGACCACGATCCACGGTTCTTCGAGATCGCGGCCGAGCTCCTCCAGCTCCTCGGCGACCGCGCGCAGGTACTCGGGATCCATCATCGCCGCCCGCGTGATCACGACGATGGTCATGCCGCCTTCGTGGCGGACCGCCAGGTGGGAAGGGTGGGCGCTCATGCGTCGCTCGTGTCCCCCGCGGGTCCGCGGCGCGAAGCCGACTCGAGGCTGGCCGCGACGAAGCTGCCGATGCCGTCGGTGTAGGGCACCGTCTGGTAGCCCGCGATCTTGCGAAACGTCCGCAGGAGCGTTTCGACCTGGTTCGCCCACTCGAGGGTCTGCCGGAGCCGCTCACGGACGTCCGCACTCACGTTGACGTCGCCGCCCGTCAGCTCCTCAAGGTATCCGCGGACGGCGTCCATCGGTTCGGTGAGCTGGCTGCACGCGTCGTCGAGCGCTTCGAGCATCACGCGGTGTCGCTCCGCGTCCATGAGACGAGCGACACCCTGCTTGATCCGCAACGCCACGGCGATCCGCGCGAGCAACACCGGCAGGTTGACCGGCTTGACCACGTAGTCGTTGGCTCCGGCGTCGAGCCCGGCCACCACGTCCTCGGAGTCGATCAACGCGGTGACGAGAATGACCGGCAGCTGATCGTGCGAGTGGGTTTGTCGTACGTACTTGAGAACGTCCAGCCCGCTCATTCCCGGCATCGAGACGTCGAGCAGCACGATGTCGGGAAGGGCGTGTTCGATCCGCTCGAGACATGCCCGGCCGTCGGCAACGCACGTGACGTCGAAGCCTCGGGAAGACAGCAACCGCTCGAGCACGTCTCGGCTCAGCGGATCATCTTCGACGACGAGTACCTCGGCCCCCCGCATGTGCCTGCTCCATGGATGACCGGTTCGCGGCAGCGGCGTGGTGATACCCCCACCGTCTCGGCGACCCCCGCCACAAGTGCTCATTGTGCGGGACTGGTGGTCGAATGACAACCAGGATTCCCCTCGGGTTGGACTCCATCCGCCGGAGACGGGGTCAGAGGCGGGTTGTTCGCCCCTTGCGTCGCCAGCGGCAACCGCACGAAGAACGTCGACCCGCGACCCTCCGTGCTCCGGACCGAGACCTCGCCGCCGAGCAGCTCGCAGAACCTCCTCGTGATCGCCAGCCCCAGACCGGTTCCGCCGTAGCGGCGCGTCGTGGAAGAGTCGGCCTGTGCGAACTCGTCGAAGATGACCCTCATCTCCTCCGGGCTCATCCCGATGCCGGTGTCCTCGACTTCGAACACGACCCAGGCGGGCCCGCGGCCGGCCCGGACCGTCACCGTGCCGTCTTCGGTGAACTTCGCGGCGTTGCTGAGCAGGTTGAAGAAGATCTGTCGGGCGCGGGTCTGATCGGTCCGGATCACGCCAAGATCCGGCGCCGCCTCGATGATCAACTCGTTTCGGTTCCGCTCGATCAGCGGACGCACGGCCGTCGTGACCTCGGCGACGAGGCTGGACACATCCACCGGCGCGACCTCGATCCGAAGACGTCCGGCTTCGATCTTGGACAGGTCGAGTATTTCGTTGATGAGGTCGAGCAGGTGTTGGCCGGCGGCATGAATCTGCTTCAAATCGGAGGCGAACTGCGGAACGCCGTGCGCGAGCGCTTCCTCCTGGAGGAGGTAGCTGTAGCCCATGATTCCGTTGAGCGGCGTTCGCAGCTCGTGGCTCATCTTGGCGAGGAACTCGCTCTTGGCGCGGTTCGCCTGCACGGCTTGGGCCGTGGCCGCCCGCAACGCTTCGTCGGCGTGCTTGGATTCCGTGACGTCGCGTGCCACCGAGTAGATGCACCCGCGTTCCGGCTGCGCGACGGAGCTCCACACCAGCCACCGGTAGGAGCCATCCTTGCAGCGGTAGCGGTTCTGAAACTCGACCACCGCGTTGCCATCGCCGAAGTCACGATTCTCCGGCTGGGTCCGGTCTCGATCGTCGGGATGAACGAATTCGATGTACGGCCGGCTGAGCAGCTCCTGCTCGGAATATCCGAGCGTGCGTTCCCACGCAGGGTTCACGCGTTTGAAGTACCCGTCGAGCCCGGCGATGCAGAGCAGATTGTGGGATGCCATGAAGAACCGATCGAGCTCGTCCTCCGCGCGTTCGGAGCGTCGCCGCTCGCTCATGTCGCGGAGGATGCCGACGAACATCCGTCCGCCGCCGATCGGAACGCGACTGAAGGAGACTTCCAGCGGGAATTGACTTCCGTCCGCCCGGAAGCCCTCGACGGCCACCGCCACCGCGATCGCGCGGGCAAGGTCGCCCGCACCGTCGACCGTCGTGTGCTCGTTCCAGACCGCGTGGGTCAGGAGCGTGTCGATGCCGCCGCCCACGAGATCCGCCGCCCCGCGTCCGAACATCCGTTCGGCGGCGGCGTTGGCGGTCACGATGACGCCGCGTTCATCGAGTGAGATGATCCCGTCCGCCGCGCCGGCGACGACCGCCTCCAGCCGCCCCTCGCTCGCGCGGAGACGCTCGTCCAAGCCGACGCGAGCAGCCGCTTCGGCGCGCAGCCGGGCGTGCACCCGCCAGAGCCGAAGCGACAACCCGACGGCGAGAAGCGTCAGCGTGACGACGGCGGCGATCAGCACGAGCCCTACACCTCCACGAGGCCTTCGGCGATGGCGAAGCGGGCAAGCTCGACGCGGTCCTTGATGTCGAGCTTCTTCATGATCGACTTGCGGTGGTTGTCGACGGTCATCGGGCTGCGGCAGAGCGTCTCGGCAATCTCCGCTCGTCCCATGCCGCGGGCGATCATGCGCAGAACCTGCTGCTCCCGCTCGGTCAGCAAACTCAGCTTCGAGGAGGCGGGCGTCGTGTTGCGTCTGCCCGTGGGGGCGTTGGCGCGTTTTTGCACTTGCGGGCTGAATGCGAGCTGGCCCGCCGCCACGTTCCGAATGCCGCTCACAACGTCGTCCGACGAATCGCCCTTGGAGAGATAGCCCCAGGCTCCGGCTTTGTACGCGGCGTCGATGTAGTGATCACGCACGTAGGCGCTCAGCATGATCACACGCGTGTCGGGGCATTGCCGCCGCAGATCATCGATCGCCTCGAAGGGATCGGCGCCGGGCATCTCGATGTCGAGGAGGACGACGTCCGCGCGGGTGCGCTCGACCTCCCCGATGAGCTCGTCCGCCGAGCCGAGCCAGCCCACCGCCTCGAGGTCCTTCTCCATCGAGAGCCGCATGCGCAGCCCCTCCGCGAGGAACGCGTGATCATCGACGCACAGGACACGCAGGATCCGGTCAGGCATCGTTCTGGCTCCGTGAGTGGTTGACGGCCGCTTCGATCGCCCCGCGAATCGCGGCGAGGCTCGCGGGGGCTTCGATCTCGACGACGCCCGGCCCGCGCCAGGCGGGCGGGCAGTCGCCCACGACGATGACGCGGCGGCCTTCGTCGGCCGCGGCGAAGGCG
>JABDLI010000230.1 GCA_013003065.1 Phycisphaerales bacterium | reverse complement strand
GTTCAGACCGAGACCACCCGGATACGCCTGGTTGAGCTGGCCGAGCACCGAACGCTGGTCGTTGCCGTTCAGGTTCAGCTGCTGAAGCAACGCGTGAATGTTCTGCGGCGGGTGATTGGTGAAGCCGCTTGCCTCGAGCCGGGCCCGCACCGCGTTCGCGATCGGCTGGAGCCTCTCGTGCTGCTCGCGGGCCGATTCGTTGGGGGGCGGCGTCGCGAGGCCGGTCGGCACCGCCGTCGCGATTGCCGCGCGGGCGGAACGCCACTCGGGGTTGCCGCGGTCGATCCGCGAGAGGAACGACAGCAGGTCCTGCATGTCGACGACGCCGTCGGGCACGAGGTCGTATTCGCCGCCGGAGGTGCCCCACGCGTCGAGCAGCCCCTGCACGCTCATCGGCGTTGCCGGCTCGGCGCCGGAGTCGAGGCTGACGAGCGCGTCGTGTCCCGCCATCACGCGGGTGTCCCCGTCATCCATCATGGTGTCGCCCGCGGCGGTCGCGTGGTCGCCCAGCCGCGAGAGCATGTGCAGAAGATCGCGCATGGTCACGGTGCCGTCGTTGTCGAAGTCGTAGGACGCATCGTCGGTGCCGAAGGCGGCCTGCAAGCCCTTGAGCGAGAGCGGTTCGTCCGTCGGCTCGCTGGCGATGGCCGTGTCGTTGGGGTTCACGCCCGTGCCGTCGTCAACCGTTGGCGTACCGGGGACGACGGGGTTGGCCGGATCGGTCGGCGTCGCCCGAAGCTGTGAGAGAAGCTGCATCAGGTCACGCATGCCGACGACGCCGTCACCGTCGAGGTCGTACCGCGTATCGTCGCTCCCCCACGCCGCCCGGAGGCCCTTCACGCTGAGCGCTTCGTTGGTGTCTTCGCCGGCCGGCGTCACATCGTCGTTCGGCTCCAGACCCGGCGGGTTGGGGCTGGTCGTATCGGGTTCGGACGCCGGCTGCTGCAGCTTCGAGAGCAACATCAGCAGGTCCTTCATGTCCACCACGCCGTCGCCGTCGAGGTCGTAGTTGGTGTCGGCGGTGCCCCAGGCCTCGCGGAGGCCTTCGACCGTCAGCGGCACGTTGATCGCGATCTCCTCGGTCGGAGGTGGCGGCGTGCTCGCCTTCAAGATCGGCCGGTTCGCGAAGAGCTGCGCCCGGTTGACGGGATCGTTCGACGACTCGATCGGGACCGGCTGCGTCGGGTCCGCCTGGATCGGCTGGGTCGCCGGTCGCCCGCGGTTCGCGTTGTTGGCCGTCAGGGCTTCGAGCGTGAGGGCCGCGTTGGGATTGACGTTCATGCACGAACTCCTTCTGCTTGCGCAAGGGGTCTCCCGCAAACGCCGCGCCACTTGCCCGGTCGCTTTTTCCAGGGGTTGAGTGCGATCCGCGAACTCGGGACCCGCGCAGATCTCGCCGGTCGCGTTGAACGTGCGCGTCTCAGCCGTTCGACCACCCCGGCCCCGGCTTCGGACGACGCGGAGGCGGGGGCGGCGTGTCACCGGTGAGGTGGGCCGCGGCGGACGGATCGAAACCGGTCCCGATCACGTACATCTCCCGCGAGATCGACCGGGAGGCCTTGGGCTTGAAGCCCTTGACCTGCTTGAAGCAGGTGCGCATCTCGCCGAGCAGCTCGGGATACGCCTCGCCCTCGAAGACCTTGATGATCACCGCGCCGCCACCGGTGAGCAGGCCGGGCGCGCGTTCGATGACCAGCCGCGCCAGCCGCACCGATTGGTGATGGTCGATCGTCTGATCGCCGCTCGTGGCGGGGGCCATGTCGGAGAGGATGACGTCGAAACGCGTTTCCGCGCCGCCCGGGCTCCGAACCGGCGCGAGCAGTGCGTCGTCGGGCACCTCCGCCAGATCCCCCTCGATCAGGTGGATCGCCGCATCCGGCGGGAACGGCGTGATCGCCTGCAGGTCGATGCCGACGACGACGCCCCCGGGACGCACCCGCTCCCAGGCGACTTGCAGCCACGATCCCGGCGCGGCGCCCGCGTCCAGGACGTTCGCGTTCCGACGCAGGACCTTCTTGCGGTCGTCGATTTCCTTGAGCTTGTACGCCGCCCGCGATCGGTAGCCTTCGCGTTTGGCCTCGCGGAAGTAGTGGTCGTGAAGATCGCGGGGCATGGTGGGGGGGACGGTACCACGGATCACGGCGTCCGCGTCCGTGGCCGTGTCCGCGTGCGTGGCCGTGGCCGCGTGCGTGGCCGTGGCCGCGTGCGTGGCCGTGGCCGCGTCCGTGCCCGCGTGCGTGTCCGCGTCCGTGTCCGCGTCCGTGTCCGCGTCCGTGTCCGCGTCCGTGTCCGCGTCCGTGTCCGTGTCCGTGCCCGCGTCCGCGACCGTGTCCGTATCCGCGTGCGCGACCGCGTTCGTGTCCGCGTCCGCGTTCGCGTCTGGTCATGCGTCTCTGCTGCGCGCGGTCACCATCGTCACCTCGGTTCGCTCGCGGAGCGTCACCGTCCCGTCTCGGGCGTGGGTGTCGAAGAGCCGGCGAAGGGCCGTCTCGTACTCTTCGCGGCGGGGGTCGCCCTCCGGGGGGAAGTACGAGGCGCTCCGCGCGCGACCGATCCATCCCGCCGCGTCGAACGTTTGCGGGTTTGGAAACCGCTCGCGGTGGGCCGGCCCGAAGAGGTCGGGCGTGTCGGGCGTCGCGCTCCGCGCCCGGCACAGGACGCGGCCGCGTGACTGCGCCTGGTTCTGCGCTTCGGACATGATGCGTTCGTAGCCTGCGCTCAGCGAGTCGCCCGTTTCGCGGACGTTCCACATCAGGGCCAGACGCCCGTTCGGGATGAGGACCCGGTGGAACTCCTCGAGCGTCTCGCGTGAACCGAACCAATGGTACGACTGCGCGCACAGCACCAGCGTCGCGGTGTCGTCGGGCACGGGCAGTTCATCGGCGGAACCCCGCCGGTAGTCGATCGCGACTTTCGGCCGAGCCGGATGCCGGCTCGCTTCGTCGAGCATGTCCTGGTTCGGATCGACCGCGATGACCGTGACGCCGGCCGCGGCCAATCCGCGGCTCGAGATGCCCGTGCCGCAACCGACGTCGACGGCCGTGATCGGCGGCGCGAGCCCGGACAGCATGAAGTCGAACGCGGTCGCGGGGTAGCCGGGGCGGAACCGCGCGTAGACGCCGGCGAGCCCGGAGAAGTAGTCGCCGGTCGCGCCGGCGGGGTCTGGCGACGGTGATGGTGACACGCCGGCATCCTCGGTGCCCGGTCGCCGTCTCGCAAGCGTCTCGATTCTCGTGGGCGGGCGGGCGAACGACCGACTCTGTGGGGATGAGCGACCCCGCATCCCGCGGGCGGCCCCGCCTCCGCCCCACACCCTCGGCGCTCGTCGCGTTGCTGCTGCTCGTGCCGGCCCCCTCGATCGGCGTGATCGCCGCCATGATCGTGTGGCCAGGCGATGCGGGCGTTGCGGTCTTCGCCGCCGCGAAGGTGTGGATGATCGCGTTGCCGCTCGTGTGGTGGGTGGCGATCGACCGGCGTCGTCCGAGTCTCTCGCCGGCGCGGATGGGCGGCTTCCGTCTGGGCATCGGTCTGGGGCTCCTCATCAGCGGGCTCATCTTCCTGGCCTTCGCCCTCGCCGGCCCCCGGCTCATCGACGCGGAACACGTGCGTGCGATGGCCCAGCAGAACGGCATCGGAACGCCGACGCGGTACCTGCTTGCCGCCGTCTACTGGATCTGCGTGAACTCCGTGCTCGAGGAGTACGTCTACCGCTGGTTCATCTTCCGCAAGCTCGAGGTGCTCATGCCGGCTCGGCTGGCGGTCGTGGGATCGGCCGTCTGCTTCACGGTGCACCACGTGATCGCGCTCAAGGTGCAGTTCGACTGGCCGGTGACGGTGATTGGTTCCGTCGGCGTGTTCGCCGGCGGCGCGATCTGGTCGTGGCTGTACGCGCGGTACCAGTCGATCTGGCCGGCGTACGTCAGCCATGCGATCGTGGATGTGGCGGTGTTTGCGGTGGGGTGGCGGATCATCATGGGGTGAGGGGCGGGTGTTGGCCCCTGCGTCCTTCTCGCTGGTGCCACGGACAGCGAAGCGTCCGTGCCGGGCGTCGTTCATCACGCGGGGGAGTCAGACACCCCCTCGCGATGGACGCTGACGGCACGGACGCTTCGCTGTCCGTGGCACCAATGGGGGGCGGCGGCGTCGCGTACAATCGCCGCCCCGATGACGGAATACTGGTCCTTCCCCTATGCGTCGCAGCGGATGCCCGTTCTTGCGGGGAACGTGGTCGCGACCTCGCAGCCGCTCGCGGCGCAGGCGGGGTTGCTGGCGATGCAGCAGGGGGGCAACGCGACCGATGCCGCGATTGCGGCGGCGATTGCGCTCACCGTGGTCGAGCCGACCTCCAACGGCATCGGCGCCGACGCGTTTGCACTCGTGTGGGATCGGGGCAAGCTTCACGGGCTCAACGCGTCGGGGCGGTCGCCCGCGGCGTTGGGCGTCGAGCAGTTTCAGGGTCACGCGGAGATGCCACGCACGGGCTGGGATGCCGTGACGGTTCCGGGGGCGGTCGGCGCCTGGGCGGCGCTGTCGACGCGGTTCGGGCGGCTTCCGTTCGAGGTGCTGTTCAACGCCGCCGTCGACTACGCCAGCAGTGGTTTTCCGGTCTCGCCGCTGACGGCCGCGGCGTGGGCGCGGGCGGCGACGCGGTTCCGGGACTTCGAGCACTTTGCGGCGACGTTCCTGCCGGAGGGACGGGCTCCGTCGGCGGGGGAATCGTTCGTGTGCGAGCCGCAGGCCGAAACCCTCGAGCTGATCGCCGAGACGAACGGCCGGGCGTTCTACGAAGGTGAGATCGCCGATCGCATCGTCGGGTGCGCTCGGGACGCCGGCGGACGGATGAGCGTGGACGACCTCGCGACGCACTCCTGCGAGTGGGTCGATCCGCTCTCGGTCGACTACCGCGATCTCACGCTCTGCGAGCTGCCGCCCAACGGGCAGGGCATCGCCGCGTTGATCGCACTGGGTCTGCTGACGCACCGCGATCTGCGCGAGCACCCGCCCGACTCGGCGGACACGCTGCACCTCCAGATCGAGGCCATGAAGATCGCGCTCGCCGACACCCGCCGCTTCGTGGCCGATCCGGAGGCGATGACCACGCCCGCCTCGGCGTTGCTCGAGCCGGGCCGGCTCGCGGAGCGCGCCGCGGCCATCGATCCCGGTTCCGCGAGCGATCCGGGTCACGGGGGAGGTGGCTACAGCTCGACCGTGTACCTGGCCACCGGCGACGAGGGCGGCCAGATGGTCTCGTATATCCAGTCCAACTACGAAGGCTTCGGCTCCGGCGTGGTCATACCGGAGACCGGCATCGCGATGCAGAACCGCGGCGCCGGCTTCACGCTCGACCCACGGCATCCGAACGTCGTCGCCGGCGGAAAACGCCCGTACCACACGATCATCCCCGCGTTCGTGCTGCGTGACGGCGCGCCGCTGATGGCGTTGGGCGTCATGGGGGGACCGATGCAGCCGCAGGGACACGTCCAGGTCATGGTCCGCCTCGCCGACTACGGACAGAACCCGCAGGCGGCGCTCGATGCGTCACGCTGGCGGGTGGAGGCGGGACGCCACGTCGTCGTCGAGCCGGGCTTCGCGGCGCCGGTTCTAACGGAGCTGGAGCGGCGAGGTCACGAGATCGAGCATGCACCGGAGCGAAGCGTGCAGCACGGCGGCGGCCAGATCGTCGCCCGCGTCGGTGCTGCGTACCTCGGCGCGAGCGACGGCCGAAGGGACGGGCAGGCGGTGGGGTTCTAGCGACGCCGACACGGACGCGGACGCGGACACGGACACGGACGCGGACGCGGACGCGCACGCGCACGCGGACCCGGACGCGGACACGGACGCGGACGCGGACCCGGACCCGGACGCGGACGCGGACACGGACCCGGACGCGGACCCGGACGCGGACCCGGACACGGACGCGGCCCCGGACACGGACGCGGACGCGGACGCGGACGCGGACCCGGACACGGACCCGGACGCGGACACGGACCCGGACGCGGACCCGGACGCGGACGCGGACACGGACGCGGACCCGGACGCGGACACGGACGCGGCCCCGGACGCGCCCCCGGACAGTTGCGTCTGGAATTCACCCCGCCTTCCTCTAAGCTAAGAGCCTCGAGGAGGACGAATGAGGCACGCACGAATCACGCTCGCGATCGCGTGTCATCTGACGTTGGTCGCCCCCGCGGGCGCCGGCACGATCGGCGTCCCCGGCGACTTCCCCACCATCCAGGACGCGATCGACGCGGCCGGAGGCGGCGACGAGATCGTTGTTTCCGCGGGGAGGTACGTGGAGACGATCGACCTGCTCGGCAAGCAGATCACGATCCGCAGCACGGATCCGGCCGATCCGGCGGTGGTGGCGGCGACGGTCGTCGATGCGGCGGGTCTGGGCTCGACCGTGACGTCGGCGAGATCCGAGGGGCCGGCGACGACGCTGGACGGTCTGACGATCACCGGTGGGCATGCGAAGTTCGGCGGCGGCATCGTGGTTCGCAACGGGAGTCGCCCAACAATTCGACGGTGCGTCGTCGTTGGCAACGAGGGGAGCGCCGGAGGCGGGATGTTCGTCGGCGAAACGGCCGATCCCTTCGTGACAGGAACCGTGTTCCGCCTGAACACGACCTTCAGCGGCGGAGATGGCGCCGGTGTGCTGTGCGACGAGACCAGCCCCTCGTTCATCGACTGCCGGTTCGAGGAGAACGTCGCCGAGTGCTGTGGGGGCGGAATGTTGCTGACGGGCGGAAGCAGCCCCCTCGTCTCCGGGTGTCACTTCGAAGGCAACCGGGCGAGTTCGGTCGGGTCGTCGGGTGGCGCAATCGGCATCGAGGAGGGGAGCCCGACCATCAAGCAGACCACGTTCATCGACAACGAGGCGGATGCCGGCGGCGCGGTCTCCTCGGTCGAGGGAGCCCCGGTTTTCAGCGATTGCCGGTTCGAATCGAACGACGCGACCCTCGGCGGGGGGTACTGGAGCTTCGCCAGCACTCCGATCGTCCAGGACACCGTGTTCACCGAGAATCAGGCGACGTGTGGCGGCGGCATGTATGCCCGGTTCGGCACGGTCACCCTCGAGCAGTGCGAGTTCGGGGCCAACGCCGCCATCGGCGGCGACGGGGGGGCCGGCGTGTTCGCGTGGTCGCTCGAGTTGACGGTCGAGCGGACGACGTTCGCCGACAACGTCGCGGACTTCGGTGGGGGCGGACTCTACGCCCACGAGGCCACCGGGCTGGTGAGCGTGTGCACCTTCGAGGGGAATGCGGCCATCGACCAGGGCGGCGCGATCTGCATGGAGGGAGGCGGTCCGGCGATCACGCTCGCGACATTCG
>JABDLI010000287.1 GCA_013003065.1 Phycisphaerales bacterium | reverse complement strand
GGCACGGACACGGACACGGACCCGGACACGGACGCGGACCCGGACACGGACGCGGACCCGGACACGGACACGGACACGGATGCGGACACGGGCACGGACGCGGACGCGGACCCGGACCCGGACGCGGACCCGGACCCGGACCCGGACGCGGTCCCAAACATCACGCCATCAACGCCTGAGGCCGCTCCGGTTGCGGTGTCAACGGCAGGTCCACGAAGAACGTCGCCCCCCGCCCCGGCTCCGAGACGAACGACACGGACGCCCCGAGCAGCTGCGCAAGCTCGCGACAGATCGCGAGGCCGAGCCCGGTGCCCGAGTGCAGACGCGTGTGCCCCGCGTCGATCTGCCGGAACTTCTCGAAGATGACGTCCTGCATGTCCTCGGGGATGCCGGGGCCGGTGTCGGCGACCGCGATCCGGACGCCGAGCGAGTTGTCCTGACGGGTCACCCGATCGGCGGACACGGTGATCGAACCGCCCTCGGGGGTGAACTTGATGGCGTTGGAGAGGAAGTTGTAGAGGATCTGCTGGAGCTTGCCGGGATCCGACTCGATGACCGGCACGCGGGCGCCGATGGCGGCGCCGAGCTCGATGCCGTTCGCCTCCGCCTGCGGCCGCATGATGCGGACGAGCCCTTCCACCAGATCGGTGACGCTCGTCTGCACCGGGTTGACCTCCATGCGTCCGGCCTCGATCTTCGCCATGTCGAGCAGCTCGTTGATCATGTCGAGGAGCGACCGGCCGCTGGCAACGATGTTGGCGAGGTACTTCACCCGCTTCGGATCGGGCGCCTCTTCCTGCTCCGCGACTTCCAGCAGCAGCTCCGCGAACCCGATGATGGAGTTCAGCGGTGTCTTCAGCTCGTGGCTCACGTTGGCGAGGAACTCGCTCTTGAGGCGGTTGGACTCGTAGAGACCGATGTTCGCCTCCGCGAGCTCGTCCACTTTGAGGTCGAGGCTCTGGTTGATCGCCTGGAGCTGAGCCTGGCTCTGCCCGACGTGATCGAGCATCGTGTTGAACGCGTCGGCGAGCTGCTCGAACTCGTCGCCGGTGCGAATCTCCGAGCGGATGTCCAGATCGCCGGCCTGCACGTTCTCCGCGGTTTCGCGCAACGTGCGCACGGGCGAGAGAATGAGCTTGGTCAGGATGAAGTAGAAGACCAAGATCGCCATCAGCGTGCCGACGATCCACGCCGCGATGATGAAGATCTGGATGCGGAGCTGCTGACCCTCGGCAAACTGCGCGGTGCGATCGACGACGAGCAACGCGACGAGCGGATCGGCCAGTCCCGGCTCGAAGGGCGGCGCGTCGAACTCGGTGACCCGCCGATCGCGGATGCGACGCATGTCCGACTCACGCAACGCCCGGGCGTACCGGAACACCGTGTGGTCGCCGACGGAGACCCGCTGGGCGTACTCGCTGCGCTCCGGCTCGTCCCGGAAGAGACGAGCGGCCGTGCCCACGAACGGCGTCTCCTCGTCGTCCGGGACGATCTCATCCGCCCGCACGAACGTGAGCCGCAGGGGCGGCGGGGTCTCGGGCGAATCCGTCGCCGGCCGGACGGCCCCGACGGTGCCGAGGGTGCCCAGCTCGATGCGATCGGCGAGCCAGGCGTCGGAGATCTGCCGCGCGACCTCGACCTGATACTCGCGGACGAGCACCCGCATGCGGATCCACGGCACGCTGAGCGCCGCCGCCAGGATCACCACGACGGCGAACCCGAAGAGGAGCTGGCACTTGTTGGCAAGGCTGATGCCGGAGGCCACGGGACGATTGTAGGTTCTCGCCGCGAGAGGAAAACCACCGCCCAGCGAGGCGGCGAACGCGTACGATGCCTCGACGCGGCTCTGACCTCCGCCTTTCCCCGCTCAACCGACCGCCATGTTCAAGCCCGGCACCGACGAGAACAACGTGCAGATGTCCGACGTCCTCTGTGACTTCTGTCACCGGGAGTGGACGGACGAGCTGCCGCTCCTGGAAGGGCACCGCGGCCGCATGATCTGTGGCAACTGCCTGAGCATCGCCTACCAGCTCCTCGCCAACGAACGATCGTCGAACGCCGAGGCGGGGTACACCTGCACGCTCTGCCGCGAGGGCCCGGAGGATCGAGCCGCCCTCGACCGCACGGAAGAACGCGGATGGGCCAGCCCCGCCACCGGCGCCGCGGTCTGCGCGCGGTGCGTCCGGCAGGCGGCCGGCGCCCTCCACAAGGATCCCGACTTCCCGTGGTCGAAGCCGCCGCGGGTCGCGCCGTCCTAGTGCGTGTCTGACAGCCGAACCGCTGATCCGACTGATCCGACTGATCCGACTGATCCAACTGATCCTGAGTGCGGTGCTTCTTACGGACGCCCGAGCGAGGGACTCGGCCCGGAGCGGGCCGGCATGCGGATCTTGCCCCGCGCCGCCTGCACCGCCCGACGCAGGTCCGTGCGGGCCTCATTCATCCTCTCTTCCAGATCGACGACGACCGGTGGCGTCTGGTTTGCCCACGCGTCGACGCTGCCGCGGGCGAGCCCGGGCGCCAGGGCGGGGGCGAGATCGCGGGCCGAGGCCAACGTCGCCGGCGGGATGAGTGACGGAATCATCCGACGCGTCGACACGGCGTTCGCCGGGCCCGCCGCGGGCACCTCGGCGGCGGCGGCCATCGTGTCGTAGACGATCAGCGTGGCCAGCACGCGGGCCGGGTTCCACGTCCCGACGACGCGTTCGATCTCCTCGACGCGGGCGGTCCAATCATCGCCGCGGAGAAGCGGCACCCGCAGGCGGGCCGCGAGATCCGCGCGGGCCGCCACGATCGACGCGATGTAGCCGAACGGATCCGAACGGGGCAGACGCAGCACCGCGGCCCGCGCCGGGTCGAGAACCGGATCGGTGCCGTGGGAGCGCAACGCCCGCGTGACGGGAGGCAGCGCCGCGTGCGCCACGAGCGCGCTCGCGATCGGCTCGTCGCCGCTGAGGTGTCTGACGACGCCGGCGACGATCGCGAGGCGATCCGCGACCGCCACACCATCGCCGTCGTCGTCGCACCGGCGGCGGTCGGCGTGAAGGAGGACGATCGCCGTCTGCATCCCCGCCACGTAGGCGGGCACGAGGTGCGGCCGGTGGCCGGGGCGGAGCACCGACAGATCGCATCGCGCACGCTCCGTCCCCCGCCGGAGGTGGTCGATCGCGTCACCGAGGCGTTCGAGCGTGTGACGCCCTTCGTCCGTGAGTGGTCCGTCGCCGTTGGCGTACGCGACCACGGCAGCGAATTCGGCGGCGGGGACGGTGCGCAGGATCTCGATGGCCGCCGCGTAGTCGAACGCGGCGTTCGCGTCGTCGGCCGACTTCCGGATGCCACGCACGAACGCCTCCAGCTTGTCGCGTCGCGCCCGCACCGCCGTTCGCGCATCGACGGCTCTGTCGTAGAGACGCACGGGATCGGCGGCCAGCACCCGCGCGAGCATGCCGTAGCCCCCGCCCTCGGCCTCGGCTGCAATCGTCTCCAGCATCTTTCGGGCCACGGTTTCGTCTTCGATCAAGAAGGCCTCGGCCACCTGACCCATCATGCGGTCGTACTGATCGACCTCCGCCGCGAAATCCTCGTCGGTCATGACGCCGAAACGCAGTTGATCCTGGAGGTTCGGCTCGAGCCACTCCAGCTCCGCCAGCCCCATCTGCCGATCCGCCGGCGTCGCGAAGCGGTCGGTCATCCAATCGACGACGAGCTCCTGCTCTCCGACGGTGGCCTCGACGATGCCGAAGGGATCGTTCGCGTCGAGCCCGTCGAGCGCCTCGAGCATCGCAAACGCACCCGCCTCGTCGAAGGCGGCGCGGTCATAGCCCACCTGCGCCGCGGTCTCGGCGCGATTGAAGACGGAGAAGGCGACGAGCGAGGAGATCAGCGTGCGATCGGATTCGAGATGTCCCGCCATCCGGTACATCGTCGCGACGCTTTCCGCCGCGGCGTGGGCGTCGCCGTCGTAGAGCTGGCGTTGCGTCTCGAAACCCATGAGCCGCGCGACCTGCCGCAGCGGCGCGAGGTGCGGGAGCTGCAGCTCGAACCCCTGCGTGTAGTCGAGGTCATAGCTGGCGAACGCCTGCTCGGTCCCCCGCCGCACCGCCTCGAAGATCGGCTGTGCCCGCAGCAGGACGGCCCGCACCTCGGCCGACGGAGCCGTATGCGGATCATCCCACGCCCACAGAACCTCCCAGTCGGCATCGCTGATCGTGCCCGCCGCGGCCCACGCCTGCCGGTACCACGTCGCGCCGTTCCGCCGATCATCCGCCCGCACCGGCGCACTCACCGCCACCATGAGCAGAACGAACGCGAGAAGGCGAACGGTCTTCATGCGGCGATGATAGTGCGCCGGAGCCGGGCGGCGTCTCCCTTGCCTCTACGGACCGGTCGAGCCCGGATCGTGCGGCGGTGGAGGCGGGGCGAAGAGGGGGTAGGTCCGGGCGAGGCCGTAGTGGTCGGCCCGGGAGTCGTAGCTGACCCGCGCGACCTCGGCCGCCGCGAGATCCACCTCCAGCAGCTCGAAGACGCCCGTGTTCGACTTCGTGCGGACGACCTGAACCGGCGGGAGGTGCAGGTCGTCGCGATCGAGCGTTGCCTCACCCCAGCCGTGGGTGTGACCGCAGAAGACGAATGCGAGGTTCGGGATCTCGCGCAGGTGCTGCTCCCACGCTTCGAGCGGCGCGAGGGCGGGTGGGCCCGGATCCTCGTCGAGAAATCCCTCGGTGCTGTCGAGCGGCGCCGCGAACGCGCCGCTGTTGAACAGGAACGAGTGCGTGACCAGCCAGATCCGACGATCCGGGTTGGCCGCCGCGATCTCCTCGACGAACTCGTACATCGCGGCCGTGCCGTGCAGCGGGACCGTCACGCCGATCTCCGAGGCGCCGGGCGTGGTGGGGTCGAGATCGAACTCGAACGCGTAGGTGTACGCCACGTCGCCGGAGCGGTAGTCATCGAGCGGATCCGGGGTCATCGAGGCCATGAACCAGGGCTGGCGGTTGAAGAGCCACGCGGGCATCGTGCAGCCGCTGTCCTCGGCCCAGTACTCCATGAACCGATCGGGCGGGTTGCCGAAGTATTCGTAGTCGTGGTTCCCGATCGTACATGCCCACGGCAGATCGGGATGGCGGTGACGGAATGCCTCGACGAGCGCGCGGGCGTGGAACACTTTGCGTTTGCTCCGCTTTCCCTGCTCGACCCAGTCGCCGACGTGAAAGACCGCGGGGATGCGGAGGCTGGTCCGGTAGTCGGCAATGAAGTGGCCGAGGGAGGCGCTCTGCGTGGCGCGGGGCAGGTCGAACGCGGGATTGCACGGAACGGACGCCTGCTTCTGATCGTCCAGGTGCTGCGAATCGCCGATCACGACGATCGTCGGCCCCATGTCGGCGTAGGCGATCGGAGGCCCGACGCGGCGAACGGGGAATCCGATCGGCGTCGGCACGAGCCCGCCGATCGGGTCGTCGAGGTTCGCCCGCAGTCGCGGGTTGAACATGATCGAGCTCGTGACCGCGACGTCACGCGCCGACGAGGTCGGCAACCGATCGAGCTGCGGGTCCGTCCATCGGCGTCCGGTCAGGCATGGATCGTGAATCTCGCCCTCCCACCGGTTCGCCCCGTTGTGATCTTCCGCGACGACGAGCGGCGGCGACGGCACGCCGGGGCTCATGCGTTCGAAGTGCACCGGCGCAAACGCCGCGTTGTTGACCGTGCCTCCGGGGTGGTTGACGATCATCCGCGCTTCCGGGGTCATCGCGAGCAGCACGTCGGCGGCGATGTGGATCCACTCGTCCGCCTCGGGCGTGTAGCCGCCGACCCGCGAGTCGACCTGGATGACCTCCTCCCCGCCGCTGAGCGTCGTGCCGCGGTACGCAAAGTAGAACCGCCGCGTGTCGAGATCGAGCCAGAGCCGCAGCCCGTATGCGGGTTCGCCCGGCTCACCGCCGGGCCCCGGTGAGCGGACGTGGTTCAGGATCTCTCGCTCGCCGGTGCCGGCGAAGGCGTCCCCGCCAATCTTCACCCAGACCGACACGCCGAGCATGATGCTCCCCTCGACCGACGCGGGACCGGGATCGTAGCGGATGGCCTGGGCGCCCTCGAACTCCCGCGCCGCGTCGGCGGGGAAGGCGGTGAGGCCGAGCGTCAGCCCGGCCAGGATCGCGATTCGGTGCATGGGGATCTCCTCACGTTTGAGATGTGTGCCTCGCAAGTACCACGGCACGGACGGCGTTCCGTCCCGGACCGCCGAAGCAGGCCCGGTCGCCGTTCGGGGACCGAACGCCCTTTTGGGACGCGGTGCCATTTCGGGACACCGGCAGCGGCTCTGCCGGGAACGACCGCACCGACTACCATGGCCGCCATGACGGTGACCCCGGGCTTCGTTCCCTACGCGCCGTACGACCCCGGCGTGTCTCCCCGCGTGGCGGCGGACGCCTTCCTGTCGGTGATGCGGCGGCGGCGTTCGGTCCGCGCGTTCTCGGATCGGCCGGTGCCGCTGGAGGTCATCGAGTCGCTCATCGCGAGCGCCGGCACGGCGCCGAGCGGGGCCAACAAGCAGCCGTGGCGTTTCGTGGCGGTGCAAAGTCCTGCTCTCAAGCGGGAGATCCGCATCGCGGCCGAAGAAGAGGAGCGGGCGTTCTACGCGTCACGCGCGAGCGCTGCGTGGCTCGACGATCTGCGCCCCCTGGGCACGGACGAGCACAAGCCGTTTCTCGAGACCGCGCCGTGGTTGATCGTCGTCTTCAAGATGGTCAAGGACTTCCACCCGGAGTCGCCGTCGGATCAGGTGTACTACCTCAACGAATCCGTCGGGATCGCGACGGGCATCCTCATCGCCGCCATTCATCACGCGGGTCTGGTCACGCTGACGCACACGCCGAGCCCGATGAAGTTTCTCGGTGAGATCCTCGGCCGGCCCGCGTACGAACGGCCGTTCCTGCTCCTGCCCGTCGGGTATCCGGCCGACGACTGTCGGGTGCCCGACATCGTCCGCAAGCCGCTCGGCGAGATCATGGTCGTCGATCGCGGAGACGACGATGGCTGAGCCGTTGGTCTCCGTTCTGGTGCCGACGCTCGAGCGTGCGGCCTCGCTGGCCGCGTGTCTCGATTCGATCGCCGCGACCGTTGACGCCCCCCACGAGGTCGTCTGCATTTCGGTGGGTGGCGACACGCCGACCCAGCGGCTGCTGCGCGATCGTCCGGTTCGGAACATCGTCGAGGACACGCGTGGCGGTTTCGTCGCGGCAATGAACCTGGGCTTGCGGGCCGCGCGGGGAATCTACGTCGCGCACCTCAACGACGACTGCCGCCTGCTGCCCCACGCCATCGACAACGCCGTGCGGTTCCTGGAGGTTCCCGCCCACGCGGGCGTGGGACAGGCCGCATTCTTCCACGACACCCCGGTGCGTCGGAACGTGCACACGCAGATCGACGTCGAGGACACGCGGTACGTCGTCGCGCAGGTGCGAGGCCTGTGTTATGCGAACTTCGGTCTCGCCCGCCGCGACCTCTACGAGCGGCTCGGCTACTACGACGAGCGGTACTTCATGTACGGCGCCGATCCCGACTTCTCGCTGAAGGTCTGGCACGAAGCGGGACTTGTCGTCGCCCCGTGCCCGGGGTCGCTCGTTCACCACGCCCAGCTCGAGGACGAGCGAGCGGGCCGGGAGCGTGGGCAGCAGGCGGACGACAACCGGAAGCTCTTTGCGAAGTGGGGGCTCGACGCGGGCGCGTCCGAATCGAGATCCGCGCCTGCTTCTCGCGCGCCGGCTTGTTAGTATTCGATCATGTCCTTTGGTCTTGCCCGTGGCCGAACCCTCGAGACGGCGGGGTTCGGTGTCGAATCCGCCGATCTGCCTGCGTTCGATGCGAAGAATCGCGCCGCAGCACGGGTCGACCCCCGTGCGTGGTTCGAAACGCCCGGCCGGACGTTCGAGATCGAGATCGGCTCCGGCAAGGGCACGTTCCTCGTGCAGGAGGCGGTGCAGCGTCCGGACGTCAACTACCTCGGCATCGAGTGGGCCGGCGAGTTCTACCGCTACGCGGCCGACCGCGTGCGGCGGCGGGAGCTCGCGAACGTGCGGGTGCTGCACGGTGACGCGACCGAGTTCATCCGGTACCGGTGTCCGGACGCCATTGCGGCGGTGATCCACGTGTACTTCTCCGATCCGTGGCCGAAGAAGCGGCACCACAAGCGGCGGGTGATTCAGGATCAAACGCTGGAGGACTTCCACCGCGTGCTGGTCCCGGGCGGCGAGGTGCGGCTCGTCACCGACCACCCGGATCTCTGGGCGTGGTACGAAGCGCACGCCGCCCGCTGCGCGACGCGTTTCACGCGTCGCCCGTTTACCGCGCCGGGATCAGCCAACGCGGGCGAGTTCGTGGGAACCAACTACGAACGCAAGTTCGCCCGCGAGGGGCGGCCCTTTCACGCGATGGTGCTCGCGAAGCGGTGACAGCCGCCCGAAGTGCCCGCCACCAAGGGTGCCACGGACAGCGAAGCGTCCGTGCCGTCAGCGTCCATCGCGGTGGGGTGTGTGACTCCCCCGCGCAACGGACGACGCACGGCACGGACGCTTCGCTGTCCGTGGCACCCTTGGCAGTGGGCGCTTCGGGCGGCGCTCACGGACACGGCGACGGCGCCGTCCACTCCCCGCTCACCGCCGTCTCGTAGCAAAGACGCTCGCGGATGCCGTTCTTTTGGTCGCACACGACGACCCGCGGCCGGTGCTCGGTGAGCTCCTGCGGGGTCAGATGGCAGAAGCTGAGAATGATGAGGCGGTGACCGACGCCGGTGATGTTGGCCGCGGCCCCGTTGACGCCGATCATTCCCGAGCCCCGCGGGGCCACGAAGACGTAGGTCTCGAAACGGTTCCCGTTCTCGCAGTCGGCCACGAGCACCTTCTCGTTTCGCAACAGACCGGTGGCTTCGAGGAGGGCCTCGTCGATCGTGATCGAGCCGGTGTACTCCGGGTGGCACTCGGTCACGATGGCGTGGTGGATCTTGGCGAAGAGCGATTCGCGGAGCATGGCGGTTTCCGGCGGTGGTTCAGCCGCCGCCCGACGCGGGCGGCTCGTCCCGTTGCCACGCGACGTCGGGCGCATCGGACCACAGGGACTCGAGATCGTAGTACGCCCGCTGCCCCGGTTCGAACAGGTGGGTCACCAGATCGACGAAATCGACCACGATCCACGTCGCGCTCACGTCACGGCTGGAGCGAAAGCAGTTGTGGGCATGCGTGGCCCCGAGATCCTCGAGCTCGCCCGCCAGCGACTTCATCTGCCGGTCGCTCGTGCCGCTGCCGATCAGCACGTAGTCGCAGACCTGGCTCAGACCACGCACGTCGAGCAACCGCACGTCCTCGCACCTCCGGTCCGCCAGCAGCCGCGCCGCTTCGACGGCGAAGTCGCGAAGCTGGTTCGGATCGGACTTTGTGTACGAGAGGCTCATGCGGTGCGGCCGGTTATCCCAGACCGATGGCGGCTCCGATGGCGGGGCTGAACTTGACGACCAGCCCGGCGAAGACGACCGACACGATCGCGATGAGCTTGATCAGGATGTTGAGCGACGGACCCGACGTGTCCTTGAACGGATCGCCGACGGTGTCGCCGACCACGCCGGCCTTGTGGGCATCGGAGCCCTTGCCGCCGTGGTGTCCCTTCTCGATGTACTTCTTGGCGTTGTCCCAGGCGCCGCCGGCGTTGGCCATGTAGATCGCCACGGCGAAGCCGGAGGTGAGACCGCCGACAAGCAGCCCCATGACGCCGCCGACGCCGAGGACGAGACCCACGAGCACGGGCACGACGATGGCGAGCACCGAGGGCACGATCATCTCGCGTTGGGCGCCGGCGGTCGAGATCGCGACGCACTCCGCGTAGTCGGGGAACTGCTTGCCGTCGACATCGACCTTCGTCGGCCACTTCATGGGATCGGCGATGTCGGCCTCGCTCATCCCCTGCTTGCGGAACGCCTCACGCATGATGCCGAACTGCCGCCGGCACTCGCCCATCATCCGGTACGCGGCGCGGCCGACGGCGTTCATCGTGAGCGCGCAGAACACGAATGCGAGCAGCACCCCCAGGAACACGCCGCCGAGAACACGGGGGTTCATGATCGTGACGTTGTAGTAGCGGAGGATCTGCTTGATATCCGCCCGATCGGTGGGCGCGAGGTCGAACCGCAGCGTCTCGCCGCCGACCCCGGTCTGAATCGCGTAGGCGTTCGTGTCCGGATCGACGACGCCGTTGAAGGAGATGACGTCGCCGACCGCAAGCGCGCGGTCGATCTTGCCGTGGACGGTGTCGGTGGCGAGCACGATGCCGCCGAAGGTCGCTTCGTCCGTGCGGCGGGCGACCGAGAAGGCGCCGTGACCCTGGTACTCGGCCACATGCCCGCCGGTGCCGCCGGCGAGGAGCGTAGCGGCGTCGACCTCGGAGAGCTGGTTGTTCAGGCTCGTCTGCACGACGGCGACGTACGCGGCCAGGAGCGCCATCGCGGTGAGGGCGGCCGAGCCGATGGCAAAGCCCTTGCCCGTCGCCGCGGTGGTGTTGCCGAGGGAGTCGAGCATGTCGGTCCGCTCGCGGACGAACGGGGGCTGGCCGGTCATCTCGGCGTTGCCGCCGGCGTTGTCCGCAATCGGGCCGTAGGCGTCGGTTGCGAGCGTGATGCCGAGCGTGGAGAGCATGCCGACGGCGGCAATGCCCACGCCGTACAGACCGAGCAGGAAGTTCTCGTTGCCGCCGGCGAACGTGAACGCGAGCGTGATGGCGACCACGATCGTCAGGACGGGGACCCACGTCGAGATCATGCCGACCGCGATGCCGCCGATGATGACGGTGGCCGGACCGGTCTCGGCCTGTTGCGAGATCGACTGGGTCGGCCCGTGTTCGTAGCTCGTGTAGTACTCGGTGGCGAAGGCGATCACGAGACCGGCCGTGAGACCGGTGACGATCGCGCCCCAGATCCCGAGCCAGCTCACGACTTCCGAGCCGGAGAGCAGCGTCCAGAAGAGCCACATTGCCGCGACCGTGATCAGCCCCGACGCGAACCACACGCCCATGTGCAGGCTCTTGAGGAGCTGGCTGAAGCTGGCGTCTTCCTTCGCCCGCACGACGAACACGCCGAGCAGCGAGCAGACGATGCCGAGGCCGGCGAGCGCGATCGGCGCGACGGCGAGCTTGATGCCGGTGATACCGCCTTCCACGCCCATGCCCATCGCCGCGGCGGCACCGAGGGCCATCGAGGCGAGAATGGATCCGTAGTAGGACTCGTAGAGGTCGGCGCCCATGCCGGCCACGTCACCGACGTTGTCACCCACGTTGTCGGCGATGGTCGCGGGGTTGCGGGCGTCGTCCTCGGGGATGCCCGCCTCGACCTTGCCGACGAGGTCGGCGCCGACGTCAGCGGCCTTCGTATAGATGCCGCCACCGACGCGGGCGAACAACGCTTGCGTCGACGCGCCCATGCCGTAGCTGAGCATGACGGTGGTCACGGCCACGAGCGTCTGCTCCGGCCAGAATTGATTCCAGATGAAGAACCACGCCGAGACGTCGAGCAACGCAAAGCCGACGACGACGAGACCCATCACCGCGCCCGCGCGGAACGCGACGCGAAGTCCGTCGTTGAGCGATTGCTTGGCCGCAAACGTGGTGCGGGCCGACGCGTTCGTGGCCATCTTCATGCCGAACCAGCCGCAGAGACCGGAGAAGAGGCCGGCGATCGGCACCCCGATGGCGGTCATCCTGGCCTGGATCCCGGCGAAGCCGAGGATGGCAAGGACGATCACGAGGAGCACGAAAACCATGGCCACCACCTTGTACTGGCGGGTGAGATAGGCCATGGCACCGTGGCGGACCGCCTCGGCGATCTCCACCATGCCCTCATCACCTTCCGACTTCGCCATGACGGTGCGGCTGAAGACGAAGGCCATGACGAGCGCGAGCACCGCGCCGGTGGGTCCGAAGACATACGGCCAGGCGTGCTCGAAGACTTGCGACATGTCGGCAAGGGTCAGCGCGTTCACGAGTGCTCTCCAGCAATGCCCGCCGGCCCTCCGGCCGGCAAGCTCAGTGTGTGTGTGAATGATGGAGCGTCGGGGTCCGACCCCAGGTGAGCCGGGGAAGTTCCCTCACGCTGCCCGTGGCAGGTGGAACCGATCACGGGAGCTCCCACGGTATCTCGATCGTCGGCATGGGCTCGGGCCCTGGCGCTGCATCCACCCGAGCCGCCGAGCCCGGGACGCTTCTCCCCTTGATCCCCGTACGCGTCGGGCTAACGGCGACCGCCGCGTCCCCCCCGGCCGCCGGTCGGCTTCTGAGGTACGGGCCGCCCGCCGGGGCCCTTGGTCGCGTCGAGACGCGCCAGACGCGAGATCGCCTTCCGCGCGGCGCGGCGACGCCGCTCCGACGGCTTCTCGAAGTACTGCCGACGCTTGATGTCCTTCGTCAGCCCTTCCTTCTCGCACAGCTTCTTGAAGCGGCGCAGCATCTGCCCGATGTTCTCGCCGTGCCGTGCCTTGATTCGAATCGCCATCGCTCGGGGCCTCTTTCGCTTTGGGTCGAGCCGCGTATTAGAGTGAATCGGTCTCGAGAAGGCAAATGGGCTCGGCCCGTGGCCGAAACGCCGGCGGCCGTGGAACCACGCTCTCCGCGGGATCGGCCTTCGCCGACACGTAGAATGCCAATTCGGGGGTCTCGCCTACCCCTCCCAGAAAGGGGTGGGGGGAGAACTACCATCCATCGCCGATTCCGCCCGGCCCCGCTCTGCTCGGCTCCCGACCGCCCCCGCCCCGACCATCTCCGCCCCCGTGCCCACCGCCCCGGTCCGCCACCCCGCTCACCCCCAGCCATCCGCGAGCCCACAGTGCCGCTCATCGTCGACACCTACAACGTCCTTCATGTCTCGGGCGTCCTTCCCCCCGACCTGGCCGGCATCGAGACCGCCGACCTGGCCCGGCTGATCGCCGCCAGCCGATACCGCCGCGAGCCGGCAACCCTCGTCTGCGACGGCACGCGTCCTCCCGACGCCGGAACCGGAGCCCCTCCCGGCATCGACCTGGTCTACGCCGGCCCCGGCCGATCCGCGGACGACGAGATCATTCGGCGGATCCGCGGGTCGTCGGTCCCCCGCCGATTGCTCCTCGTCACCAGCGATCGCGCGATCATGCGGGAAGCACGCAAGCGGCGGTGCCGGATCTTGTCCTCCGAGGCGTTCCTCGCCCAGCTCGCCGACGACCACACGCACCCGCCCGCCGGCAGCGCGGCGGCGGAAACGCCCGCCGGGGATGTCGACCACTGGTTGAGCGTGTTCGGCCTCCCCGAATCGCCGTCACCTGACGACGACGCAAACCCGCATCCCGACAACGCCGACGAACGGGGAAGATCGACGACTCCGCGTGTCGTCAACCCGGAACCGGAATCTGGAACCGCGTCCGACGATTCCGAATCCGGGTCCGAGCCCGAGCCGCCGTTGGGCGCAGCCCTCCCGCGTCACCTGATCGACGAGGCGGCTGCCTTGTGGAAGTCCGATCGGGAACATCGACGCTGAGTCCGACCCGGCGACCCGGCCCCGGCATGATCACGGGAACAGCCGCTGCGTCCGCCACCCCGACTCGGCCCGCTCGTACTCCAGCCGGTCGTGCAGACGAAACGGGTGGCCCTGCCAGAACACGATCCGCTCGAGCGTCAGACGATAGCCACCCCAGTGCGGCGGTCGCGGCACGGGCTGACCCTCGTAGCGACGCTCGACCTCGGCAAACGCCTCGTCGAGTGCCGCTCGTGACGCCAACGGCTCCGACTGGCGGCTCGCCCACGCCCCGATCTGGCTGGCGCGGGGGCGGGACGCGAAGTAGGCGTCGGATTCCGCATCGTCGATCCGCGTGACCGGCCCGGAGGCCACGACCTGACGCGTGAGGGCGTCCCAGTGGAAGACGACGGTCGCGTGCGGCGTCGCCTCGATCGCTCTCGCCTTGGGACTGCGGCGGTTCGTGTAGAACGTGATGCCGCCGTCGTCGACCGCTTTCGCCAGCACGATGCGGGCCGACGGACGGCCATCGGGATCGACCGTCGCGAGGGTCATGGCATTCGGATTCGGCAAGTCCGTCCGGGTGGCGTCGTCGAGCCAAGCCCGCAGCCATCCGACCGGTTCGATGGGTGGTGCGTCGAAGTCCATGAGCGGGCCCCCGGGCGGGTCGTGGCCGGCACGCTTGCCGATCCGACCGTACTATATGACGAGAGTGCGAGGCCGGCGCATGCACGAACAACGCAACTTCGTGATGGTCATACTGCTCATTGTCGGTCTCGTGTGGGGCTTGGTGTCGTGGTTGATGATTCCCGACGATGCGCCGCTCCGTTTGCTCCAGCGGGTCGCGTCGACGCTGCTCGTCGTGAGCATGGCCGCGTGGCTTCTGTACGCACTCAAGTTCGCGGACAAGCTGCCCGACCATCTGCGTGAGATCGTCGGTGAGATGTACTACGGCAGCGACGGCGTCGTGTTCATGCCCACGGTGCGGGCCAAGAAGGGCCAAGCCGAGCTGTGCGTCTACTACCAGAACCGCTTCGAGAACCCCGCCGAGGTCATCGTCCACCTCCGGCCCCCCGAGGATTCGTTCATCATCCGCCCCGGCGTGCGTGACGTGCACTTCGCGTTCCGCACCGGAGGCGGCGACTTCGGCATGATCCACCAACCGATCGCGGTGCCCGATCACCTGCAGGGAGAGGTGATCAACGTTCAGCTCGCCGCGGCCACGCACTTCCCCCGCAGCCACGGGACACGGCTGCGTCGAAACCCCGGGCTCACGTGCGGCTCACTGCTGGTCGACTGGAGCGGCGCGGCGTTCAAGACCGGCGTTCACGAGGTCTCCGGCGAGATCGATCTTCAACGTCCGGCCACGCTGCATCTCTCCATGCCGGAGAAGGTGAACGCGTTCACGACCGGAGAAGGCGCCTGGCGGCAGGAACGAATCGTGGCGGGTCAGGCGGAATGACCGGCGGCGGGGTCCGCGCCCCGGCGACGCCCGGTCCCACAACGAAAAACGGGCCGCCCTCGCGGGCGGCCCGTCGCTTGTTGAACAGTCTCCAGCGTCGCTACATCGACTCCACGTAGAGACGATTCATCGCCTTCTGGACGCGATCTTGCAGGTCGGCGAGGTGCGCGAGCGTGTACTGGTCGATCTGACCCGTGTCCGACTTCTCGATCACGGGGTCGAGCTTCTCGCCAAGACGGCGGAGATGCCATGCGGCAACCGTTCGCACCGGCTGCGGCATGCGGCCGCTGTCCGTGGCCAGACCGATGAGCCGGTCCGCCATGGCGGACTGCAGGTTGCGCCGAAGGCTCGAGATCATCGGTTCGCGATCGGTGAACGTGTGCCCATCCAGATCGGAATCGAGTTCGGTGTACACCGCATCGAACACCGTCGTCATCAATTCGGGCACCGTCAGGGCGTCTTCGCTCGACGGGGTCCGCAGCTCGTTGTCGTAGACGCGGGTCAGCGTGGTCGGGTTCATGATCATCGTGAGCACGGAAGCCTGGACACCCATGACGCGGGAGTGCACCGGCCACGTCGGATCGGACCGATCGCCGGGGCTCTGATCGGACCACTTGTCCACCGTCATGTGCAGGATCAGCTCCGGCGTGAGATCGAACGCCTCGTCGTGAAAGCTGTGGTCGATGACCCACTGCAACGCGGCCCGCTGCCGATCGGGATCGGTCACCTCGATGGGGGTGCGGCCGTCCGGATCGCCCTTGCGGTCGCGGTTGACGTGAGCGCCACCGATCCAGTTCGACATCATGCTGAGCATGCGCATCTGCATGCTGAGCGTCGTCTGGTACCCGCGGCGAGCATTCGACCAGCTCTCGCCGTCCTTCACGAACTTCTCGAGGATCCGCTCGCGATGCTGATCCACGATCCGCATCTGGTTCTTCGCGTACGTGAGCGGGTTGGCGGAGAAGTCGTAGCGACGCGCGAACGGATCGGGGCCCGTCGTGTCATCGTCGGTCAGGTACGCCAGCTCCGGCTCGGCGACGCGTTCGAGCACCTTGGCCGGGTCGTCGAAGGTGTACCCGTAGGCAATCGCCCACTTGTCGTAGGGACCGACGCCGATCATCGTGAAGTCGCCCTGCTCTTCGCCGGTCTCCAGGTTGAAGTTGGGCGGCAGGTAGTCCATCACGGAGCCGGCCAGGGGCTTCTTGCCCTTCCACTCCGCGCTGTTGATCTGCTCCATCGTGTAGATGCCGGATGCCTTGAAGTTGTGACGCAGGCCGATGGTGTGGCCAACCTCGTGGGCCACGAGCTCGGCGAGCAGCGGACCGACGAACCACTCGGGAATGCCGTCCAGCAGATCGCCCTCGGCGGCGTCGTACCCGCCGGCCTCGAGCAGACCAAGCGACTCGAGGTTCATGCGTCCGAACGCCATGTCGAATGCCAGCCCGTGGGCGGCGAGGCACTGGTGGCTCGGATCGTCCATCCAGCCCGCAATCTCGGCGAGATCGGGATTGAGCGGCAACGCCGTGTCGCTCGTCATCGCGGCGGCGTCGATCTCGGCCATGATCTCGGCGCGACGCGTGGCCTCACCGGGGCTCGACAAGAGCACCCGCGGGTCCCACCCCGGATTCTCATCCAGCCATCGAAGCGTCTCGGCCGAGAAACCCTCGACGGCGAGCTCCGGCGCCTGCTCGTTGAACCAGCCCCAGTAGGCCCGAATCCAACCATCGGTCAGCACGACGTCGGCGTCGAGGATCTGACCGGTGAGCGGATGGGCGCGGTGGGGACCGATGGCGGTCGAGATGTCATTGTTGAGCCAGCGGATGAAGTTGTACCGGACGTCCTCCGGGTCCTTCTCCATGTGGGCGCCGGTTGCCTTGTCCTGGAACCGCACCTGGATCGCTTCGTCGATGCCGATCTCGCGGAAAGCCTCGTTCCAGTAAAGGACACCGTTGCGGATGTACCGGCGGTACCGCACCGGCACCGTGTGCTCGATGTGGAAGACGATGGGCTCCTTCGGCGGGCTCAGCTTCAGCTTCGGATCCCGCTTCTCCAGGTGCCAGCGGTCGATGTACCGCACCCATTTCTTCTTCTGGTCGTACTGACCGAGATCGCGGTAGACGGTGGTGAAGTAGCCCACCCGCTCGTCCGCTGCACGCGGCTTGTAGCCGGTGTTGTCCGGGAGCTTGCTGATGGAGAAGTGGTAGGTCGTGAGCTTGCCGCCCCGCGCCGGCGCCTCGATCGCGACCTCGACGTTCTGGGGGAACGCCTTCGCCTTCACGATCGTGGCCAGGTTCGCGTTGGAGGTGCCTCCGCGACCCCGCATGAGCGCCCCGCCCTTGTTCACCAGCAGGCCGTCGAAGTCGATCACAGGCTGACCGCTCGGCCCCATCGTGAGAATGGGCACGTCGACGAGCACCGTGTCGGTGAACAGCCGCTTGACGGAGCTCTTGGATTCCGCCTCGCCCTTGGAGCGGGTATCCAGCTCCGGCGCGATCAACGCGAGCCGCTTGTCGTACTGCCGCCAGTACGCGTAGATCATCGGTCCCTGCAGACCGGCGAAGGTGCCGCCGCTCGCCTGCGTGACCGCGAACAGGTGTCTCTGGGTCTTCCACCCCTGCGGCAGCTCGGCGAGGAGCTGGTTCTTCTTCTTATCGATGTAGAGGCCGTAGAACGGCTTCGCGCCGTCGGCGGTCGAGACCACCTTGGTGTATCCCTCCGACACCTCGGCAAACGGTTTGTAGTCCGGCTTCCCTGCCCCCGCCGCTGTCATCGTCAACAGGGCAAGGGGGGCCACCACCAGCGGGAATCGTCGCATCAGGCACTCCTCGAGAATGTTCTTGGTCACAGGATCCGAACCCGATGATAGGCCGGACCGGCTCTCGCGCGGGGACCGCCCGAAGCCTCCTCTCCGCTCTTATTGATCGGGCCAAACTCGGCTGCACCTGGGAGGCGAATCAACGAATTGCCTTCGACCAGGGCCCGGAGGGGGGCGTCGGGCCGACCAGCGGACTACGGAAGCTCGTGGACGGCCTCGGATTGCAGCTTGCGGTAGTGACGCCATCGCTCCTGGACGGCCGGGTCCGAAAGACCGAGAACCGATGCCGCGAACAACGCCGCGTTGATCGCACCGGCCGATCCGATCGCGAACGTCGCCACCGGCACCCCCTTGGGCATCTGGGCCATGGAGAGGAGCGAATCGAGCCCTTCGAGCGACCATGCCTTCATGGGGCAGGCCAGCACCGGCAGGTGCGTGAGCGCGGCGGCAACGCCGGCGAGATGCGCCGCCCCGCCCGCGGCGCAGATGAGCATCGCCAGTCCGCGATCGGGGGCCGTGCGGCAGTAGTGCTCCAGCCGCTGCGGCGCGCGGTGCGCGGAGATGACGTTCGACTCGTGCGCGATCTGCAACGATTCGAGCGTCTCGCTCGACTTCTTCATCGTCGGCCAGTCGCTGGCGCTGCCCATGAGAATGCCCACGCGGGCGCCGTCAACGGTCCGATACTGGTCGCTCATGCCGTGCTCCTCGATCGCGGAATCGACGCAACTATACTGGACGGAGTTCCGCGACGGAGGCTCCAGTCGCGCCGGTGAACCGTCGACGACCCTCCCGAGCGTCCCCGCCTCTCCCGGATTCTCCGCATGCCTCCAACCGACACCCCCCGCTTCGCCATCCTCGGCGCGACCGGCGCCGTCGGCCGCGAGCTGATCGATCTGCTCGTCGGGCGTGGTTTCGACGCGGATCGCGTGCGGTTGCTCGCGTCTCCCCGCTCCGCCGGCCTCGAGGTCAGCCGCCCCGGGTTCCGCGGTCGCGTCGAGGCCGTCAACGCCGACGCGTTTCGCGACGTCGACATCGCGTTCTTCTCGGCCGGGGGCGGAGTGAGCCGGGAGTGGGCACCGGCCGCGGTCGCCGCCGGCGCGACCGTCATCGACAACAGCAGCGCGTTTCGGATGGACCCGGCCGTTCCGCTCGTCATCCCGGAGATCAACCCGCACGCGGTCGCCGGTTGGGCGGGACCGGGCATCATCGCCAACCCGAACTGCTCGACGATCCTCGCGCTGATGGCGGTCACGCCGCTGAAGCGCTCCGCCGGCATCGAGCGGATGGTCGTGAGCACCTACCAGGCCGCCTCCGGGGCCGGGGCCGCCTTGATGGCGGAGCTCGAGCAGCAAGCGCGTGACTTCGCCGCCGGACACCCCTGGACCACCGACGTCAGCGGGCGTCAGTACCTTTTCAACGTCTTCAGCCACGACTCCCCGGTCGGGCCCGACGGCAGCAACGAGGAAGAGTCGAAGCTCGTTCGCGAGACCCACAAGATCTGGGATGACGACACCGTCCGCATCACCGCGACCTGTGTTCGGGTGCCCGTGCTGCGGGCCCACTGCGAGGCGATCAACCTGACGCTGCGGTCCCCGATGCCGGAAGCGGCGGTGCGGGATGCGATCGGATCCGCGGGCGGCGTTCAGATCGTCGATGATCGGGAGGCCGGCCGGTTTCCCGAACCGATCCTCGCGGCCGGCCGGTCCGATGTCCTCGTGGGCCGCATCCGAGCCGATCGCAGCCAGGCTCCGGGGATCGGTTACGACCTCTTCCTCGCCGGCGACCAGCTCCTCAAGGGGGCGGCGCTCAATGCAGTTCAGATCGCCGAGCTGCTCCTCGGCGGCAGCGACGCGACCGCTGCCAACGCCGAGACGACGCGCGACGCGTAATCGGCCTTGAACAGAAAGACGTCCGTGTCGTAGGTGGACACCGCACAGAGCGGCACCCCGGCGGCGGCGAGCGCGCCCGAGACCCGCGCCAGCACGCCGACCATGTCGAACGAGAGCGGTCCGACGACCCGAACCGCCGCCCAGCCCCGCTCGGCCCGCGTGTCCGCCGGCACGTGTTCCGCGGGCGCGATGATCGAACATTCGTCGGCGGTGCGGGTCAGGCTGGTGAACGCTCCCGCCGTGTCGGCCCAAACCGGCGTCGGCGTCTCGGCGGGCAGCCGGCAGATGGCGTACTCGCCCGGCAGCCACTCGAGATCGAGCCGCGGGGCGTCAACCATCGATGACCCGAACCGGATACCCGGCCTCGGCGAGCAGCTCGCCGATCCGCGTTCGGTGATCGCCCTGGATCTCGATGACGCCATCCTCGATCGTGCCGCCGGCACCACAGGTCGACTTCAAGCGTCGCAGGAGCGCAGTGGCGTCGGAGGCGACGGGATCCAGACCCTGCACGCTCGTCACCAGCTTGCCTCGCCGTCGCTTCTCACGACGGATGATCAGCGGCTGTGAGGCGGGAGGCCGGACGCATCCGGTCGAGTCCCGCGGGCACTGGCAGGCGTCGAGCACGGCCCCGCACTGCTCGCAGGTCACCGGTCGCTCGAGTGGGGTGCCCGCGAACAACCCTGACATCCCCGTTCACCGCCTTTCGTGCTGGTTGACCCCCCCTTGGCCCGATATAGAATGCCCTTCACCTTGGGGATTGGTGTAATGGTAGCACGACTGACTCTGAATCAGTTAGTATAGGTTCGAATCCTATATCCCCAGTTGACAACGGCTTGCGCGTCGTGCGTCTGCTCCGGTCCGGAGCGGCCGCGTGATGCGGGCGGCTCGTGTCCGGGAACGCCGAACCCCTGATCGTCCGCACGTTATCGGACGACTTGGGCGTCCCCTCCTTTCAAGTCCATCGTGTGCCAGACCTCCCTGGGCGGTCCCCCGGTGCGTTCGACGCCGCGGGCGGGAGGGACGCCCGCGTCACTTCGCGAGGTTTGATTCAGACCGACAGTCGGCGGCTCGATATGGAGAGGTACGGCCGCTCCGTGGGCCGCCAGACTAGGGAAACGGATGGGTCAACCTTCTCGCAAATCGAACGCGCGTCCGCTGCGCTTCCTGGTGCGCGGAGAGTCCGCGACGGCGACGGCCGGGCTGCTGCTGGCCGTCCTCTTCCTGTGCACCCTCGTGGCGTGCGCCTGGTGGGCGGCCCGAACGCACCAGAGGGCCCAGGAAGCAACCCGCGCGACCGAGATCGAATCCGTCGGGGCGCTGCTCACCGCGATGTCCGAGTCCCTGCTGGCGACGGGTGAGACGGGGACGCTGCGCCGCCTCGTCGCGGACGCCGCCCTGCGTCATAAGTTCGCGCGGTGTCGCCTGGTGCTTCCCGACGGGAGCGTGGCGGCCGCCGAGAGTGCGTCGCAGATCACGCTCGCGTCACTTCCCGAGCAATGGTCGGACATGACCGGTCCACTGCCCCCGCCGGTGATGCCACCCGATTGCACCCTCCACTCGTTCCCGGTCTCCGTCCCCGGACGCGGGACCGCGCGGCTCGACCTCATCGTGCCGACCCGCAGCCTTGGGTGGAGTTCGCTCGACACCCTTGCCGGTGTCGGCATTATCGGCGCCGTTGCGCTGCTCGCGTTGCTGCTGGTCTACCGATACCTCCGTCACCGCATCCGTGCCCTCACCTTCATCGGTGAAGCACTGCTGGCGCTCGACGCCGGCGAGAAGGACGTCGCGGCCCTGACCGTCCAGGAGGCGCTCGGCCCGGAGGCCGCGGCCTGGAACGAGTTGCTCGCCGAACGCGCGGGCTTCCAGCAGGTGCTCGTCACGAAGCGTCTGCTCGAGCTTCCCGCCGCTCGCGATGAGCGCAGCCGCGACCTCACCAGCATGTGCGACGCGATGCCGCAGGGCCTCGTGCTCGTCGACGGCAACCTGCACATCACCTACGCCAACGGCGCTGCAGCGTTGTATCTCGGCAGCGCCCGTGACGGCATCCTCGGGGGCGACATCGCCGCCTGCTTGAAGCACGCCGAGGTGCTCGATTCGGTGAAGTCCGTGGCGAGCGGCACCCTGCGTCGCTCTTCGTCCGCAGAGATCAGCCAGACCCAGGGGGACACCACGACGGTGCTCCGCTTCACCGTCCGGCCGGTCCGGCACGACGACGAGAGCGCCGCGATGCTCGTGATCGAGGACGTCACCCAGCAGCGGCTGGCGGATGACTCCCGCAACACCTTCGTCGCCAAGGTCACGCACGAGCTGCGAACTCCGCTGACCAACATCCTGCTCTACGCCGAGACGGCGATGGACGATTCGGCTCAGGCGCCGACCCGGACTCAGGCGCTGAACGTGATCAACCAGGAGGCGAAGCGGCTGGATCGCATCGTCAACGACATGTTGTCCGTGTCCGAGCTGGAAGCGGGCGCCCACGACCTGCGGCTCGATGATCTCTCCCTTGCCACGCTCTTTGAAGAGCTGCAGCTCGATTACGAAGCGGCAGCCCAGGAAAAGAACCTGAAGCTCTCGTTCGATCTCCCACCCAAACTGCCGACGATCACGGCCGACCGGGACAAGGTGACGCTCGCGATCCACAACCTCCTGGGCAACGCACTGAAATACACGCCGGCGGGAGGAACGATCACGGTTGCCGTCGTCGCGGACGATCGCCAGCTCGAAGTGCGAGTCACCGACAGCGGCATCGGCATTGCCCCGAACGACGCGGAGAAAGTGTTCGAGAAGTTCTATCGCGCCCAGGACGAACGGCTCGCCGACATCACCGGCTCGGGCCTCGGGCTCGCCCTGGCGCGAGAGGTCATCCGGCTCCACGGTGGCGACATCGCGCTCGAGTCCGAACTCGATCGGGGGAGCACCTTCACCCTGACGGTCCCGGTGATGGCCCGGGCCCGCGCCGCGTAATCATGGGGGAGGCGTCGCGGTGGAGATCCAGCAACAGACCATAGGTGCCGTCACGGTGCTCCGTCCCCGGGGCCCCGCCACGCAGGACGACGCCGCCGGTCTCAGCGCGAAGCTCATGGAAGCGCGGACGCGCAGTCTCGGGCGTGTCGTCCTGGACATCAGCGTCGTGCCCTTCGTCGACAGCGTGGTGCTCGAGCATCTGCTGGATATCACGGAAGAGCTCGGGAAGACGGGCCAGGCCCTCAAGCTGTCGGGCGCCAACGACGTCGTCCGCGAAGCGTTGGAGCTCACCGACATCGCCTCGATGTTCGAGCTCTTCGAAGATGTGAATTCGGCCGTGAGGAGCTTCCTGTGAGCGACCGGCCGAAGAAGAAACGCATCGGCGAAGCGCTGGTCGAAGCGGGACTCCTCTCCGAGGAGCAGCTCGATCAGGCGTTGCAGGGCCAGCGTGAGCAGGGTGTCCGGCTCGGCGAGTACCTCGTGCGCGAGGGGGTCATCAACAGCACCGTCCTGGTCCGGACGATCGGCCGCGTGCTCGGGATTCCGGCGGTCGTGCTGCGTCACGGTCTCATCGATCCGAGCGTGATGGCGCTCGTGGGTGAAGAGGAAGCGCAGCGGCTCAAGGTCGTTCCGATGTTCAAGATCCGGAACACGCTCACGGTGGCGATGGCCGAGCCGCAGTCGCTGCCGACGATCGACGCGCTCAGCCGTCTCACCGGATGCCAGATTCGACCGCTCTTCGCTCTCGAAGCGAACATCGCCGAGTACACGAAGAAATATTCCGGTGACAACGTCGACGTCGACGTGTTCCTCGCGAGCCTGTCCGAGTCCGACGTGCAGGTCGTCGAAGGCGAGCGTGTCGACGAGGGACCGATCACCGAGATCGACAAGCTCGTCGAAGGCAGCCCCGTCGTCAACCTGGTCAACCTGGCGTTGTTGACCGCCGTCCGGGACAAGGCGAGTGACATCCACATCGAGCCGAGCCGCACCGGCACCAACGTCCGCTACCGGATCGACGGTCTGCTTCGCGAGCTGATGAATCCCCCACCGGGCATGCACGCCGCGATCGCCTCGCGTGTCAAGGTGATCAGCGGCATGGACATCGCCGAGAAGCGGCTTCCCCAGGAAGGCCGCATCCGGATCGTCGCCGAAGGTCGCGGCATCGACCTTCGCGTGTCGAGCATGCCCACGCTGCTGGGCGAGAAGCTCGTGATCCGAATTCTCGACAAGGAGAACCTCGAGGTTCGCATGGAGCACCTTGGCTTCCGGCCCGAGGCGCTCGCGGCCTTCACCCGCGTCTTGAAGCAGCCGCACGGCTTGGCGCTCGTCACCGGCCCGACCGGCAGCGGCAAGACGACGACCTTGTACTCCGCGCTCGAGCTCCTCCGGAGCCCCGATCGCAACCTGCTCACCGTCGAGGATCCCGTCGAGTACCAGCTCGACCAGATCAACCAGGTGCAGGTGCAGGAACCGATCGGCATGACGTTCGCTCGCGCGTTGCGGAGCATCCTTCGTCAGGACCCCGACGTCATCATGGTCGGCGAGATTCGCGATGAGGAGACGGCACGGGTCGGCGTGCAGGCGGCGTTGACCGGCCACCTCGTCCTTGCCACGCTCCACACCAACGACGCTCCGGGCGCCGTCAACCGGTTGCTCGACATGGGGCTCGAGGCGTACCTGCTCTCCAGCGCCTTGAACGGCGTGGTCGCCCAGCGGCTCGTGCGGACCGTGTGCCCGAGCTGCCAGACGAAGTACTACCCCACCGCCAACGTGCTCGACGCCGCGGGGCTCACCGATCGTTCGGGCCGCTCGTTCACCAAGGGCTCCGGCTGCATCGAGTGTCACAACAGTGGTTTCCGCGGCCGCGTCGGCATCTACGAGGTCATGGAAGTGACCGACGTCATCCGGCGGCTCGTCCACGAAGCGGCGCCGTCGCACGTGATCATGGAGGTGCTGCGGAAGAGCGGCGTCAAGACGCTGCGCGAAGAGGGTGTCGACCTTGCCTTGCGGGGCGAAACGAGTCTGGAGGAGGTCCTCCGGGCCACGCGAACGGACGAGGACGGCACGGATGCAGCATCGGGTTCGCCCGTCTCTGATTCGAGGGAAGCGGCATGAAGCTCGCCTACAAAGCAGTTGACAAGTCCGGCAAGGTGACCGTCGATACGATCGAAGCCGCTGACACGCGTGAAGCCAGCGCGACGCTTCGACAACGCGGTCTCTACGTCACCAGCATCTCGGAAGACAGCGGAAACGTCACCGCCTCCGCCGCCGACACGCCGTCCAGCCGGCCGTCGGCAATGCGTCTGAAGGAGCTGGCCCTCTGGTCGCGGCAGTTGTGCGTGCTCGTACGGGCGGGCACTCCCCTCGTCGTCGCCCTGGAGGCCATCGAGCGACAGCTCAAGCCGGGACCGTGGAAGGAAGTCGCCGCCGACGTGCGTCAGCAGGTCGAAGAAGGCGCAGCGCTCT
This sequence comes from Phycisphaerales bacterium, assembly GCA_013003065.1. Taxonomy (GTDB): domain Bacteria; phylum Planctomycetota; class Phycisphaerae; order Phycisphaerales; family SM1A02; genus JABDLI01. Next base: position 4,499 of record JABDLI010000287.1, on the reverse strand, counting down.
CGGACGCCATGACCAGCCACCGGTCGGTCTTCGACGACGTTGCCCGGAGCCTCGTCGCGGCCGGTGAGTCGTCGGGTCAGCTCGGTCCCATGCTCGATCGGCTCGCGATCCTCATTCGCAAGCAGCTGAAGATTCGCCGCACGCTGGTCGGCGCCCTGGTCTACCCGGCCCTGCTCATGATGGTCGGTCTGACCGTCACGCTGGTCATGCTGCTGGGCGTGCTGCCTCGGTTCTCGGAGCTGTTCGAATCGTTGAGCGCCCCGCTGCCGCCCACGACGGAGTTCCTCATGGGAATCAGCGACCTGCTCCGCTCGCAGTGGTGGGTGCTGCTCATCGTCGTGGCGGTGGTCGGCGTCGGCACTCGTCTGTTTCTGGGCACGTCGACCGGGCGTCGCACCGCCGACGGTCTGCTGATTCGGTTGCCCGTCTTCGGCAACGTGGCTCGCAGTCTGGCGACCGCGCGGATCGCACGCCTGCTGGGGGTCATGCTCCAGAGCAAGGTTCCGCTCCTCGAGGCGCTCAAGCTCACCAAGTACTCCACCGGCAACACCGTCTACGTCGAGCTCATCGACGACGCGGTGGATTGCGCGACCCGAGGCGAGGCCGTCAGCGCCGTCTTCGCGCGAAGCACCCTGATCAACCCGGCGGTGTCCGAAGCGATGCGGCACGGCGAGAAGAACGGACAGATCGGGCCGATCATGAGCGAGATGGCGGACTTCCTCGATGACGAGAACGAGGTCATCGTGCGCACGGCCATGAGCCTCCTGGAGCCGCTGATTCTCATCGGCCTGGGTCTGGTGGTCGGGTTCATCGCGCTCAGCCTGTTCATTCCCCTGTTCGACCTGACCGCGATGACGGGAGCGAGCTGACATGAGAGTGCCGTTTCGGACAACGTGGGGCCCGATCGCGATCACCGTCGACGGACGATCGATCAACGCGGTGCAGTTGAGCCGGCTGGGCGACGGCTGGCAGGTCGAAGCGGCCACGACCGTCCGGCGTGCGACGTCGACCGGACCTCTCGGTCGCGCGGACATCGACCGGCTGTCCGGGGTGCTCGAGCGGAAGGGATTTCAGGGAAACCGCGTGGTCCTGTCGGTCGCCAACGATCAGCTCCTCACCGCCGTCCTCGATCTCCCGCCCCTGTCATCCGGCGCGCCGCTCGACCAGATCGCGTGCGGAGAGCTGGCGGCCGCCCACAAGTGCATGCCGGACGAGCTGACCGCCACCTACTGGGAGATCCCGCAACCCAATCCCAACACCGACGCCACACGCGTGATGGCCGTCGGGTGCCGGAACAACCACACCAACACCGTCCTCGATCTGTTCGAGGCGGCCCGCTTCAGCGTGCTTGCGATCGACACGCAGGCCTGTGCCATCGCCCGCGCGTTGCGGACGCTCACGAAGGAACGCGATGCCCTGACGGTGGCGCTCGACATCGAGTGGATGGACGCGACCTTGTTCATGGTCTGCGGCGAAAACATCGTCTTCGAGCGACGCTTCGTGGACTCGGGCCTTTGCCGCCTGCACAGCAACCTCGTCGAGCAGATCGATCTCGACGGCGACGTCGCCGATTATCTGCTCACCGAGGCCGGGCTGTGTGACGCTCAGGGAGATCGCACCCAGGAGGCGTTGCGCAATGCCGTGCGAGAGCAGATCGACAGCTACGTTCAGCGTCTCTCGTCCGAACTTCGGCTGACGCTGACCTACGTGCTCCAAGAGCACGGGCAACGCGGCATGGATGAGCTCTTGATTCTGGGCGAGGGCGCCGCGATCCCGGACCTCGCGGAGGATCTTGGTGAATCGTGCGGCCTGCCCGCAACGGTGGTGACGCCGCTGCAACTCGGACGCTGCCGCCAAACGCTCATCCGCGAGTGCCAGTCGCCCGTGCTCACCCAGACGTTTGGTCTGGCCCAATATCCAACGGGGGGTCGTCGATGAACGTCAACCTCATTCCGGCCGCGCGTCTTCGACGGGCGAGCGTACAGCGTCACTTGCGAGCGTGGATCACCACGTGGTCGAGCCTTGCGCTCTTTCTACTGGTGGCCTTTTTCGTCGCCGGCGGCATCAGCGCCAACGACGATCGCACGCTGACGGAGCAGATCACCGTCGCCACCAACACGATCGAGCAGGGCCAGATCGAGACGACGCGTCTCCGATCCGCCATCGAACATTCCATGACGGTCCTCCGGGCCAACCGGGCCGTCGGGGTGCAGCCGGACTGGAGCATCCTCCTCGCCCTGGTCGCCGAGGCGTTGGGCGACGAGATGGTCATCCGCGAGTGCCGCCTCGTGGCCCAGCCGGCCCGCGACGAAGAGACCGGCAACGACTTGACGCTGACGATCAGCGGCATCGGCCGGACGCAGCAGGACATCTCGCAGTTCGTGCTTCGCATGGACAAGCTGACGCTCTTCCGCCGCGTGCGTTTGACCGACACCCGCCGCGAGCCGTTTCTGAACGATCACGCGATCGCCTTCCGTCTGGAATGTGAGCTCGACAAGCAGGAGGAGAGCGGCTCATGAGGCGGACCACTTCCTTTGCGTTTGCGCCCTGGCAGCTCGGCATCATCGGCGGCCTGGGGTGCGCTGCGCTCCTTGCCGGCGGTTACGTCGCCATTCTCAGGCCGATCGAGCAGGAGCAGCATCGACTCCACCAGCTCCGCACCGAGCATGCGACCCTCGAGACGCGAGCGACGGCAGCCGAACGCTCGCAGTCGATGCTGCAAGAGAAGCTGGCCGGCCTGGAGTCTGAAGTGGCCAGCAACCCCGTCCAGCTGGAGCCCGTTTCGCATCTGAACAGCCGGCTCGCCACACTGGTCGATCTGGCGACGAAGAGCCAGATGATGATCGATCAGACCCAGTCCGGCGAACGTCGCCCCGGCCAGTGGTTCGACACCGTCAACATCCGGTTGACCGGACGTGGGTCGTTCTCCGAGTGCGTTCGGTTCCTCCATCGCCTTCACACGATGCTTCCCGACGTGGAAGCGGTCGGCTTCGAGTTGACCGGAAATCCGAGCACGCCCACGGCGGCACCGAGTTTCCGGTTCGACCTCGCCTGGTACGCGGCCCCGACGGTCGCGTCCGCCGAGTAACCACTCACGATCTTCCGTCTTGCAACCAAGGACTTGCCAGATCCATGCAGCTTTCGCGTCGTCAGAAATCGTTCGGCACCATCGCGGGCTTGTGCGTCGTCGCTCTGCTCGTCGATCGTCTGTTCCTGGCGCCCAGCGGGGCCACTGCAGCCGGCGACTCGACCCCCGACACGGCGACAACCACGCCGCCGTCGCCCCTGCCGGCGGTCACCGCACCGCCGGCCCGAAACTCCAAGCACGTCATCGCCGAGAAGCTCGACCGACTTGCCGAGACCGAGCAGCTCGACCCCGACAACGTGCGGGACGCGTTCTTGATTCCGGAGGGGTGGATACCCGAGACCCCGGAGTTCATCACGCCCGTCGAGCAGGGGTCGGCGGCGGCGGAGTTCCTCGCCGCGCACCGTCTCAACGCCGTCATGGCCAACAGCAGGGGCGGCTACGCAATCATCGACGGCAAGCGGCTCCGCGCCGGAGAGCAGCTGGACGGTTTTACGCTTGTCGATGTACGCGCCCGCTCCGCCATCCTCGAACGGGATGGAATCCGGATCGAGTTATCGCTCCCGTAGCGTTTGTTTTTTCTCGCGCGAGCGCGGCCGCTCTCAAGCGGGCCGGTTCCTTCGCCGATCTCACCTTCACACAGGTTGCGAACCTGGCTGTTGAACCCTGGAGGCTCTCATGAATCTTCGCACCAAGAACCGTCGGGCGTTCAGCCTGATCGAACTCGTCATCGTCATCATCATCATGGGCGTGATCAGCGCCATCGCGATCCCGCGGATGGTCCGAGGTGCCGAAGGAGCGGACGTCACCGCCCTTCAGGCCGACCTCGCCGTCCTTCGCGGTGCGATTGAGATGTACCGTTACGAGCACGGTATCTGGCCCGATCCCGCCCAGTTCCAGGCCCAGCTCACGGGCACCACGATCGCGGACGGCACGCCCGACGCGATGGGTCAGTTTGGCCCGTACCTCGTGAAGATGCCGCCGCTGAAGACCGGCGCGCAGAAGGACGAGGTTGCCGTCAAGGGCATCATGAACGCCACCGCTCAGGCGGCCGACGTCGCCGCGGGCTTCGGGTGGCTCTACAACAACACGAACGGCGGTATTTGGGCAAACGACGTCGACCACCTGGACAAGTAATCGGAACGGTCGACGCTCTCCAGGTTCACACGCGCGCCGCTCTGCCACCCGGCACAGCGGCGTCGCTCGTTTTGGAAGGAAAGCGTCGATGACGCAAGCGCCCGACCTAACTTGTGCGAGGCGGCAGGACGCCGCCGGTCCCCACGCAGCCCTGCACCCGCCGGAGGCGGTGCGAAAAACAGCCCGAACCCACGTCCAAATCTTCACTGACCAGCTCGCAGGATGCGAGCGTCACATGAGACCCACTGCAACTGGGGTCGAGCCGCACGACGCGGCG
>JABDLI010000280.1 GCA_013003065.1 Phycisphaerales bacterium | reverse complement strand
CTGGTGGTCTTGCCCCGCTACACCGGGCACGACACCGTCCGCACCCGGGAGATCCCGCGGGCTCGCGCGGCGTTCCGCCTGGCCGGGCAGATGCTCAACCGCGAAATGTACGACGCCCGCGTCGTCCCGATCCTCGCCCGCGTGATGGCGGAGGCCCGCTGCTACGCCCTCGAGTGCGGTCCGCTCGATGCCGCCTGCGATCGCGTCGAGTCGCTGCTGGGGCAAGCCGACACGGGCGCGCCATCCGCGTGTCCGTGCGTCAACCGGAAGTCAGGCTCGAAGCGATGCTGCGGCGGCCAGTGCGGGCGTGCTGCGCGTCCAACATGATGGGCACGCTCAAGTGCATCGGAACGATGAACTGCCCGTCGGCCGGCCGGTGATTCCTCAGCCCGGGCACGAGCCCCACGCGCCGACAACCGTCAACAGGTCCTGGAAGTCCACCGCACCATCCCCGGTCACGTCCGCCGCGGTGCACGCGCCCCAGTCGGCCAGGATCAGCAGCAAATCCGCGAGACCGATGTCGCCATCGCCGCCCCCCGGGGCGATGTCCAGCGGGCAGTGATCGATCGGGCGGACCGCGAACACGCGGTGGGCGGTGGAGAACGTCGAGAAGATCAGGTCACCGGTGACGGGATCGATCGTCGCGCCCTCCGGCCCCGCCATCTCGGTGACGAACCCACGGCGGGTGGCGACGAGGGGATCACCCGCGGCGTCCACGGCAAACGCGTCGATCCGGCCCTCGTCCCAAAGCGCGACCAGCACGTGATCCGCGTCAAAGCCGGGGTAGGTGCCCGGCACGTACAGAATCCCCTCGGGCCCGCCGCCCAGGCCCTGCACGACGTTCGAGAAACCGGTGATGTCGAGGAGCCCCGCGCCGTCGGGGGTGGCGTCGACGTCGTACCACCAGCCGAAGTCGAACGACGTGGTCTTCAGCCGGCCCGCCCCCGGAAATCCGGGCGGAACGACCGTCATCCCGCCGGTCGAGGGCACCATGCCGAGGTCGCTCAGATCGACGATGCGATCGGCGACCGTCTGATCGGGCAAGATCTGCGCGATCGTGTTGCCGTCGTACGCGGTGTGCAGCAGCGTGCCGGCGTCGGTCACCCGCACGCCCCCGTCGACGAAGGGGGCAGCCGCGATCGCGTCGGCCGTCCCGTCGAAGCCGGTGAGGTTGCCGGCGCAGTCGCGGGTCAGACCGACCGCGTAGATGGCGCCCGACGCCTCGGCCGCGCCCCCGGCGAGCAGGAGCGTGTCCGTGACGCCCGGGGCGAAGGTCACGCCCCCCATCGGAAAAGGAACGGGCGGGACGCCGAGATCGAACGCGACGTAGTGGGAGGCGAACGCCGGATCGAGCGTCGCTTCGCCCACGCCGCCACCCGCCGCCGGGGCGACGACACGCAACGCCATCAGCGACAGCCCGAAGGACAGCGAGGCAACCGTGAACGGCCGATAACCTGACATGTCGTCTCCTCGAGTCGGCGTCGTGGGCGGGGAGGTTCGGACGAAGCGTCCAAACCCTCCCGGCAGCGGCGTCCTGTATCGGAGACCGTGCTGCGTGGCCTTCGAAATCGGACGCGGGTCGCAACCCATGCCCCGCGTTCGAATAGTGGCGCTCCTCGAAAGTCGCCTCCGATAGACCGGCTATTCGCGGCCGCGTCTTCCGCGACCCGTCGCCTGCACGCGAGGAGGCCGTCCCGTGGCTCTGACCGCCCTGCTCCGCCGTCCCCGGTTCAAGCTCCCGGCCCGCCGCCTCGGCGCCGACCTCTTCTGGTGGCGGGAGTCGTCGGACCTTCACACGATGGTGACGATCTATCCGCCGGGCATGACGAACGGGCCGGTGCCCCCGGTCACGCTGGCCTGCGCGCTGTTCGATGCCGACGGCACCCCGGCCGGCCAGTGGACCGAGCCGGTCGCGCCGACCCGCCCCGTCGTGATCGACTCGGTGCGGGTACGCGAAGAGCGTGACGTGCCTGCAGACGGGGTCCTCGCCGTCATCGTGAGCCCCCCGCGCGGAGCGCGGCGGCTGGACATGCCCTACTCGCGTCTCTACAGCCTGATCGACTGGTACAGCGACGAGGGGGAGCTGGTCTCCCTCCACAACGACCAGTCGCTGCAGGACTCGACCAAGCCGATCGAGTTCACCGAGATCGTCTTTCGCGAGGCCGACGACGAGCGGACGTACCTGATCCTGCTGGCCGGCGACCAGCCGCAGCCCGCGGGATCGCTCACGCTGGAAGCGAAGAACCACGAAGGCCGGACGCTCGCCGGCACGTACCCGAACCACATGACGCCCTTCTCGCGGCATCGCATCGAGCTCGCCGGGGTCATGCCCGGCCTTGCCGAGTTCTGCGGCGACCGGCCCGCGGCGCTCTCGGGTACGTTCGCCTGCCACGGCCTGTTCACGCGTCCGTACGTCATGAGCGAGACGACGCGTCTGAATGGCTACCACGGCGGCGATCGGTACGAATGGGATGGGCTGCCGCGGCGCCGATACACCGCGCTCGGGGGCCGCGGGCAGGTGAACCCGATGGCGGTCCTGAACACGGAAGAACTTCGCACGTTCGTGAACATCTTCAACACGCACGGACACCTCGAGGACGACTGCTGGGTGGACGCGTACCTCTCCGACGCCGACGGCACGCTCGCGGCCTTCCGCGAGCGGTGGCTCTGCGCGACCCGCCACGAGCTGGCCCGCGGCGCGGTGGAGGATCTCCTGCCGCCGCCCGACACCGAGTTCGTCGGGCACATCGCCCTGTGCTACCACGACGACGGCCGCCCGAAGTTCCCGGGCACGGTGCAGGCGCTCATGGAGTACCGCACGGCGCACAACACGGCCCGCGTGATGGCGTGGGCGGACGAATGGAACTCACGCGAGCGGCTGGCGCGACCGGACGTCACGCTCAAGGCCTACTATCGCGTGCTTCACGACGGTCGCTTTCGCTCGTTCATCTCGATCACCAACTCCGGACTCGATCTCGATTACGACCGCACGGCCGAGTACACGGTCCGCCTGGTCAACGTTGCGGGCGAGGAGCGGGTGACGACGGGCCGCGTGGGACCGCAGGCAACCCAGTTCATCGCGATCGACGAGCTGTTCCCGGACGTGCAGTCGTTCTTCGGCGACACGCCGGCTGGCATCGTCGTCGTCGAGAGCGCGTTGGACCTTGCTCTCGTGCACTTCACCCGCCACCGGCGTTCCGGCGTCTGGTCGGTGGAGCACTTCATGTCGATCGCGACGGACGTGGACGGGGCGTGGCAGCTGCCCTGCGGGTCCTGAGGCAGGGCCCGACCTGCGGCGTCACATGCAGGTGCCGGCCATCATCATCGACGCCCCGGTACAGTTCCAGCCCACGCAGCAGTCGAGGTCGGTCGCACAGGGCGAGCCCGTCTGGCCGCAGCCGGACACGCCCGCCACGGCGTCGCGGGAGGTCAACGCGAGCACGGCCGGGGCCAGGTAGGCCGCGCGGCCCGCGGCGGTGCCCAGAAATCCGCGACGCGAACTGACCGCCCGGTCGCTCAACCGGTTGCCCTCACGCTTCGACATACTCAGCGTATCGGACCGTCCGACCGGCCACATGAGCCCGGGCCCGGAACACACGACGCGCGGGCGGCTGTTCCTTCGATCGCCGACCGCGGTGGAGCGGAGCCGGCCCCGCTACATGCAGGTGCCGGCCATCATCATCGACGCCCCGGCGCAGGTCCAGCCCACGCAGCAGTCCAGGTCGGTCGTACACGGTGAGCCGGTCTGGCCGCAGGCGGAGACACCGGCATGGGCGTCGCGCGATGTGAGAG
>JABDLI010000193.1 GCA_013003065.1 Phycisphaerales bacterium | reverse complement strand
GCCCGAGCCGGGGCCCCCCGGGCCCCCCGGACCTCGTTGACCCTCGGGACCACGCAACCCGCGTTGGCCCCGGGCGTCCCCATCCTGGGCCCACGCCGGCAGCGCCAGGGAGCCCACTATAAGAATGATAAGTACGTATCTCAGGCAGATCACGGATACGGAGTCCTTTGGTCAGAAGCCAAACACTAGCAGAACGAAGCGACAGCGCGAACTCGATCCGCCATACGACGGCTGTGAGCTGTTCATCCCCGCGAGAGGAATCGATGGCGCATGCACGCGCCAGCGTGCGGGAGGTCGACGCATCCGCCGCGGCAAGTGTGAGAGACGCGGGGTCATGGCCACGACCCCGAAAACTCCCCCCGGGCGATTCCGAGCGCACGGATGGGTCGAACTCCCGGTCAACTCAGGTCCCGCTTCGAACGTGCGGTCTTCGGCACCGAACGAATGGCGGCCAGACGATCCGGGAAGATCGACGGCGTCGCCTGAGCTCATGGGCATCGTGCCGCCGCTCCTCGTCGCGGGAGTGCTTGCCTGCGTTCTCTTCCCCCTCGCTGAGCAAGAAAGGCATTTCCCATGCGTCGTCCGATCAGTGTCCTCCCGTGCCCTGGCGCGGTTGCCCGAGCTGAGCCTCTCACTGCTTCTGGACGGGCGAAGGGCGTCGTGATGACGCACTTCGCCCATTATGATGGCGCGTACGATGGCGCCGATGGCCATCTCCGGACAGTCGTGAGACGCGTGATCCGACTGTCCTTGCTGACTCCGCGGCCGCTGCCGCGCCCGACGGAGTGGCTCAAGCCGGCGAACGCTGTGCAGCCGAGCTTGCCGCCGTGCGCCAGCGCGTCAAGCGGGGTTGTCCGTTCGGCGAGAAGACGTGGCGGGAGAGGACGTCGCGCCAATTTCTCGACAGCACGCTGCGTCCGCCGGGTCTCCCAAGGAAGCGCCGAAAGGGGTTCCTGACACCGTGTTTGTGGCGCCGATTGCTAGACTGTCCGTCACGTCAGGGGCAAGCACGATGATGATGGAGGTCGGCCGCGTTCACGAGGTCGTGCGGTATCCGGTCAAGTCCATGGCCGGGGTCGCGGTCGAGTCCGCGATGGCGGGGTGGCACGGGCTCGTCGGAGATCGCCGGCTTGCGTTTCGGCGGGTCGGCGTCGAGAACGGCTTCCCGTGGCTCTCGGCCAGCCGCCTCCCGGAGCTGCTCGCGTACCGTCCCGTCGGGCTCGACGAGAGCACCGGCGAGCCGCTGCCGACGCACGTGGTAGCGCCGTGCGGATCCGGCCTGGCGATCGGGAGCGTAGAGCTCGACGCGCAGGTGTCGCAGCGTTGCGGGAGCCGCGTCGAGCTCACGCGGCTCAAGCACGGGATCTTCGACGAGGCGCCGATCTCGGTGATCGACCTGGCGTCGATCGGGGGCATCGGTCGAGCGGCGGGGCTCACGCTCGATCGCCGGCGCTTCCGGGCCAACGTTGTCGTGACGAGTGAGGAGTCCGAGCCGTTCCGAGAGGACCGGTGGGTCGGAGGGCGATTGATCTTCGGTGACGGCGAGGCGGGGGCCGTTGTCAGCGTGACGCTCCGCGACTTCCGGTGCGTGATGATCAACATCGATCCCGAGACGTGCGAGAAGGACGCGCGCGTCATGAAGACGGCAGTTGGTCTCAACGAGGGATTTGCCGGCGTGTACGCGACCGTGGTCCGAGCCGGGAGGATCGCCGTCGGCGACGCGGTCTGCTTCGCGGCCGAGTCCCGCGCGGAGTCACGCAGATAAGGTGGTCGCACGGCTCGATCGTTAGTGCACCCGTTCGAACGAGGTCCCGTCGAAGCGGTACACGCCGGTGCCCGCGATCAACAGGTCGCCGCGGCGGTCGGAGTAGAACGCCGCGATGTGCTCGAGGTCGAGTCCGTCCTTCTCGGTGAACTGACGCAGCGTCGTCCCGTCGTACCGCCAGGCGCCCTGGCCCGTGGTCCCGAACCAGATGTGACCGCTCGCGTCCTCGCCGATCGAGAACACCCGGTGAAGCGAGGGCGCGCCCTCGGGCGCATCCCCGGGCTGCGGGTGCGCGAGCGATCCGCCGCTGCGACGGTCCCGCCGCCCGACGCCATGGGCTTGCGTGAAGTTGGTGATCGTGTCCCCATCGACGAGGATGACCCCGATCCCGTTGTTTCCGATCCAGACGCGACCGCGGCTGTCCGCGTACATGCACTTGACGTGGAGGTATCCGGTCGCGTCGGAGTGGCCGAGCCGCTCGTCGTCGATGACGGTGAAGGTCTCGCCGTCGTAGCCGATCACCGCGTCCCACGTCGCGAGCCACATGGTCGCGTCGTTCCCCCTCCACATGCCCACGACCGCGAAGTCCTCGTCCGTCCGGAGGTGTTCAGGCACGGGGATGGGGAGGAAGGCGAATGTCTCGCCGTCGGATCGGAAGATGCCGATCTCGCCCGCGCGCCCGGCGTTCTCGGACGGGTCGCTTTCGGCGAACCAGAGGTCGCCCGGCGCGAGCGTCCAATCCTCGGCGCGCGGCGTGTTCCGGAACGGGTGGTCGACGAGTCGCTCGCCGTCGAACCGGGCAACCCCGCGTGCGGTCCTGAACCAGGGCGTGCCGCCCTCGTCCGCCGTGATCCTCCAAACCCGATTGAGACCGCGGTCGCCCCCACGCACGTCGAAGTACGTGTACGACCGGCCGTCGAAGCGGACGAGGCCGTCCAGGTGGGTGCCGAACCAGATGTGGCCCTGACGGTCCTCATGGATGGCGCGGACGCCCGCGTTGTGCATCCCGTGGGGCCCGTTGTCCTGGAAGCGCAGCTGGGCATGGTCGCCGTCGCCCGCCGGGACGGCGACCGCGGCGTCCGGCCGCGGTTCGCTCTCGCACGCGCCGAGGGGCGCGACGAGGAGGGCCAGATGAACGAGAGATCGATGCGGCATGATCCACTCCCTGCCTGCGTGTCATCAAGTGTCATCAAGTGTCATCAAGTGTCATCAGGCGCCGAGTCGTGGACTCAGCGTAGCTCGACGGCGTCGCGGTGGACAGGCGTGATCGGTCACGATCGTGTCACAAGACGCCTCGGATCGCCGCCCGTCCGGCCGCCCGCCGCCGCGTCAGCCAAGCCCGACATCGGCGAGCCCATCGTCCTGCTGCTCGCGAATCGCGCGTCATGCGTTGCGTACGCGGTTCAGCAAGAGGAAGTACATCACGATCGCCACGATCGGTCCGAGGAAGACCGCCACGCAGCCAGGCCGAACATCCGTAGAGCGCGCATCCGATCTCGTTCGCCGGCGTCCCCGGGCACCCGTCGTGCACCGAGAGATAGAAGGAGAACGGCGCGTCGCAGCCGCTGATCGTCACTGAATCGTCGGCCGTGGGCGTGTACGAGTACCAGACGTCGTGGTTGAGCTCGGGCGCCGGGCTGCAGCTCGACTCCCCGTCGGGCGTCGCTCCGACGGTCGATCCGGTCAACGTGCCCCGGCAGATCGCGATCGCGTCCACGCCGTCGTCGGAGAGGAAATCGCACGCGTCGCCAACGTCAGGTCGTTCCAGATGATGCATCGAAGTGGCGGCTGTGGAGCTCTCGATCCTCGAGGAGGGAAGAAGGCGTGGTGGCGGTCATGGCGGCCCGTGATACTCCGCCGTGGCCCCCATCACTCGATTCGCGCCCGGCTCGCCGTATGATGACGCGCGAGATTCGCGCCGGGTTGCGACCGGTGACGACGCACGGGTTGGAGGGGTCAATACGGGAGCGAAGTCATGCTTCGAGCGATTGGGGCAGCGGTCGTCGGGTACATCGTGGCGCTGGTGCTCGTGTTCGTCGGATTGACCGTGCTGTGGATAGTCCTGGGGCCCGACGGCGCGTTCGAGCCGGGGGGCTGGGACACGTCCCTGACGTGGAATCTCGTCAACCCGGTCATCGGACTCGCCGCCGCGATCGTGGCCGGATGGGTGTGCGCGTTGATCAGCCCCGGGGGACGGTCGATCGCGATCCTGGTCGGTCTCATCGTCGTGCTCGGAGCGCTCAGCGCCGTCTCGGTGATGATGAAGCCCGAGCCGACCACGCCCCGCGTCGAGACCGTCACGATGTTCGAGGCGATGAACGCTGCGCAAGCGCCGCTGTGGACCGTGATCCTGAATCCCATCGTCGGTGTCATCGGCGTCGTGATCGGCGGACGGCTCCGGGGTCGACCCGCCGCAGCCAGCGCCTCCTGACGTCGCCGGTCGCCGACTG
>JABDLI010000149.1 GCA_013003065.1 Phycisphaerales bacterium | reverse complement strand
CCCCCGCAACATTGCTGCCCCGCCCCCCGCCGCCTACCCTTCCACCTCCCATGGGCGACTTCATCGGCCACGAATGCGGGCTCGCGCTGGTTCGGCTGCGGCAGCCGCTGTCGTATTACCGCGATCGCTACGCCGATGCCGCCTGGGGGCTGCGGCGGCTGTACCTGTTGATGGAGAAGCAGCACAACCGCGGCCAGGACGGTGCCGGCGTCGCCACCGTCAAGTTCGACATGCCGCCGGGCGAGCAGTTCATGCTGCGGGTGCGGTCGAGCAAGCACAACGCGCTCGAGCGTGTGTTCGACGCCGTCACGCGCGACCTGCGGGTCAGCTCCACGCCGACCTCCAAGATGACCGACGAGGCGATCAAGCACCGTTGCGACTTCGTCGGGGAGGTTCACGTCGGGCACCTGCGGTACGGCACGCACTCGGGTCACCAGCTCACGCAGTGCCACCCGCTCATCCGCAAGAACAACACCGCGAGCCGCAACCTCGCGATCGCCGGCAACTTCAACATGACCAACTCGAAGGAGCTGTTCGCACAGCTCGTCGAGTACGGGCTCAACCCGGTCGGCGATTCGGACACCCAGGTCGTCCTCGAACGGCTCGGGTATTTCCTCGACCGCGAGCACGAGCACCTGGGCGTGTCGATGGGGCCGGAGTCGTTCCGCGGGCTCGAGGGACGGCCGCTCGCCGAGGAAGTCTCTCGCGAGCTGGACCTCACCCGCATGATGCGCAAATCCGCCCACGGGTGGGATGGCGGCTACACGTTCGTCGGCGTGCTCGGCAACGGCGATGCGTTTGCCTGCCGTGATCCCGCGGGCATCCGCCCCGGCTTCTTCTACATCGACGATGAAGTGGTGGCGGTCGCGTCGGAGCGTGCCGCGTTGGCCAACGTGTTCGATGTCGATCCGGCGTCGATCGAGGCGATCAAGCCCGGTCACACGCTCGTCATCAAACGCGACGGCCGGATCGATCACACGGCGTTCGCCGAACCGCTCGAGCTGCGTCAGTGCACGTTCGAGCGGATCTATTTCAGCCGCGGCAACGACCCGGACATCTACCGGGAACGCAAGGCGCTCGGGCGTCTGCTCGCGCCGCGGGTCCTGGAGGCGATCGATCACGACGTCGAGCACGCCGTCTTCAGCTTCGTCCCCAACACCGCGGAGTCCGCGTACGTCGGTCTGATCGAAGAGATCACCCATCTCACCCGCGCCCGCCGGGCCGAGCGGCTGTGGGAGAAGATCCGCGCCGGGAATGCGCACCGCGGGGATCTGAAGGAGATCCTCAACGGCCACATCCGCGCCGAGAAGATCGCCCACAAGGATCAACGGCTTCGCACGTTCATCGCCCACGACTCGGCCCGCCGCGATCTCGTGCTGCACATCTACGACATCACCCGCGGGGTGGTGGAGCCGGACGACACGCTCGTCGTGATCGACGACTCCATCGTCCGGGGCACGACGTTGCGAGAGTCGATCATCACGATCCTCAGCCGCCTCGCCCCCCGCCGGATCCTGATCCTCTCCTCCGCCCCGCCGATCATGTACCCGGACTGCTACGGCATCGACATGAGCCAGCTCGGCCGGTTCATCGCGTTCGAAGCGGCGGTCGCGCTCCTGCACGAACGCAACCAGGAGTCGGTGCTCGACGACGTGGAGGCTCGGTGCCGCGCCATGCTTCGCCGAGAGGACGACCGTCTCGAGAATCCCGTCGCGGCGATCTACGAGTCGTTCACGCTCGATGAGATCTCCGCCAAGGTCGCGCAGCTCGCCCGGCCCGCGACGATCGAGTGGGACGGCGAGGTCGAGGTGATGTACCAGTCCGTCGAGGGTCTCCGCGCCGCGATGCCCGGCCACACGGGCGACTGGTACTTCACCGGACGCTACCCGACCCCGGGGGGCTACCGCGTCCTCAGCCGTTCGTATCTGAACTGGCGAAAGCGGATGGACGTCCGGGCGTACTGAGCCAAAGACCCCAGGGATTGGTGCCACGGACAGCGAAGCGTCCGTGCCGTGCGTCGTCCGCCGCGCAGGGGAGTCAAACACCCCTCCGCAATGGACGCTGACGGCACGGACGCTTCGCTGTCCGTGGCACCACGTCCGTGCACTGTCGGGGAGTAATCGCGCGGGATTTGCGCGACCCGATATTCCCCGGCGGGTCGTCCTCAACCTCGCCCGGTCACGGTCCGATTATCCCCAGGGACGGATCAACTCCGGAGAGACCGCACATGGGCATGATCGCCAAACTCCGCCGGCGTCGCGTGCCGTTTGGAACGCCACCCGGCGAAACGCGTCCGTTGACGTGCGAGGCGCTTGGCCGCGCGTTGCGTCGCGCGATGGACCTCGGACTGTGGGAACACGCCGACCGCATCGTCGAGACGGCCTTGCGTCTGGCGGCGCCGACCGACGGACTCCGCGCCGAGATCGCGCGTGTCCGCATCGCGCAGGGGCGTGTGATCGAAGCGCTGACGATCATCGAAGACGCAACCCCGCCCCTCGACGCCGAGCTCGGTTTGCTGCGATGCCGGGCGTTGATCCTCCTCGGCCGTACCAACGAAGCGCGACGCGAGCTGGCCCGACGGGTGCGCAGCGGCGTCGTTCCCCCGGAGATGTCGCGATTGCTCGCGTTGCTGGAATGGGAGCTGGGCGACGAACACTCCGCGTCGGAGACGCTCCGCCGCGGTCTTCAGCACACCGAGGATGCGAACAGCGTCGCGTTGCTCATGCTGCTCGCGGCGCAGAACGACCGCACGACCGAAGCCGAGGCGTGGGCATCGCGTTTGGAGGCGTGCAGTCTCGCGTGCCCCGATCTCGCCCGGCTGGAACGTCTCCGGGCGTCGCTGGGATTGACGGCACTGCCCGCGGCCAGCCCCACGGTGCCGCAGATCGCAACCCTCGCGCAGGAGCTCGCCGCCCAGGAGACGGTCATTCCCGCCCTGGTCACGGCCCAGAAGATCCGCCGGCAACGCGGGGTGATCGACCTCCTCTACCACGCGATTCAGCGGGTGGTGGCGACCGTCGACGCCCCCAGCATCGCGCTCGAGTCGCTTGCCGAGCTCGCGCGATTGCGGGGCGACGACGCCACGGCACTGGCGTGGGCGCAACGCGGCCGCGCCGTCAACCCGATGTCCGCCTCTCTGACCCGTCTCATCGCGACGCTCGATGTCGACGGAACCGGAGGCGACGACGCGATCGGCCCGATCGGATCGATCGGACCGGACGCCGGCGGCGACGACCGGAAGGACAAGGCGGCATGAACGACTCCGGAAAACGCACGTGCGATCGCGTCACGCGAACGACGGCGGCCCGCTTGCTGCAGGCCACGCGGCACGGCGATCACGAAGCGGCGCGGGCCGCCTTCACCGTTCGACCCACGTCGCGGTGTGCTCGCCGCGTCATGATCGAGACCCTGCTGGCCGTCGACGACGTGCCGGCCGCCGATCGCCTGACGGTCGAAGGGCTGCTGCTGCACCCGACCGATCCGGCGTTGTCGTGCTTGCGCGCCGAGTGCCTGCGTCGACAACGCCGCCCCCGCGAAGCGCGACGTGAGCTGCGTCCCGCGCTGCGGCAACGCCCGCATCACGCGGGCACCGCCCTGCTCGCCGCCCGCCTCGATCGGGCTGCCGGCGATCTGCCGTCGGCCGTCCGGCGGCTGGAGACGCTGGCGGTGCAGCGTCCGGATGACGAGTCGGTGCTGAGCCTGCTGGCCGCCGTCCTGCTGGAAGGCGGGGCCGTCCACCGCGCCCGCTCGATCATCGATCGGCTCGGCGAGACACGTGTGATTCTCCAGGCGCGGCTCGCCCGGGCGGAAGGCCGCGGCGCCGACGCCATCGAGATCCTCGAAGCCGGTCACCGGACCGCGACGGGGGCCGCCGCGGACCGCATCCTGACCGAGCTGCTCCGCGTCCTCGAACCCACGGGCGACTCCCCGCGGCTCACGCGGTGGCTGCGTCTGGTCGGCCCCGATCACCCCCGCGCGCTCCTTCGGGCCGGATCGATCTGGCTGCGACGCGGAGCCTTCGGCCGGGTGATCGCCGATCTCAAGGGCCTCCGATCGTCCCGGCAGTTCGGACCGCCCGCGGTCGCCGCGATGGCGGTCGCCGCGGTCATGGCCGGCCGCCGCCGCCTGGCCCAGCGTCTGCTCGACCGGCTCGACCGGCGCCCCGGCCCGGTCGACGCCGCGACCATGAGCGAGCTGTGGCGGCGGGCCCTCACCGCCGACGCGTTGGTGACGACCCCCCGCTGGACCACGCTTCCCAAGGGGAGCGTCCTGCCCGGCCTCCTCGCCGCGGCCGTCACGACCTTCGAGCAGGAACGCGGAGCCGGGGCCGATGCCGCCTCCTCCCGCCACCGCGCGACCTGCCTGGCCGCGCTCGGACGGCGACGGGAACTGCAGGCGTGGATCGCCGCCTCGACCCCGGATCCGACCGTCCGGTCCGCCGGCCCCCCGCGTCTGGCGGCCTGAGCCCGGCGGGACCTTGACTGGGCCCAATCGACCTGTTCTACTTCGCGGCTCGCTTGCCACCGCCCGCGGTGGGTTTCGCCGGCGGCCACCGGTGCCGCGTGGCGAGAAGCGTCGATGAAAGGACCGTTTGCATGGCTCGCTACCTTGGCCCCAAGGTGAAACTCTCCCGTCGCGTCGGCGTCCCCATTGCCGACATCCCGAAGCACACGGCGAAGCGGCAGCTGACGCCGCCGGGTCCCCATGGCTTCCGCGGCCGGCGGATGAAGGACTACGGCGTTCGTCTGAACGAGAAGCAGAAGCTGCGGCACCACTACAGCGTGCTCGAGAAGCAGTTCCGGCGTTACGTCGACAAGGCGTCGCGGAGCAAGGGCAACACCGGCGACGTGCTGCTCCAGCTTCTGGAGAAGCGGCTGGACAACGTCGTCCGCCGCGCCGGCTTCGTTCGCACGATCTGGGCGGCCCGCCAGATGGTCACCCACGGTCACGTTCTCGTGAACGGCAAGAAGGTCGACCGGCCCAGCTTCTCGCTGCGGGTCGGTGACACCATCAGCCTCCGAGATCGCATCCACAAGCTCGCGCGGGAGAACATGGAGTCCATGGCCGGTCACATCGTGCCGGGCTGGATGGAGGTCAACCCGGCCGAGCTGAAGTCCCGGGTGCTCAGCCTCCCGACCGCCGATCAGATTCCGTTCGACGTGAACACGAACCTGATCGTCGAGTTCTACCGATGATCCCGGCTGCGTCGCCCGCGACGCCGCCGACCACCTCGACCCTCCCCGCCCGCGCCCCCGGCGCGGGCGTTCTCTTGGATGAGTCTGTCCGATGGTCGCCCCCGCCGGGGGTTCGTACACTACGAAGCTCTTCCGAATCCCGCGTCTGAACGAGGTCTCCGCGAACGATGTTCAAGTTCCTCCGTCTGTACAACAAGTGGATTCTCGCGGTCGGCGGCACCCTGCTCATGATCGTGTTCCTCGCCCCGCAGGCGATCCAGACGCTCTCCCAACGCGCTGCGCTCGGCGGCGCCGTCTGGGCGACCATCGGCGGCACCGATGTTCCCGCGGAGGTCCGACGCGAGTGCGAGCAGGAGCTTCAGATCATCGAAGCGCTCAGCCGCGCCGCGCCGACGCTCGCCATCACCGATCGCCCCGAGCACTGGTATCTCCTGGTGCGTGAGGCCGACCAGGCGGGTCTGCTCGGCGGCCGCGCCTCGGATCTGCTCTCGGCGGATCAGATGGAAGTGCTCTTCCAGGTGGCGGGCCGCTCCCAGCTCGTCGACCAGGCAGTCGGCAAGCGTCTGGCGATCGATCGCCTGCTCCTCATGTACCAGGGCGCCGCGAAGCTCTCGGACAACCGGCTGCGACGGATGGCGGAACGGATGTTCCACGGCGTCGAAGCCCGCGTGCTCGTGATCGAGGCCGAGGCCGACGCGTCGGTCGAGCCCACCGAGGCGGCCATCGCCGCCCAGTTCGAGAAGTACCGCGACATCGCGCCCGGCGGCGAGCCGGAGGAGCCGGGGCAACCGGCGTTCGGCTACCGGCTCCCCGATCGGTTCAAGATCGAATGGCTGACCGTCGCGGCCGATGACGTCCGCGCGCTCGTCGAGTCGACGACCGGCCAGGACGGCGTCGCGCTCTTCAAGCACTGGCAGCAGCACGCGGCCTCCCGCGGTTTTCCGAGCCCGGAGCCGGGGCAGGAGGTTCCGGAGGTCGTCGTCGAGGATCTGGTGAAGGAGAAGACCACCGAGACCCTCGACGTCATCCAGCGGTTCGCGAACGATCAGCTCCTCGCCAGCTGGCGACGGCTGAGTCTGCGTGACGGTTACTACCAGCTTCCCGCGACGTGGAGTCGGGATCGCGTCGCCTTCCCCGACCTGGCCACCCGAATCCAGTCGGAGTTTCCCGGCTTGACGCTCCCGGCGTACGAAGCGATCGGCGACCGTTGGCTGACGACGGACGACATCGCCGACATCGAGCCGCTCAACCGAGCGCAGACGAGCCGCTTCGGCAACCGCGTGATGACGGCAGCCACGCTCGTCGGTGCGATCCAGGAGTTTGGCGGCGATCCCGTCGTGGTGCTGCAGGCCGGCGTGGCGGGTCCGCCCCTGCGTGACCAGAACGACGACAGCATCGTCTTGTTCCGCATCACCGAAGCGGACGCCGCGCGTCCCGCCCGCGACGTGAGCGAGGTGCGTGAAGAGGTCGTGGCGGATCTCCGCCGCGCCGCCGCCTACGAACGGCTGAAGAGCAGTCTCGACACCCTCGCCTCCGAGGCGCGAACCAAGGGGCTCCTGCAGCTTGCCCTCGAACGCGGCCGCGAGCTGCCCGCGTCCACCCGCGTCAAGCTCGACGATCCGCGGCTGCTCGCGTTCTCTCTTCAGAACAACATCCAGATCCCCCGCGCGAGCGACCTTCCGGTTGTCGGCGCCCACAAGCCGACCATCGAAGCGATCATCGATCACGCCTTGTCCCTCCCGCCGGAGACGCCGGCCGCGGAGCTTCCGGTGGAGGAGCGTGTCTACACGCTGCCCATCGACGAGAAGATGGCGGTCGCGGTCGTCGAGCTCGTGGGCCAGGCTCCGCTCGATCGGGAAACCTTCAACGATCTCGTCGGCACCGGGGGCGTGCAGGCGATGCTGATCGGCGAGGAGCTCGCGGACACCGAGCAGAACGTGCGGGACGTCTTCAGCTACGACGCCCTGGCGACGCGACACGACTTCGTGCTGCGGGTCCGGGCGACTCAACCCGACGGCGAGGTCGACGGCGAGGGCGAAGACGAAGAGGCCACCGCGGCCGCGACGACCGGATCCTGATGAACCCGATCAGCTGACCGGCGCGCCTGCGGGCGTGGGCCGATCGACGGTCAACGCGATCACGTCCCGCTCGGTCGGCGTGCCGTCATCGTCCGTCGCCTTGACGTCGGTCGCGGCGAGGATCATCCCCTGGCTCATCTCCCCGCGGATTTTCCGCGGCTCGAGGTTGGCCACGATCACGACCTGCTTGCCCACGAGCTCTTCCGGCGTGTACCACGCCTTGATCCCCGCGCACACCTGCCGCCCCTCGGGCGTGCCGTCGTCGAGCTGCACCTTCAGCAGCCGATCCGCCCCGGGATGTGCCTCGCACGCGGTGACGGTGGCGACGCGAAGGTCGAGCTTGATGAACTCGTCGAAGGAGATCTGGGGTTTCTCGGTGACGGCTTGCGGCATGGGAGGGATCTCGTCGTGGGAGGGGAAGGGAGAGGAGTGTAGCACGGTCGCGGACACGGACGCGGACACGGACACGGTCGCGGACGCGGACGCGGACACGGACACGGTCGCGGACGCGGTCGCGGACACGGACGCGGGCACGGACACGGTCGCGGACCCGCCCCCTACTCCACAAACGGATCCGGCGCGTCCAACGGCGGCAGCCCATGACGCAACCGCGCCTGCGCATCGGTCGCCAGGCGGCGGGGCCACGTGGCGGCGTCGGCGCTCTTGACCGAGCCATCGTCCATCATCAGCAGCACGAGATCCGTTTCGGGCTGGCGGTGCCACGCGAAGATGATGTCGCCATCCTTGGTCGGCTTTCCAAGCCGCGCGAACCACGCATTTCCGAACCGGTAGCACGTCTCGTCGGCGTCGACCGCTGCGAGCGCCGCTCGGAGCCGCTCCGTCTCGGCCGCGGTGCCGTCGAAATCGGCGAGGTCGTAGTCACCCACGGTCACCGGCACTTGCTCGTCCTTGTCGAACGCGGTGAGGCGGTGGTTGACGCTGAAGGGGCCCTTGGACGCGATCGCCAGCTCGCCCATGTGGACGGGATACTTGTCATGACGCCGCGCGTACGCTTCCGCCCGGGTGTGGATCGCGTCGAGGTTCGCCTGCATCCGCATCACCTTGGCCTGCGAGACCGAGGCAAACGCGCTGTACGCCATGATGGCGTAGATACCCGCCATCAACACACCGACGGTCCCCGCCACGATCCCGCCGATGGCGACGCCCTGGCCGCGTTCGCGACCGGGATTCTGCCGGAGCCTCCGCAGCGAGAACACGCCGAGAATAATCGCGCCGGCGCCGACGGGTGGCAGGAACAGGCTGAAGATGCCGGTGACGAGCGCCCAGATGCCCAGACGATTGACGGGCAACGCGGCTCGGTTCGTGATCGCGCCGGGTCGGGTGGGGGGAGCGGCGGGCGTGGGGGCGTCGGACATCGTCAGGAGTGTAGCGGGTCGCGGGGGCGGGTCCGGGTGTCACAGACAGCGAGGTCCGGGTGCCACGGACAGCGAAGCGTCCGTGCCGTCAGCGTCCATCGCGAAGGGGTGGTTGACTCC
>JABDLI010000141.1 GCA_013003065.1 Phycisphaerales bacterium | reverse complement strand
CCGGTGCCACGGACAGCGAAGCGTCCGTGCCGTGCGTCCTCCGCCGCGCGGGGGAGTGAACCCCCCTCGCGATTGGACGCTGACGGCACGGACGCTTCGCTGTCCGTGGCACCGAACCCTTGGCTAGTGCGCCAGGAACACATCCCCCGGCTCCGACGGCTTCGCCCCTCTCCGCAGCTCGTCGAGCCCGTTCGGCAGCCAGATGTTGTCACCCTGGCCGATCACGGGGGTCTCGAGCCAGAGCGTGGCGCCGTCGCTGCCGAGGACGTACTGACCGCGGCCGCCGTGGTTCAAGGAGATGGTCATGGCGCCGGCGTGGTGGCCGTCGCGGAAGGCGTCGATGAGGGGGTTGCGGTCGCCGAGCACCAGCGTCATGCCGGGCCCGCCGCCCCACTGCACCCGGGTGCCGGGGAGCTGCCACTGATAGCTGTAGTTGCCGGTCACGGCGTCGTGCTCGTGAACGGCCGGGCAGCTGAGGTGACCACGCTCGCAGTAACCGCCGTCGAGAAGCGGGGCGAGGTTCAGGACGTTGGCCACCATGTCCCAGCTCAGGTCGGAACCGGCCCGGGCGACCGGCATCGCACCCGCGTTGGCGGCGGCGTACTGGCTGAAGCCGTAGCCGAGCTGCCGCAGGTTGTTCGAGCACGCCGTGGCCAGGGAGCGTTGCCGGACCTGGCTCAGCGTCGGCCAGAAGATCGCGGCGCCGATGAGCAGCACGGCCGCGACGGAGATGAAATCGGGGATGCGTATCCGGCGCCCGCGATCGGCCGCGGCCGCTTCTTCCTGGTGGTGGTCGAACGACATCCGCGCGAGCCGCTGTGACTCGTGGCGGTCGATGCCGGCGAGCGTCGCGTGGACGAGCGTGTCGTCGGCGTCGTCGACGGGGTAGTCTTCGAGAAGCGCAAGCAGTTCCGCGATCCGCTGGCCGCGCGCCCGGTCGACGCGGGGCAGGCGATCGACGTCGTACCCCACGTCCGCCAACGCATCGAGCACACGCTGGTCGTCGGGACCAAGTTCGAGATTGACCTCGTCGGGCCGGTTCATTCCTTCATCTCCCATCAGGTTTGCTCACCCTGCTCCGTGGCCCGCGCTGCCGTCCAGGCCCGCGCAAAGGCCGCCACCGCCGTATGCAGTCGGCTCTTGACCGTCCCGAGGGGGATCTCGAGCGCATCGGCGATCTGGTTGTAGCTCAGTCGTTGAAAGTAGCTCAGCAGGAGGATTTCCCGCAGGTGCGCCGGCAACGCATCCACCACACCACGTACGAGCCGGCTGCGTTCCGCATCGACCACCGGCAGGTCGGGGGTTGGAAGGTCCGCTTCCATCAGGTCGACGAACCGCTGACCGTCGCCGTCGTCGCCGATCGACGCCGAAAGCGAGACGGCGGCACGTCGGCCGTGCTTGCGGTGATGATCGCGTGCCTTGTTCGCCGCGATCGTGAACAGCCAGGGTTTGAGCCGCCGACTCGTGTCGAAGCTCTCGGCCGAGAGATGCACTTGGAGAAAGGTCTCCTGAAAGACATCCTCCGCCGCCGCGCGGGAGCTGAGGAACCGGATCAGGAAGTGCAGCAGCTCGTCGCGATAGCGGTGGATGATCTCGGCCAACGCGCC
Organism: Phycisphaerales bacterium; assembly: GCA_013003065.1. Taxonomy (GTDB): domain Bacteria; phylum Planctomycetota; class Phycisphaerae; order Phycisphaerales; family SM1A02; genus JABDLI01. The sequence continues at coordinate 3,514 of JABDLI010000141.1, read as the reverse complement.
GCGGTTGCCACCCACGTAGGCCTCGAGCAATGCTTCGTCGGTCCAATCCTGCATGAGCGATCCGCCCCGCGAACGGCCGCGTGAGGGAGCACGCGGCGAAACGCGATCGATGATACGCGACGACGCGTCCGTGTCCGCGGCGTCGGGACCCACGGGGCCGCGGCCGAAGATGGGAAGACCAAGCTGGAGGGGGATCGCCACCATGCCCGGCTACTACGGCGACTCCCGGCCGGGGGGTCGCGCTTTTTCCGCCGATTCGCCGGCCGGGCACGAAGCGGCCCGGCAGGCGGTCCAGACCGTATGATGCGCGGGTCCTGCCCCGCTTTCCTCCGTTCCCTGCCTTCCCCCGCTCCTGGAGCGTGTCGCCTCGTCCGGGATCTGTATGGCCGTACCTGTCTCCCAGATGTGGACCGTTGCCAGCTACGTCGTCCGGCAGAAGCTGCGACGCCGGCACCGCTATCCGCTCGTCCTGATGCTGGAGCCGCTCTTCCGGTGCAACCTGGCCTGCGCCGGGTGCGGGAAGATCCAGTACCCCGCCCACGTCCTCAAACGGGACCTCCCACTCGCCGACTGCCTGCGGGCGGTGGACGAGTGCGGGGCGCCGATGGTGTCGATCCCGGGGGGCGAGCCGCTGATGTATCCGGATATCGGGCCGCTCGTGGAGGCCCTCGTCGCCCGCCGGAAATACGTCTACCTCTGCACCAACGCCATCCTCCTGCGGGAGAAGATCGAGGCGGGTGTCTTCACGCCGAGCAAGTACCTCACGTTCTCCATCCATATGGACGGCCTCGAAGAGGCGCACGATTTCGCGGTGTGCCGCGAGGGGATCTACGAGCAGGCCGCCGATGCGATTCGGTTCGCCGTCGAACGCGGCTACCGCGTGACGACCAACACCACGCTCTTCGAAGGCGCCGACCCGAACGCGGTGCGGGCGTTCTTCGACACCATGATGGAACTGGGCGTCGAGGGCATGATGGTCAGCCCCGGATACGCCTACGAGAAGGCGCCGGACCAGCGCAACTTCCTGCGGCGACAGGAGACGAACGAGCTCTTCGAGATGATCCTCGCCAACCGGAAGCGCCGCTGGCGTTTCAACCAATCACCGCTGTTCCTCGAGTACCTGATGGGCCGGCGCGAGTACGAGTGCACGCCGTGGGGCAACCCCACGTACAACATGTTCGGCTGGCAGAAGCCGTGCTACCTGCTCCAGGAAGGCTACGTCGACACGTTCCAGGAATTGATCGACGACACCGACTGGTCGAGCTACGGTCGGGCGAGCGGGAACCCGAAGTGCCAGCAGTGCATGGTGCACTGCGGCTACGAGCCGACCGCCGTTCACCACACGTTCAGCTCCTTTGGCGGCATGTGGGGCACGGTGAAAGCGATGCTGTTCAACCGTTACGCGAGTCCCCGCGCTCGGGCGAATCTGGAAGAGGCCAAGCAGCGACCGCTGGGGCCGGCCGCGCATCTGGTGCAGCTCGGGTTCGACGTCGACGGGGCGGGCCCGCGCGATCAGGCCGGAGCCGCCTAGCGTGCCGAGCCGGCGAAGCATCCTGGCCGCCGGCGCGGCAGCGGGGCTCGGGGCCCGGGTGCCGGCCGACGAGAAGGAGCGTCGAACGATGAGCCGAGGGACCCTCGCGCGTTTCGAGCTGGCAGAGCTGCTTGCCCGACGGACGACGTCCAAACGCTCTTATCTTCAGTTCCTGAACGAGCCCACGCTGTCCATGGGGATCTATCACCTCCCCAAGAACGGCGTGGACAAGCAATCACCGCACGAGGAGGACGAGGTTTACTCGGTCATCTCCGGCAAGGCGGTTCTCGAAGTCGACGAGGAACGCACGCCGGTCGGCCCCGGCGACGTCTGTTTCGTCGCGGCCCACGCCCGTCACCGGTTCGTCGAGATCGAAGAGGATCTCACGCTCCTGGTCTTCTTCTCCAAGGCGAAGCCCGCGCGTCCGTGAACGCGACGCCCGCGGGCCTGACAGGACACTCACCATGGATCAGATTCGATTCTTCAAGGGCGTTGAGTCAGAGCTGGGCGCCCTGCAGACCGACATCAACACGTGGCTCGCCGAGAGCGGCGTCACGGTCAAGCAGGTGTTCGGGAACATCGCGGCCCAGACCATGCGCCACGATCAGCGCGCCGAGTCGACTCGTCAGTATCCGCCGTCCGACGTGCTGGTCGCGGTGCTCTACGAACAGGGGTGAGGACACGATTGCATGGGATGGTGGATTCACGAGTACTACCAGGCGGGCCGCATCGTCGAGCTGGTGAGCTGGCTCTTCTGGGTTCCGTTCGCGATCACGCTGCACGAGCTTGCGCACGGCTGGGCCGCGCTCTGGCAGGGTGACGACACGCCGCGGCGTCAGGGACGCATGACCGCCAACCCGCTCGTTCACATGGGCGGCTTCTCGCTGCTGATGTTCGCGCTGATCGGCATCGCGTGGGGCGTCATGCCGGTCAACCCCGGCAAGTTCCGTTGGGGGCGACGCGGGCGCATCGTCGTCTCCGGCGCCGGACCGGCCATGAACGTCGCGTTGAGTTTCGTGTCGCTCACGCTTCTGGTCGCGTGGCTGGCGATCGCGCCGAGCGACTCGACGCTGTACCGCAACATCGCGCTCTTCCTCTGGACGGGCGGCTGGCTGAATCTCATCCTCGCCCTCTTCAACATGCTCCCGATCCCGCCCCTCGACGGCGCGAGCGTCTTGTCGGGGATGTCGTTCCATCTCTACAAGTTCTTCCAACGCTCCCAGTCTCAGATGATCGGGATGTTCCTCGTGCTCCTGATCTTCTTCAGCGGCTGCGGCTCCGGCGTGTTCACGGTGTCGATGCGTCTGGCGGCGGCTTACGTCGATCTCGTGTCGGGAGTCCTGGGGACACCGGGGTTGGGCGAGGGAATCGGGTAGGGGCAGCGTGCCGCCGTGTCCGCGTCCTCCTCCCGCTCCGGGAAGGCGTGTGTCCTCGTCCCGCTCCCGCCCACTCGCTCCAAAATTCTTTGCGAAATCAGAACTTCCCGGTCACACGACCGCGTCGGCGTTCGCCTCCATACGGGAGGCACGCAATGCACGATCAAGAGCCCGAACTCCCCGGAGCGTCCATCCTGGCCGACGAGCAGTGGGCCGCCATCGCCAGTGCTCTCGAGCTGACGCCCCGGTGTCTCGACGTCGTCTGCGGCGTCTTCGACGGTCGATCCGAGCGTGAAATTGCCGGACGGCTTGGTGTGGCGCTGACAACCGTGCGCACCCACCGCCGTCGCCTGTACCGCTGCCTTGGGATACACGATCGTTCCGCGCTCATCGTCGCCGTGATGCGGGAACACCTGCGCCAGCTCGACGTCGGTGTGTGCCCAGGCAGGCCAGGCGACCCTGGGGCCCTTGTCCCCCCGAGGGATGACAAACAGCGTGCGTACACTTCAAAGAGGGCAAGGAACCGCGCGCAGAATCGGAACGACGGCGTTGACACGCGCCGCGGGGGGGGGGGGGGGGGGGGGGGGGGGGGGGGGGGGGGGGGGGG